>DAOUEM010000362.1:0-68835 GCA_034430555.1 Anaerolineae bacterium | reverse complement strand
CTGAAACTGGGAACCTCACTGTTGGCAACGCAGACCAGGTGATACAACTGGCAAGATTGGGACGGGGTTCACTTTATGAGCTGGCAGCGGTTGCCTGGTCTCCCGATGGACACCTCCTTGCGGTGCCCAGTTCGCTGGGCGTTTGGGTCTACTATACTGACGATTTCTCACAGGAGCCGCGCTTACTTCCAGAGCCTGCATCTGATGTACTCCACGTGAAGTTCAGCCAGGATGGGCAGACCCTGGTATCAGGCAGTGCCGACGTCATTCGTTTGTGGGACACAGCGACTTGGGAACAACTCCTCACGATTGAAGAGCCGACAAGTCCGGAGGCTGGGCTGGCTATCAGCCCAGATGGCGCCATATTGGCTTCAGGAGCGAACTCAACTATCAAGCTATGGGACCTGCCTACGGGAGAGACCCTCGCTGAACTCACGGGGCACGAAGAGTTCGTATCCGATCTGGCGTTCAATCCCCAGGGGACAATTCTAGCATCCGCGAGTGGTGATGGTACTGTGCGTCTGTGGAACATCCTTGAACTGGGAGCCAACACAGGTAGTTACGTGGAAGACAGTATTGTTTTACGGGGGCACGCCAGTGGCACACTTTTGGGGATCGAATTCAGCCAAGATGGCACAACATTGGTATCAAGAGGGGATGGTACCGTCCACCTGTGGGATGTAGCGACCGGTATAGAACAGACCATACTGGAGGATGGTTTTTTTGAAAGGGCTTTTTCGGTATTCAACGGTGGCACCATAAGTTCTACCGGCCTGACAGTTGCATATCCAAGCCGCGATACCATCCAACTATGGGATATAGCCGCTAATGAAGAACGTGTTACTTTAGCAGGCCTCCAAAGCGAAGTCTTAAGTGTCACATTCAGCCCAGATGGGACAATCCTGGCATCGTCCGGTAATGACGGCTCAATCCGCTTGTGGGATGTTTCCACCGGTGAAGAATTGACCGGCATGCACGACATTGGTTATGCCGTGAGACTGGCCTTTAGCCCCGACGGATCGATGCTACTCTCCAGGCATTACGATAACACCCTCCATATTTGGGACCTGCCATACTTTCGTCAGCGTGCCGTCCTCGATTGTTTTTACGGATTTGTGTCAAGTGTTGCTTTCAGCCCGAGTGGGAGCATGTTGGCTGCCGGATACTATGACAAACATGTGAGACTATGGGAGGTGTCCACAGGCACACTAATCAATGCGATATACACTCGATACCCGTCGGCGGTCATAACCACTAGTCCAGATGGAAGAACATTGGCTATTTATGAACGGGGTGAAAGCGTACGCCTGTGGGACGTTGCGACGAGTACAGAACGTACGTTGCTGCTGGCTTTCCAAGGTGATGAACGGCGTTATATCCAAGATCTGTCCTTCAGCCCTGATGGAGCGGTTCTCGCGGGTGGAGGTGGAATAGGCCAGCAAGGTGCTGTATGGTTGTGGGACATTGAGACGGGCGCGCAACTATATCTCTTAGACGGCCATAACCGCAGGGTAAACGCTGTGGCCTTCAGTCCTGATGGCCGGTTAATGGCTTCTGGGGGTGACTCAGTTCGCTTATGGGACGTAGCTTCTGGTGAGCAGTTGACTGTCTTTGAAGGACACAACGACATTGTGAAAAGCATTGCTTTTAGTCCAGATGGAAACACTATCGCAGTTGCGGGCCAGGGCAACGTCATACAATTATGGAATGTCGCTACAGGTGAAGAGCTGGTGGTCTTGAGGGGGCATAACTATATTGTGGAAACCATTGCTTTCAGCCCAGATGGGGCAATGCTCGCCTCCGGAAGTTGGGATCAGACTGTACGGCTATGGAACCCTGCTACAGGAGAGCAATTAGCCATTTTAGAAGGTCATCTCGCCTCTGTGAACAGTGTAGCCTTTAGTCCTAACGGCTATCTGATAGCGTCAGGTGGTCATGATGGGACCATACGCCTATGGGGGATGCCAACTCGGTAATAAGCGGAGCATAAATCAGGCGGAGCGCCGATCCGCTCTATTCTGCGGTTGAATACGAGAGCAGTTCGTGGTCAATCGATGTTTGATTTAGGGCGAGTGTCAAGAAAACACCTAGCACATCGTCAATATCTGATAATCGATAGAAACCGGAAGAGTGGGTGAACGGTAAGACTGTATAGCAATTGCGAAAAAAAGCTGCTTTAGCGTTCAAAATCAAATACCTCCGGCGGCTTCCTCTTGTCTACGTTTAGCTGGCCGATGTAACCCAGCGTGGTCTTCAGATCAGCATGGCCCATCTCCATGCTGGATGGCGGCCAGGTCAACACCGGCCTCGTAGAAGCGGCGGGCATAGGTCCGGCGCAGGTCATGAGGTTGAACCCTGCGCTCTTCACCATCGATGTAGAGCGGGTAGCGACTCAAGATACGCTGCACGGTCCGGGTCGAGATAGGGAACACCCGCCCACCCGTAATCTCAGCTTCAATCAGCCAATCATCGACAATCCGCAGCACTCGCTCGTGTTCGCCATACGTCACCTTCAGGACGTGGTCGGTCCGGGGGAAGTTGGTGTTGTGCGTCTCAATGGCCAGCTCCCAGTGGTTCATCGCCAGGATGACCTCGGTGCCGGCGGCGGACGCGCCCAGCGAACTGCCGCCTGCGCCGCAGAACTGGTCCGTGACTGAGAGGTATGAGGTTTTAGGTTGCGCCATGTGTATCCTTCCTGAAAACAAAAAGAGGCGGATCTGTAGACCACCTCCTGATTCGATACCTGCCGGCCCGTTGTGTGACCGTTGCCCCCTGTTTCACAGATGTGTGTAAGGCTACATCACTATATGGGTGGTCAGGCGGAGGACAAGCGTCAAGCACGACTGGCTGTTCTTCTTTATCCTTCGGGATGGACCATAGCACAAGGAGGTCGATGAATGAACGCCAGAAGATATGGACGTTGGTTAGTCATGCTTATTGTGTTGAGCATTTTGAGTACGCCGATCGCGGCACAGGGTGATAGCCATACCGTCAGGTACGACAATATCCGTTTCTCGTTTCCTTCATCTCTCGCTACAGGGATTCAGGTTGAGACGATAGAAGCCAATCCGCTTACGCTACCTGAAGAGCAGTTCTGGTATGCACACTATCCAGAGCACATCCGCTTCAGCTTTCTTAACTACCTGGACGGAAGTGAGTTTCGACTGCCTTATCTCATTGCAGGGCCACAGATTTTGGTCTATTCGACCGATTCCATGCGCGAATTTGGCTACGATTTTGTCGATCAACCCAATGCCCTGGAGTCGCTGCTGCGGGAACGTCCCGATCTATCTGCTTATGTCGGGACATCGGCTCGCCCGCCTGAGATACGTCTCCCCTTTTTGCCCTGGGTAAACTCCGGTCAGATGCTGCGCTCGCATCCACAATATGTAGAGATTGCCGGGGTCGGCAGCGGCATACGTTATGTGACCCGGCATTCACAAGAGGCCGACCATCTCACCGATAGACAAATTTTCTATACCTTTCAAGGTATCATGGCTGACGGCGCGTACTATGTCTCAGCCATCTTCCCGGTGAAAACCGGTGTGCTGCCGGAAGAAGTCGATACCAGCGACATTGACTGGAATGAATTCGCAGCGAATTACTCGGACCACTATCTGCCGCAGGCTTTCGCGCAAATTAACAGCCTGCCCGATGAAGCGTTTAACCCGAGCCTGAATACGCTAGATACGTTGATACAATCCATTGCCTTTGAAACGGAGTAGAAGTTGTTCGGATCGCGGAGACGCATGGTGATGGAGGTGGACTCGCACTCGTTCGCCGGTAGGGTTCGGTCATACGTCCCCCTAAAACATCAACCCCACTACCAGCCCTACGCCGAACCCGATACACCCCCCCCCCCACATCACCGCCAGCCAGAACTGGCGCTTGAGGGCGTTGTGGCGGGCCAGCATCTCGCGCTCCCGGTGAAGGCTCTCGTTGCGCCCCTTTTCGCGCGGCGTTCAGCGCCAGGTTATTGAGGAGCCACGTCTTGCCGAGGCCAGCCCGGTCGCCTCGACCGGCTTACGGCCTGCCTCGAGCAGCTCGGCGTAAATCTCGGCCACCACGCCGCGCCGGACCACGACGAAGACCGGTATCGTGTTGGGCGGGCTGATGGTGATGGCCGCCCGGTAGCGGTCGTCGTCGTCCAGGAACGTGCCGACGGACAGGGGTTATTGGCGCTTACGGGTTGTGGTATTCTGGGTATGCATTTCCTATTTCCTTTTTGGGAACAACGACCCCGCCTGGGTTTACAGGCGGGCGCGTGACGTCAGAATCAAAAAAGAAACCCGACCGAGGGGGAGACGGTCGGGCTTTCGGCAGAACACCGGTCTGGCACCATGGGCCAGGGGCTGTCCTGCGAGTTGGCGTGTCGGGATTTGCACCCGGCTTGCGACTTTCGGTCACAAGCTCCGCTGCGGCACGCCAGTTTCTTCAAGCTGAGTATGTAGGGCTACCCGCCAGAGCTGCGGGCCGGTGACGTCGCACGCAGCACCGGGCGGAGAGCTAATCCGCTAGCGCGTTGTCGCCCTCGTCTCCGCCTACCTTCCGGTGCTTGCGGTTCTCCTTGGGCCGCGCAACATGATTTGCGTTGATAGGACTTATCCCCCCCTGCCTCGTCCAAGCTCTCCCTACTGCACACTGGTCTTGCCCGCCGGCATCACCCATGTTAGGATTGAGGTGATCGTAAAAAATGCGTCACCCGCGTCGCCGCGGTCGACCAATAACTCTCGGGTTCGCCTGAGAGCGAAGTGGTGGGGACGGACTGCACTCTTGGCCGAGAGACATCCGTCCCGCGCTGTTTCTATTTACGTGGGAAGGGTGTTTGGGCGCTCCGGGCCAATTACTCTCAGCGCCGGAAAGACGAATGGTTTTCCGGCCTACCCTGGTAAGGCGCGCTTGCAGAGGACTCCCGGCATGGAAATCCGCTTCGAGGTCAGGCGAGCAGACGACCTGCCGCCGTCCATCACGGCCTTAATCAACGAGTGGTTCGACATCGAATTCGGCATTATGCTGGATCAACTGGCCCCAGCAAGCTGGCGGGTGCTGGCTTGGGCCGGCGAGATTCTGGTCTGCCACGTGGGCATCGTGGCACAGGCGTCGACCGTCGACGGGCAGCCGGTGTCGTTAGGTGGCATTTCCGGGGTGATCACCGAGCCTGAGTGGCGCGGACGCGGGTTGGCTTCCGAGGCGATGCGTCGTGCGGGCGATCACATGCGCCGGGCTACGACTGCCGACTTTGGGCTGCTGCTGTGCATCCGGGATCGGGTCTCCCTTTACGCAGGGCTGGGCTGGCAGGAAACCACCGCGCCGATGTTTTTCACCGATTGGCGCGGTGAATACGTCCAGACCGACCTGGCGATCATGGTGCTGCCGCTGCGCAATCGTCCCTGGCCAGAGGGGCGGATCGAGCTGTCGGGACTGCCGTGGTAAAATACGCACTGCTGGTGGGCGGCACCCGACTTGATCTTGAAGCCGCGTGAAGCCATCCTGACCCTTCCCGTGGATGATTCCGGCGGACACGCCGCCACGAATATCATCCGCCGTACGAAAGCACAGGCGCAGCATGACCGATTCGACCGCGCAGACGCTCTCCCCTGCCCAGCTGGAAAGCACCTACCGCAGCAACTTCTTGCTCTTTTTAGTCGATGGAATCCTGTTCACGATAGCGATGGGCATCATCGGGACGACCACCGTCATCCCCGATTTCATCCGCCAGCTCACCGACTCCGAGGTGCTGATCGGCCTGTCGAGCAGCCTGTTTGAGGTCGGCTGGATGATGCCGCAGTTGTTTATGGCGCGGTACCTGCTCCAGTTCAGCCGGAAGAAGTGGTGGTTTGCCGGCCCCAATATCCCGGTGCGCTTCGCCATACTGGCCTTCAGCGGGATTTTGATCGTGCTGGGGGAGGAGCAGCCCGGCCCGGTGCTGGTAGCGTTTCTGGTCTGTTACGGCATCGCGGCGGTGGGCGACGGGATCGTCGGCGTGCCCTGGGTGGAGCTGATCGGTAGCAGCCTGGACAACCGCTGGCGGGCGCGCATGTTCGGGCTGATGATGGGCATCGGCGGCCTGATCACGCTGGGAGTCACGCCGCTGGTCGGGGTTATCCTGGGGGAGGACGGCCCCGGCTTCCCCAACAACTACGGGCTGCTGTTCGCCATCGCCGGCCTGCTGTTCGTGGGGTCCATCATCCCCTGCCTGTTCATCCGCGAGCTGCCCAACCGGCCGACCACCGTCAAAGCGCCCCGCTTCCGGGAGTACCTCCCGGCGCTGGGCCGGGTCCTGCGCCAGGACCGGGCCTTCCGGGCCATGATCATCACGCGGGCGCTGTCCAGCCTGTACATGATGGCCGGTCCTTTTTACATCGGGTTTGCGACGGTGCAGCTGGGCGTCGTCAGCGGGGTCGCCGTCCGCAACCTGCTGGCCATGCAGACGCTGGGTGCGTTACTCGGGGCCTTTGTGTACTCCTGGATGGGCAATCGCCACAACTTGCAGTTTATCCGGCTGGCGCTGGTGGCGGCGGCGCTGCTGCCGGTTTCGGCGCTGGTGGCCGGCGCGGTCGGCCCGCTGCCGCTGTACCTGGGATTTTTCGCCTCGGGCATCGCCCTGAGCAACCTGTTCAGCAGTTACCTGAACTGGGTGATCATGCATACCACACCCGACCAACGCCCGGTGTATACCGGCCTTTTCAACACCGTATCGGCCATCTCGCTGCTGAGCGCCCCCTTGATCGGCGGCACCATCGCCGAAGTGGCCGGGTACGAGGTCCTGTTCGTCACGGCGCTGGTGATGGTAGTGGGCGCGCTGTTCGTGGTCCTGCGCTATATCAAGGCCCCGGCAGAAGCGTCGCCGGAGGCCCCGGCGGCGGGATAAGCAGACGGCTTGCTTCGGACGACCGCCCGGACTCGGAAGCGTCCGCGTCGCTCCTACGATTCCGTATCCAGCAGGTACCGCGCCAGGAGGTGGGCGCTGTGCTCCAGCGCGTCGCGGTGGGTGCGCTCGTAGGAATGGGAGGCGTCCACACCCGGCCCCACCAGCCCGACCCGCGCATCCCCACCCGCCCGCCAGTAGGCAGTGCCGTCCGAGCCGTAGTAGGGATAAATATCCACCTGGCAGGGGATGGCAAAGGCGTCCGCCAGGTGGCGCAGCTTGTTGTTCATGGCGAAGTGGTAGGGGCCGCCGCTGTCCTTCACGCAGACGGTCACCGAAAACTCGTCCGAGGCCTGGTCATCGCCCATGGCGGCCATGTCCACCGCCACCAGTTCCGCCAGGTCCGGCGGGAAACCGGTCGCGCCGCCGTGCCCGACTTCCTCATAGTTGGCAATGAGGATGGTCGTATCCTGGGCGGGGCGTTGCCCGGCAGCCTGGAGGGCCAGCACCGCGCCGAAAATGGCGGCCACGCCGGCCTTGTCATCCAGGAACCGGGCGCGGATGAAGCCGGAAGCGACGACTTCCACCCGCGGATCGAGGAAGACAAAATCCCCCACCCCGATGCCCAGGGCGCGCACGTCGGCGGCGTTGTCCACCCGCTCGTCCAGGCGGATCTCCATGGTCTCGGCGTTGCGTTCGGCCTTGTGGATGTCCCGGTTGACGTGCACGCTGGGATTGACCGGCACGACCGTGCCCCGGTAGCGGCGATCATCAAAAGTTCGGATCGTGACTCCTTCAAACTCGATGCCGCCCCACATCACGCCGCCCAGGTTGGTGGCCTTGAGGCGGCCGCTGCTTTTGATCGCCCTGACCATCAAGCCGAGCGTGTCGAGGTGAGCCGTCAGGCCGCGCGGCGCGTCGGCGGCCTGGCCAGGCCAGGTCAGCCGGAGGGCGCCTTTAGGCAGGATATCGATCGCCAGGTCCGGCAGGCCCAGGCCGGCAAAAACATCCCGCACGTAAGCCACGGCCTCGTCGTGATAACCGGTTGGGCTGGGCGTATTCAGCAGGCCCAGCAGGAAATCGACGACGGCATCGACATTGATCGCCAGTTCGGTCACGGGTATTCTCCCTCGGGATAACAAAAATGTTACATACACGCGTTCTGATTATACATCCTTCCGGTGAGTGGTGCTCTTAGCGGTGCTGCATTTGGCAATTTTCCAGGTAGAAACCTGCCAGATGACACCCTGGCCGGGGCTGCGTTATACTGGGGACAGCTATCCACCGATCGCCCGGAGCCGCTATGCCCGACCCACAACCGCAGCCACCGCCCAATCACATCGGCACGCTGAACGAAAACCTGCTCCATGCCGCTCTCAAGACGTGGTATGCCGGGCCGGAGGCCGCCACCGAGGTCCGGGTGGACGGCTACGTGATCGACATCGTGCAGGGCAACCTGCTGGTGGAAATCCAGACGCGCGGCTTCAGCCAGATGAAGCGCAAGCTGGCGGCGCTGACGGCGGAACACGCCGTACGGCTGGTGCATCCTGTCGCCCGCGAAAAATGGATCGTCAAGCTGCCGCTGGTTGATGGTGATCCGAGCAGCCGCCGCAAATCGCCCAAACGCGGCGCGGTGGTGGACGTCTTCCGCGAACTGGTGAGCTTCCCGCATCTGCTGGCCCACCCCAACTTCTCGCTGGAGGTGCTGCTGATCCAGGAGGAGGAGGTGCGGCGCTTCGATGGCCGGCGCGGCTGGCGGCGCAAGGGCTGGGTCACCGAGGGGCGGCGGCTGCTCGACGTGGTGGAACGGCGGTTGTTCGAAGGGCCGGGCGACATGGCGGCCCTGCTGCCGGACGAGTTGGCCGATCCCTTTACTACCGGCGACCTGTCGAAAGCGCTGCGCTGTCCGCGCCGCCTGGCCCAGCAGATGGCCTACTGCCTGCGGGCGATGGGTGTGATCACACAGGTAGGCAAACGCGGCAGCGCTTATCTGTATACACAGAACACGGATAAATAACCTCTCCCGAAAAGACGCCGGCGGCAGCGCTTATCTGTATACACAGAACACGGATAAATAGCTTCTCACGATCAGACGCCGGCGGCAGCGCCTATCTCTACACCCGTCAGGTAGACGACTGACCACCCACGGACAGCGCTCGAATGGGCATCGGCGGCAGGTTTTTATGGATATTATATATCTATATCAGCATAATTTCAGCATGATGGAATAGAATTACAGGCGGCCTATCATGGGCGACCAGCCGGTCGCCCCTACACGACCCGCCTAGTCAACCGATCAAAATCCTTGTTGGTATAGGTAAGGAAAGGCCGTAACTGATGTATTTATTGGAGACCGCCATCGCCCCCAATTTCGTGCGCGCCGAGCCGTTCCAGCACTTCCCGGCGGACGCCTTCCCTACCATCCACCCGGTGCACTGGCTGCACTCGCACTTCGCGGTGGGCGGCTGGAGTCCCCTGCAGCGGCTGAGCGGGATGCTCACCGCGCACATGACGCGCATCGCGCCGCGCAACGGCTTCACCTGGCACCCGCACCGGGGCCTGGAGATTTACACCTGGGTGCTGGAGGGCACGCTCAGCCACGAGGACACTACCGGCGGTAAGGGAGACATCCAGGCGGGGGAATTACAGCGCATGTTCTCCGGCCAGTGGATCGAACACCAGGAATTGAATCACAGCGACGAACCGGCCCGCGTGATCCAGATATGGTACATCGCCGACCCGCAGTACCGCGACCAGGAGCCGCACTACCAGCAGGTGGGGCGCGGCGAACTGCCGGTCCGGCAGAGCGGGGACGGCACGATCACCAGCCTGATCGGGGACGACTCGCCGATGACGCAGCACATGCACGGACGGCTGACGGCCACCATGGTCGCCGCCGGCGGCTCGACGGCCATCGAAGCGCCGCGCGAGGGCGAAGATTTGTTCCTGTACGTTACAGATGGAAGTGGTCACGCTATTACAGACGGAATCGGGCAGGCCGGGCACAACGGCAGCGCGCCGGCCCTGGGCCAGTACGATGTGATCGTGGCAAGCCCGAACATGGCCGCGACGAGCATCAGCGCCGGTCCGGAGACCCCCCTGCACTACCTGAGCTTCTACCTGCCCAGCTTCCTGGAAGGGCAGCAGCCTCAGGCCGGATAGGCGATGAAGCCGGTCTTCACCCCGGCCAGGAACCCGGCCTCCTCGTAAAATTGCAGGGTGCCGGGGTCCTGGCGGCCGGTCAGCAGCATGACCTTGTAGCAGCCCTGATCCCAGGCGTAGGCCAGCGTATACCGCAGCAACCGCTTCCCAATGCCGCGCCGTCGATAGTCGGGATGGCAAACCACGTTTTCGACCAGGCCGTAAGGACGGCAGCCGCGAGTCAGGTTGGGGATGATGGACAGCGTGCAGGACGCCACCAGCCGCCCGTCCACCTCCCCGCCGAAGTACAGCAGGCGCGGGTCGGCGTGGATGGTCTCCCACAGGCGATCCAGCTCATCCGGTGACGGGCGCGGATCGTCGCTGGCGTGCAGGTGGTTGTACAGGTCGAGCAGCGCGGGCAGTTCATCGCGCCGGATGAAGCGCAGGCGCAGGCGATCAGCCATGGTATGCCCCCCAAGGCGGTTGGTTTTTCCCAAGTTATCCCAAAGATAACCCAAGTTTTTAAGCAAAATCGAACATTTGCGCGCCAGAATCAGGCCAAATGGGCCAATTGTGCCTCGATCAAACGCACCGCTTCCCCTACCCCGTCTTCCGCCCGGATGCGTTCGCCCAGCGCCGCGGCCCGCTGCCGGATCGGTTGGTGCGTCGCGGCCACGCGCAGGGCATAAGCCAGCGACTCCGCCGTGAGCCGCCCGCGCGGGATCGGTTCCGGCCCGACGCCCAGGGCAACCACCCGCTGCCCCCAGAACGGCTGATCGCCAAAAAAGGGCACGACCACGGTGGGACGCCCGGCCCGCAGCCCGGCAGCGACGGTCCCGGCCCCGCCGTGATGCACCACCGCCGCCACACGGGGGAACAGCCAGTCGTGGGGGATGGCCGCGGTCACGTACATCGCGTCCGGCCAGTCGATGTCCCCCTGCGCGCCCCAGCCGGTCAGGTAAACGGCGCGCTGGCCGCTGCGTCGCACCGCCTCCCGCACGATGAGCGCGGTTTCCTCCGGATCGCGGGAGGCCATGCTGCCAAAGCCGACGACCACCGGCGGCGGGCCACCCTCCAGGAAAGCGAGCAGGTCGGCGGGCGGCTGCCACTCGTCCGGGGCGGGCAGGAACCAGTAACCGGTCAGGCGCTCGTGATCGCCCCAGTCGGGCGGCGGCGGCAGCACCGACGGGCTGACGGCGTGCAGCGCGGGCAGCGGTCGACCGTTCATGGCGCGGAACGGCCAGCGGAAGGTGCTTTGCGGCGGCAGGCCCTCCCGACGCCGCCAGAAGTTGACCGGCCAGCGCAGCATCAGCCACAGCATGGTCTCCGCCAGGTCGTGGGTCAGCCGGTTGAAGCGCCCGCCGTCCAGCGGCAGGGGTGGGAAGATCGGGCTGGGGAAAGCCGACGTGCGGCCCGGCAGCGGCAGGGTCAGCGCCAGGAGCAGCGGCACACCCCGCTTTTCGGCGACGTGGTAGCTCATGTTCATTCCCACCAGCGAGGCGATCACGGCGTCGGCCCCGTCGAAGGCCGCTGCCACCCCCCGCATCATGGCGTCGCCGAACTGCAAACCCTGGCGCACCACATCGCGGATGGCGCGCGGCGCATTGCGGCCGGAACGAAGCGCATCCTGCATGTATTCGTCGACGAAGGCGCGCATGTCCACGCCCAACGAAACGAACTCCAGCCCGTAGCCGGTGATGAAGGCCTCGAAGTCGCTGCCGGCGCACAGGCGCACCTCGTGCCCGGCATTTTTGAGGCCCAACGCCAGCGCCACGTAAGGCTGCACGTCGCCCCGCGAACCCACCGCCAACATCGAAAGCCGCATATCGTTATCCCTCCAAAGCCCGTTGAATAATCCGCACCGCTTCCCCCACCCCGTCTTCCGCCCGGATTTGCGCGCCGACTGCCGCGGCCCGCCGGCGCATCGGTTCGTGCGTCACGGCTACCCGGATGGCGTAGGCCAGCTTCTCCGCCGTGAGCCGCCCGCGCGGGATCGGGTCCGGCCCGACGCCGAGGGCAACCACCCGCTGCCCCCAGAAGGGTTGATCCGCCGTCAGCGGCAGCAGGATCGAGGGCACCCCGGCCCGCAGCCCGACGGCCGTGGTCCCCGCCCCGCCGTGATGCACCACCGCCGTCATGCGGGGGAACAACCACTCGTGCGGGGCCGAATCGATACGAAACACCGAAGCGGGCAGGTCCGCCCCGCCGAAGTCGCCCCAGCCGCCCAGCAGCACGCCGCGCTGACCGGCCTTCGCCAGCGCTTCCAGGATCACGGCGGTGATTTGGGCGGCATCCCGCGTGATCATGCTACCAAAACCGACGTACACCGGCGGCGGCCCATCCTCCAGGAAGGCCAGCAGGTCGGGCGGCGGCACCCAATCGTCGGCGGGCGGCAGGTGCCAGTAGCCGGTCACGTGCACGCGCTGGCGACCCTCGTCCGAGGACCAATCGGCAGGGGGCGGGACCACGAGCGGACTGAAGCCGAACAGCGCCGGCGGCGGGGGACGGTCCTGCACGGCAAAGGGCCAACCGGAGAGCGGCGTCAGCTCGGGGTGGGAACGGCGCAGCCAGTTGTAAGACAGGCGGCCGAATCCCCAGTAGACGCCGGTGAAAATGGCGTGCGTCAGGCGGTTGTAGGCGCCGGTCAGCCGAGGATCGGTCGGGGGCAGCCGGGGGAACATCAGCGCCGGGTAACCCGCCGTCGGCACAAAGAGCGGATAAACCTGGGCGAAAAAGTCCGGCACGCCGCGCTCGCGGGCGTTTTCGTGGCCGGGCACGGCCAGCAGGAAAGTATAGATGATGGCATCGGCATCGCGGCAGGCGTCCTCAACGCCGGCCAGCACCTGCAGAGCCAGCGGCAGAATGTACTCCATCAGCACGGGGATGGTGCGCAGCAGGTTGTGGCCGGCCTCATCGACCAGCCCGCGCGAGAGTTCGGTGATGTCGCCGGCCAGCGGCGCGAAGTCCAGCTCTTGCCCCGTCACAAACGCCTTGAACGGCTCCGGGGCGGCCAGGCGCACGCGGAAGCCGGCCCGCTGCAAGCCCACGCCCAAAGCCACGTAGGGCTGCACGTCACCGCGCGTGCCGTAGGTCAGAATGGTGATACGCATCGGTCAGGTCCTTGGGTCGTCAGTCAACAGGTTCCAGCGATCAGTTGAAAGCTATTACAGGCGGTGATGGGCACTGTTGCCTACAAAAAAAACCGTGATTCCGTCCGCAAAAGCTTAGGATGATATCACGGTATGGTGCCAATCGGATGTGTCGCGCTGGCTCACGACCCGGCGTCAGCCTCCGCCGCGCCGGTCATGGTGTTCAATTCCATTTGCAGCTCCTGGCGGCGCGCTTCGGCGGCTTTGCGGGCTTCCGCCAGCAGTTGATCGTAGTACTCTTTCGCTTCCTCGCGCATCCGGTTGCCGGAAGCCGGAGCCAGCAGCATGGCCAGCGCCACGCCAACCGCCGCGCCGAGCATCACGCCCAGGAAAAACAGGAATAAGCGCCGCATGGGATGTGCCTCCGTGTCACGCCACAGGGTCAGGTCAGACTCATTATACCAGAAACGCGGCTATCGTCATCTGTCGATGACGCGTCATCCGCCATTAGCGGTACAATAAGCCCCGGATAGGCCCATCACCCGGCCGGGAGGACCGTATGCCCCTGCTTTACCTGATCCGACACCCGCACACCCAGGTCGACCTCAATACACCCGTGGCTGAATGGGACCTCAGCCCGGAAGGCCGCGCCCAGGTGGAAGCGCTGATCGCCGCGCCGTTCTGGCGGCACGTGGCGGCCCTCTATCCCAGCGCGGAGCGCAAAGCCATCCAACCCGCCGAGCGCGTGGCCGCCTACGGCGGGCAGCCGGTCCGGCCGCTGAGCGCGCTCAACGAAGTCGATCGCAGCGCCTACAGCGCCCCGGACCAGGCGGCTTACGTGGCGGCAGTCGAGGCATTTTTCGCCCATCGGGAAGAGCGCTATCGTGGATGGGAGACGGCCGCCGCCGCCCTGGCACGCTTCCAGGCGGGCATCGCCGACGTGCTGGCCCGGCACGACGAACCCGAGTCGGCGGCGGTGATCACGCACGGGCTGGTGCTCACCCTGTACGTCGCCCACCGACGCGGCGAAGCCCCGTCGCCGACGTGGTGGCGGGGACTGGGCTTCTGCACCGTGGCCGCCGTGGACCGCGCCACTCAACGCCCGCTGACGGAATTCCTGCCCGCGCCCTACTCCGGCCTGCCGCAGCCGTAATTCTAATCGCAGCCGACGAGGAGTCGCCCTGATGAAAATCGGCATTCTCTCCGATACACACGACCACCAGGCCAACACCCTGGCCGCGCTGGCCATCTTTCGCGCCGAGGGAGTGAGCCAGCTCCTGCACTGCGGCGACATAACCACGCCGGGCTTCGTGGGCGTGTTCGCGGGCTGGACGATCACCTTTGTGAGCGGCAACATGGACCGGCAGCTGGCCGAACTGGCCGACGCCGCGCGCGCCATCGGGGCCACGCCGCCGCGCGAGCAGGTCAGCCTGACGCTGGACGGCCACCCCATCGCCATGATGCACGGCCATCACGACGAGGTGCTGCAAAACCTGATCGAAGCGCAGACCTATCGTTACGTGCTGCACGGGCACACCCACGCCCGGCGCGACGACCGGATCGGCCAGACGCGCGTGATCAACCCCGGCGCGCTGGGCAGCACCCGGCGCGGACCGCGCTCGGTGGCCGTGCTGGACCTGGCCGGCGACCATCTGCGATTTGCTGAGATCGAGGAAACGTGATACGGAGCGAGCAGCCGCGGCTTACAGCCGGTCCTTGCGCATCTCGATGCCGTCTTCGCCGCCGGGATACCAGCGCCGTTTCACCCGGACCTGCCGATAGCCGGCCTGCTGATAAAGCATGCTGGCGGGCGTATTACTGGCGCGTACGGTGAGGTAGATGGCGCTGCCGTCCAGCGTTTCCTCCGAGGCGGTCAGCAGGCGGCGTCCCAGGCCGCGCCGCTGGTGGGCCGGGTGCACGCCGATCATCATGATCCAGATTTTGCTGCCGACGGGCAGCCGCCCCCCGCAGACATATCCCGCCACCTCCCCGCCGGGCGAGAGCGCCTTCAGGTTATGGAAGCCGGGCCACAGCAGCAGGAACAGCACCTCCGGCCAGGACAGCGCATCCTGGGGGAAGACGGCTTTTTGCAGGCGATAAATGGCGCCGACATCACGCCAGGAGGTCCGCGCGAGACGGTAGTGGTCAGCAAGGGAATTTGTGTCTGTCGTCATGTACCAGGGTTACCAAACAACACGGGCAGCCCGCCGGATCACATCACCCGCGGGCCGCCCCCAATAAACCACCAGGCCGGATCAGGTCTCGCCGCCGGGCGACTCGAGTCACCGCACGTGCAGCCGCATCCCGTCGCGGCTCGTCACCTCGACGGTTTCACCGACGACCAGCGGCCTGTCGGCCACGGCCTGCCACAGCTCGCCGTTGAGGAAGACCGTGCCTGGTTTGCCGGGCGCTTCCGACGCGAAGCGGACCTCGGCCCGCTCGCCGATCAGCGATTCGGCCCCGGACTGCGGCGGCGGGCGCAGCGCGTTCACCGTGGGCATCAGCATCCAGCGGAAGATGGCCAGCGACCCCAGCGCCAGCAGCCCGACGGTCGCCAGCGAGAGATCGGGCAGGCTGACCGCCAGCGCAACCCCGCCGAAAAACTGCACCAGCGTCGCGCCCAGCACCAGGGCCCATATGGAAGCCGGCCAATCGGACACCCTCATCCGCCCGGCAGGCCCCACCTGGGAAAACAGGCGCAGGATCGCCAGGGCCACCAGGCCAAACGAAACCCCGAACAGGATCAGGCCGATCACGCTGCCCCCGGCAGCGGCCAGCCCCCCGATTCCCACCAGCAGACCCACCGCCGCCGCCAGCTCGATCACGCCGGTGCCGGGCACGAACAGGGCCAGCACCCCGACCCAGGCCGCGGTGATCAAAACGATATACAACAGATTCGGTTCGGAAAAGAGTGACAGCAGAATATCGTCCATTGTTTCCCACCACCCTCCACCAATGCCCTCAGATAGCGATTGGTCAACCGGCGTAAAGCCGCTGGCAAAAGGCCGCCGGTAGAATGCCGCCGGCAAAAGGCCGCTTACTCCCGCAGGTTGACGGCGTAAACCTCGTCCATCGCCGTGATGGTATCCTGTAATTCGGCCACCTCGTCATGGATCTCGTCACGCAGGCGGCGCGCGCGGGCGCTGTCCAGGTCCTTGGTATCGATGACCTGCATCTGCGCGTAGAGCGTGCCCAGGGCGGCCAGCGTATTCTCCAGCTGGATGTCGGCGCGCTTCATGTTATCGGCCACGGCGTTGAGGTTCTCCATCTGCTGCTCTTTGAGGTGAATGGCTTCCAGCAGCTCCTGGCGCACGGTCTCCGACCTTTCGATCTCCAGGCGGCGGCGCAGGTTGCGTAATTCGTTGGGCACGGCCTTCCGATCGCGATCCAGGATGGAGTTCTCCTCGAAGTTGTCCATCTTGCGGGCCAGCCGATGAATCTGGCCGATCCAGTCGTCGATCTCGCCCAGCGTTTCCTCGAAGCTCAACTTCATGACGCCGGTCTTGGTCCCGATCATACCGACGATGCCGGCGCGGTATTCCAGCGCCTTGAGCATCCGCTGGCGCGTGACCCGGTTCTGGATGTCCTGCGGGTTGTACTCTTCGTGGAACATGCGGGCCACGGCAGCATCGGCAGCCCGCGGGTCGGTGACGTGGGCCACGATCAAGGCCGCTTCCGCCGCCAGGCCGCCGATGATCCAGAACCACCACTGCCACCACTCGAAGGGGGCCGGCAGCGTCGGCAGGAAAAAGGCCAGCAGCATCGTCAGGGCGATGGTCGCGGCGCTTTCCCAGCGGAAAAAGGCGTCGGCGATGATGGCGCGCGTCGCCCGGTTGCGCATTTCTTCCCGTGCACTAATCTCTTCGCTCATCGAAAACTATCCCGCTCCCTAAGAAGGAGTCTGCTCTGACAACGGTTGTGATGGGGGCGCGCCGGCGCGGTCGACGGTCTGACCCGCGGCGCCGGCCTCGCGCTCCTGGCGCAGCCGCTTCAGCAGGACCATCGTCTCCAGGTCGGTGGGGTCCAGGCGGGCGGCCTGCTCCAGGGCAGGCAAGGCGCGATCCGTCCGGCCCAGCTTATTATACCCGATGCCCAGCGACTTATAATGCTCGGCACGGTTCGGCGCTGCCGCGACCGCCGCCCGGTACTGCGCCACCGCCATCGCCCATAAACCATTACGTTGATACTGCTTGCCAAGTTCCCAAAAAGCCTTACCACTTTTGAGTTTGCCCTCCGGCAGGACCCGAATCCGCTCGGTGTTGACGCCAAAATTGACGGAAGCCGCGCCCAGCGAGAACAGGCCGCCGACGGCGATCAAGGCAGCGATGACGCCGACGAAGATACCGGTCCAGCCGAGCGCCAGCGCCAGCGCGCCCCACACCAGCTCCAGGGCGAAGGCGAACAGCCCGCCATAATAAGCCCACGACGACCGCCAGCGCAATCCCACCTGGACGGCCAGCAGCAGGATAATCCGGACGATACCGGCACCCACCAGGAACAGAAACAGCGTCGGCGTCAGGATGGCGGTGAAGTCGCCGGCCACCAGCTTCGCCATGCGCGTGGCGAACACGTCGCCGATGAACATCTGCATCCGGGTATTATCCGGGATGCCGATGTACCACGTCCACAGCAGCGGCGGGAACAATTGCAGCAGCACCAGCACCACCGCGCCCAGGTTGAGGGCGAAGGCCAGGCGCAGGGCCGGGATCGCCTCGCGCTTGAGCTTTTGCTGGCGCATCATGTTGTTTTTGCAATGGGCGCAGGTATTACGGCCGGCGTCGTTGACCACCCCGCAGTAAGGGCACTGGTTGGGGTCGTCCAGCGGATCGCCGAAGGGCGTCTCCAATTCGCTCTGCTGGAAGTAGGCGTCCATGGCCGCGTCATGGGCTTCCTTCACCGCCGGGATGACGCTGTGCATGCGGCCAAAGGTGGCCGGCAGCCGCTCGGCTTCCAGTTGTTCGACGCGCAGCCGGGCGTCTTCCATCTCCGGCGCGACGGCCAGTGCGTTGTCGGCGCACTGCTTCTGATCGTACCAGTTTTCCTCCAGGTAGCTGAGCAGCAGCCAGGCGGGAGCCACCCGGTCGTCCAGGCGCAGAATCTGCATCAGCAGCCGGCGGGAGGAGTCCAGATTGCCCAGGTCGTAGGCGGCCAGCGCGGCGCGGAAGAGCGTCCGGTGCTGGCGCTTCATACCGCTGAGCAGGTCGGAAATCTCGGAGGCGGTATCGTCCGGCACGATGGCCATGGCCGGCTCGACCACGGTCGGCGGCGGCGGGGCGCTCAACCCGACGCCGGCGGTCTCCTCGATCAGGCCGGTCGGCTCGTCGGGCAGCGGCGGCGGCAGCTCCACGTCGATAGACACCGGCCGCCGGGCGAGGACATCGTCCAGGCGAGCGGCCAACTCCGGCGCGGACTGGAAGCGGGCGTCCGGGTCTTTGGCCATCGCCTTGAGCAGGATGTGCTCGAGGGCTTCCGGCAGGCCGGGCCGGTCGCGGCGCACGGCGGGCACCGGCTCGTAGATGTGCTGGGCCAGCAGGCCCATCGGCGTGTCGGCATTGTAGGGCAGCTTACCGGACACCATCAGGTAGAGCATCACGCCCAGCGAATAAATGTCGGCCCGCTGGTCGGCGCTGGCCGCTTCCAGGGCCTGCTCCGGGGCCATGTAAGCCGCCGTGCCCACGCTGACGCCGGTGCCGGTCAGGGCGGTGAGGCCGCTGTCATCGTCCGCGGTTTTGGCGATCCCAAAATCGGAGAGCTTAAATATATCCGGCGCGGCCACCAGCACGTTGGAGGGTTTGACGTCACGGTGCACGATGCCCTGCCGGTGGGCGTAATCCAGGGCATCCGCCACCTGCCGGATGACCAGCGCGATCCGGGCCAGGGGCAGCGATTCGCGCTCCAGCAGGTCCTTGAGCGTGCCGCCGGGCACATACTCCATCACGATGTAGGGCACGCCCTGCGCCTCGCCAGAATCGTAGACGCGCACGATGTGCGGGTGCTTGAGCGTGACAGCGGCGCGGGCTTCCCGCCGGAAGCGCTTGAGGAACTGCGGGTCGTGGGCGAAATAAACCGGCAGCACTTTGATGGCGACGGGGACCTGGCGCGCGGTATGCACGCCCTGGTACACGGTGGCCATGCCGCCCCGGTTCAGGTCCTTCTGGATGTGATACGGCCCCAGGGTCGTGCCGACTAACTCGCCTGGCATAAGCTGCTCCCTTGCACCAGCCGGCTGCGATGAGTCAAACAAGACGAGGCTACCGGGGACTCACTGGCAAGCGCGGGCCGGTCTGTTGCCTCACCAGCCGCACCTGGACCATCCCTGGCAGCCCCGTTTTATCCCGAATATGCTGCGTACGCCGCCCTGTTGCCAGTCTCCGGGCGGATTATTCCCCTTCGTCCAGATTCAGGCGCTTGCGCCGCTCGGAAAGCTGCATGTCGATCTCGCTGTAGCCGACGGCCTCCTCGATCTGTTCGGACAGGCGGCCGGTCGCCATGTCGAGCTTGGCGTCCTCGCGATCCAGTCGGGACCGGATGGCGTCCACCACGCGGGTGACATCCTCGTCGCCCACGCCGGCCAGGTCGTCCAGGCTCTTGATGGTCTTGGTGGTGATGGCTTTGGCCTCGGCCAGTTCCAGGAGGGCCTTGACCTGCTCGCGCTCCTGCTTGATGGTGGTGAGCTTGGCTTCCAGCTTCAGCTTCATGTCCATCATCTTGCGGTACTGGTCTTCCTGCGCATGCCACTGCTCGTAATATTCCTGGGCGAGCTGCTGCTTGGTATTGAGGTCGGCCTGGGCGGCAGCGGCCAGCTCATCTTTACCCTTGATCAGCAGCGTATCGATGTCGCGGTCCAGCTTTTCGGCGGAGGCGGCAAACTCCTCGTACTTACGCTTCAGGGTGCGAACGGTGCCGCCGACGGTGGCGGCCGAATCTTCCAGCGAATCCAGGTTACGCTCGGCCTGGCGAATGTACTCGTCCATCACCTTGACGGAATTCGCTTCCAGCGCCCGATCAACCATGCCATGCATATTAGCGGAGATCAGGGTGTTAACTTTTTCCAAGAACGATTGAGCCATGAGCGAAGGTCCTCCTTAAAGTTGGTTCTCAATCCTGATCTTTATGGTAACACAGCCAGCAGGATATGACACTGACACCAGTCAGACGCCAAGCTGACGCTTCCCGCCAGACTGACGACCGGCTGCCGGCCCGGACGGCGTCCAGGCCCAGGGATACTATAGACGCACCGGCGGCAATGGGCAATCGTCTCCCGGCGGCCCGTGGTCGCCCCGGCGGCGAGACCGGGCAGCCCGTCAGGCCGAGGCGAGTGGAACCCGGATGGTAAAGGTGCTGCCTTCGCCGACCGCCGTCTGCACGTCGACGTCACCGCCGTGTAATTTGGTGATGCCGCTGACAATCGCCAGCCCGGACCCGGCCCCCTGGTCTTCGTGCTCGGAGCGGTTCACCTGGTAAAAGGGGTCCCAGATGCTTTCTAACGCTCCCGGTTTGATGCCGCGCCCCCAGTCCTGGACCACGAAGTGCACCCAGCGATCATCGTACGCCACGCGCAGTTCGACCCGCGCCTCCGGTTTGTCCGAGAACTTGATGGCGTTTTCCAGCAGTTGGGCGATGGCCGCGCGCAGGTATTCGCGGTCGCCGACGAAGGCCGGCACCGTATCCACCACGTCCGTCACGACCTGGACGCCGCGATCCTCGGCGAAGAGCCGGGTCATGTCGATCACTTCGGCGATGATGGGCTGCACGTTGGTGATGGTCGCGCTGCGCCAGGCGTAATTCTGCTTGGCCTCGCCGGTTTCCAGCTCCACCAGCGCGATGAAGTTCTCCACCAGGCTGCGGAACCGATCCGCGCCGCTGTCCACGCCGTGCAAAAACGTGCGCAGTTCGTCGGCAGTGAGGTTCTCGGCGTCGCTGTTGAGCATGTCGGAATAGGCGACCATGTAGGTCAACGGCGTGCGGAATTCGTGGTTGAGGATGGTGAGGATGCTCCGCTTGATGTCCGACACCTGGCCTTCATAGAACTGCTTACGCTGCCAGTGTTTGCGCAGCTTGGCCTCCACGATCACCAGCAGGTCTTCGGGGTCCATCGGTTTGACGATGTAGTCGTCCGCGCCGAGTTGTTTGCCCAACCGCACGTCGTGCTTCTCGCCCTTGGCCGTCAAAAAGATAAACGGGATATCCAGCCAAGTTTTGGATGCCTGCACAGCCTCGAAGAACTGATAACCATCCATACGGGGCATCATGATGTCGGAGATGATCAGGTCCGGCGGCACAGGCTGGTCATTGAGCACGTCCAGCCCTTCCACACCACTGGCGGCCGTCAACACATGATATCCTTCAATTTCGAGGATGTCCCGAATCCCCTGCAAGAGGTGGATGTCATCTTCCACCACCAGGAGCTTCGCTTTTCCGGCCATTGGCGCCTCCTTCAAAAAAAACCTCAAGTTGATGGATGTTCTGAGGCCATCAACGGTAAGTATACGCGAAAAACACTTCCCTCGTTGAGATGGCTTTCTACCTCAATTTTACCATAGTGTCGCTCCACGATCTCCCTGGTGATCGACAGGCCCAGGCCGGTGCCCGGCACCTGTTCGGCGAGCGCATTCTGCCCCCGGAAAAACCGGTCGAAGATGTGGGTCAGGTCTTCCGCCGCGATGCCAATCCCCGAGTCGCGGACTTCCAGGATGATGGCCGGCGTTTCATCGTCTTCAGCGATGCCGGAAGAATCTCCCATCACGCCCTGGCGGCTCTGCAACTCAATGGCGCCGCCCTCCGGGGTATAAAAGATGGCGTTGGCCACCAGGTTGGTCAGCATCTGGACCATCTGGTCCCGATCGGCCCAGAGCGGCGGCAGGGGCAGGCCTGGGGCCGGATGGTAGGTCAGCGTCAGTTGTTTATCTTCGGCCTGGGCGGTGTTGTTCTCCACCACCTGAGTCACCAGCGCCTGCATGTCGACCACTTCCCGCCGGCGCCCGCCGCCCGCCGACTCCAGGCGGGAGATGTCCAGCAGGTCGCCGATCAGGCGTTCCAGGCGGGTCGATTCGCGCTCCATCACGCCGATGTAATCGCCCTGCCGCTCCGTCCGGCCGCGCCTGAGCAGCGACAGGTACAGGCGAATATTCGACAGCGGGGTGCGCAACTCGTGGGAGACGGTATCCACAAACTGGGTCTTGAGCCGGTCCAGCTCCTGCAGGCGCGTGATGTCGCGCAGCACGATGACCGCGCCCAGTGCCTGGCCGTCGGCCAGCACCTTGGCGGCCTTGGCCTCGAAGGTCCTGCCGGTGATCTCGATCACCTCGGTATCGGTCGCAGCGCCCTGAACCGCTAACCGCGCCACCACCTCCATGATGCGGCGGCTGACGTCGACCTCGATTTCGACGGCCGTTTCCCCCATCAGCCGGCGGGCGACCGGGTTGGTGAGCACCACGGCGCCGCTCAGGTCGGTCACGATCACGGCATCGGCCACCGAATCGAGAATGGCGGCGATCCGCTGGTGCTGCTCCTGAATCTCGGCGGTGCGGTCGGCGACCCGCTGCTCCAGCTCCTCATTCAGGCGGCGCATGGCTGCCTCCGCCGCCTTACGCTCGGTAACGTCACGCAAAATACCCTGGGTGGCCACACCATCATGGTGCGGCACGTAGGTCATCGACGCTTCGACTTCAAACTGCGTGCCATCGCGGCGCAGGGCGGTGAATTCATAGCGGGGGGGGAGCGTATCGTACCGGCCATCGCGAACTTCATGCCCGCGGCGCTGGGACACCCGGCGGCTGGCGGGAGCGACCAGGGCCAGCGGCCCTTCCTCCAGCGCCTGCAGTTCGTCCAGCGTATAACCAAAGGCCTGCTCGAAGGCGCTGTTGACGATCTCAAACCGGTTGTTGCGGATGAGATAGATCATGTCGCTGGACTGCTCGATCAGCGAGCGATACATCTGCTCGTTTTCACGGAGGGCCTGCTCCATCAGCACCCGCGTGGTGATATCGCGGCCGATGCCCACCATCCCCACGATATCGCCGTCGACATCCCGCAGCGGAACCTTGGTCGTCAACAGCCAGCGAGGCTTGCCCTCCGGGGAGGTCGTCAGGTCTTCGTCGTCGACCAGCGGCTCACCCGTCGCCATCACCCGCTGCTCTTCATCGTAATAGCGCTGGGCGATTTCCGGGGGATAAAAGTCAAAGTCGGTGTGCCCGATCCACGTCCCGGATAACCCCAACTCCATGAGCCGTTTTTCGGCATTGCGCCCCACCATGCGATTGTAGAGGATAAAGCGACTCTCCCGGTCCTTGGCGAACACCGGGTCCGGGATGGCGTCGATCACCGTGCGCAGCAGGTTCCGCTCCGCGGCCAGGTCCCGCTGGGCGACCTGGATGTCGGTAACATCCCGGCCAATCCCGACCAGACCGATGATATGGCCGTCGCCATCGCGCAGGGGAACTTTGGTCGTCGACAGCCAATGGAGCTGTCCATCCGCGCCGACGTACGACGACTGGGCATCGAGCACCGGCTCGCCGGTTTCCATCAGCCGCCGTTCTTCCTCATATAACGCCCTGGCCATCTCCGACGCAGAGAAGTCAAAGTCGGACAGGCCGACCCAGGACGACACGCCGCGCTCGGCCAGCGCGTCGGCGGTAATGGTCGAGAGTGCGTCATTGTGGAAGATGAAGCGGCTCTCCCGGTCCTTGGCGTAGACCAGGTCGGGGATGGTGTCGATCACCGTGCGCAGCAGGTTCCGTTCTTCGGCCAGGGCCTGCTGGGCGCGGCGATTTTCGATGGCGATGCCGGCGATATGGGTCGCCATCTCCGCCAGGCTCAGGTCCTGCTCGCCGGGGTCATGCGGCTCCAGATAGTACAGGCTGAGCCAGCCCAGCACCTCGCCCGCCGTCGATTTAATGGCACAGGACAGGCTGGCGCGCAGGCCGCTGGCGACGGCCAGGTCGCGGAACCGCTCATCGCAGCGGGAATCGGCGGCGAGGTCCGGCACGATCACCGGCTCCTCCGGATCGGCGCCGCCCGGCAGCGCCGCCCGGGGCAGCGCGGCCAGCGCCTGGACGAAGGCGGCAGGCAAGCGGGGCGCGATCGCCTCCTCCCACGTGGTGGTCCGCTTATCACACAGGAAAACGGCCCCACTCGCGCCCTCCATAAACGACTCGAGCAGCTCGATCAACCGGGTCAGCACCTCGGTCAGCGAGGCGCCGGCGGCCAACTGCTCCAGCAAAGCACGCTGCCCCCGCAGCAGCCGCTCCGACTGCTTAGGCGCGGAGATATCCATGATGCTGCCCCGCACCAGCAACTGCCCGGTCGCCGGCAGCCGGGCCAAGCGAATCTCGCAGCGGATAACGCGGCCCGCCGCATCCCGATGCAGCCACTCAAACACCGGGGCTTCTCCGGCCAGCGCCAGGTGGAAATACTCAGCAGCAACCTCGGCGGACGATCGTCCATCCTCCTGCACCGGTGGGCTGACCGCCACCAGCCCCAGGTGCAGCAGTTCATCCCGGCTCAGGCCGAAGAGGCGTTCCGCATTCTCATTGGCGTTCACGAACCGCAAGTGTTCATCCAGCACCACGATGGCGTCCGGCGCATGTTCGACCAGGATGCGAAACCGCTCCTCGCTCTCCTGCAGTGCCGCCAGCGTCCGCTCCCGGCCGCTGACATCGCGAATGATGGCGGAGTAAATCACCTGGTCGTCGACGCTGCTGCGCGACACGGACGCCTCCATCGGGAAGATGGCGCCTCCCCGGCGCTGCCCCTGCACCATCACCCCGCGGACCATGGCGTCGGCTTCTGGCGGAGAAGCGCCCGCCTCGCGGATGTAAGCCAACTGCAAGTCGCGCAGGCGCTCCGGCATCAAATCACCCAGCGGGCGGCCCACCGCCTCCGCCGCCGGGCAGCCGAACATCCGCTCCGCCGCCCGGTTAAACATAAGGATGGTCAGGGCCTCATCGGTGATGATGATGGCATTGATGGCCGAGCCAAGGACCGAGGTGAGCCGGTTTTCATTGGCGCGAACGGCCTCGTGCGACCGGGCCAGCGAGTCCAGGGTGTGATTGATCATGGCGGCCAGGCGGGCCAGCTCGTCGCCGCCCGTCGCCGTCACGCGCCCGGCGCGCTCTCCGCCGGCGGCAATCCGGGCCAGGTCGCGGTCCAGCGCGGTCACCCGGCCCAACACCAGCCGTTCCACCATAAAGAACAGCGCCCCACCCAGCAACAGGTCGATCAGCAGCAGCCAGAGGAAAACCAGCGCGAAGCCGACCAGCGCCTGGGCGCCGATCTCACGCGGCAGCTCGATGTAAAGCAGCACGGCAGGGTCGCCGCTCACGTCCGCCAGCAGCCGGTACCCGGCGATAGCTTGCTCATTGAGGGGGCGCACGACGGCCGGATCGCCCCCCGTCAGGGCCTGTTCTGCCGCGCGCAGCACGTCCGGCGCGACTGTTTCGGCGGCCAGCAGCGACAGCCGGGCCGTTTCCGGCAGGCCCGCCCAATCGACGGCCTCCGGTTCCAACCCCATGACCAGCGTGCCGCGCGGCACATCATCCTCGGTGCTGGGCAGAATCACCTGGGAAGATACCAGCACCGGCCCCTCCGGCAGGACGAAAAAGCCGGAAACGCCGCCGACCGAGTCCGGGTGGTCCAGCAGGGGACTGTCCGGTGGCAGATCGACCGCCAGCGGCCCCGGCAGCGGCACTTCATGACCGGTCGCCAGGTCCACGACCTTGCCATACACCAGCCCGCCCCGCTCATCGTACAGCGCCGCCAGGCTTATTCCCAGGTCGGTGAAAGTGCTGTCGTAATAATTGGAATCGATATAGGCCTGGTCGCCGTCGACGATAAAGGCGTAGGTGTCATCCCAGTGCGCCCAATCGAGGGCGATCGTGCTGAGGGCGGTCAACCGAACCGCCAACGCCGCCTCGGCGCTCTCTAGGTAGCGGCGGACCGATTCCTGCTCCCAACGGCCAAGCAGGTCCCAGATCAGCCCGTACGCGATCAGCCCCAGGACCAGGGTCAGGCTGGCCAGGATGACGGCGGCGTAGAGCAGCGTTCGTTTGCGCAGGGTCATGGATGGTCTCGAGTTCAAACGGCTTAACCGGCGGACACCAGCGCGGCAGCCGCCGATTCGGGCTGGTGGGTCACGGTCCCGGCGGACCGGGCAGCGGCGGCAGAACCGCCCGAACAGTCGTTTATCAGGCCAGCATCAGGCCCAGACACTTCATCAAGTATGTCACAATTTATGTGCTTGGGAGCGAGCACCGCCGACCAGACTCAAGTCACCGGCTCCGGGGCGCTGGAGAGCTTGTAGCCGCGTCCACGCACGGTCACCAGGTAACGCGCAGCATCCTCGTGCTCCTCCAGCTTGGCGCGCAGCCGGCTGACCAGCTTTTCCACCCGTGCGTCGTCCACTTCGTCGATGTACTCCTGGCCCCACACCGCTTCCACCAGCTGGTACTTGTCGCAAATCTTTTCCAGCCGGCCGTACAGCAGCAGCAGCAGGCGGTATTCCAGCTCGGTGAGGGTGGAAACGGACACGCCGTCCACCCAGACTTCGCCGGCGTCGGTATCCACCCACACGCCCTGCGGGATGCCGTGCCGGGCCAGCGCTTTACGGCGGGCGAAGCGGGCGAACAGTTCCCCAAAAAGACGCGGCGACCCATCGCCCCCACCCTCGAGCAGGATGCCCCGCTGGGCCAACTGACGTTGCCCCTCCTCCGAGACGCGGCCGGAAGCGGCGAGTTCTACCACGGCCTGCTGCAGCGGGGGGGCAAGCTGCTCCCACAGGCGGGATAGCTCGATCAGGGTCAGGCGGTCGGACTCGAGGACGGCGTTGGCCAGCTCGAAGGCTTTCTGCTGGTATAACTGGGGCGCGCCGCTTTCCACCTGGAGTAACACGCGGCACACCGCCCGGATCAGGCCGGGATGGCCGCCTGCCTGGGCCAGCACATACGCGGCCTCCGGCTCGTCGACAGCGTCATCGGCGGCGGTAAAGATCTCGGCGGCCATCAGGCGCGTATCCGCCGGAGTCAGCGGGCCGAGGAGACACTTACCCACGGCGAACAGCTCCGCGAACTCGGCCACGTGCTCGTTTTGCGGTCCCTGGGAGGGCGGGATCACGGAGGCGATCACGTAGTTCAGGTCGACGTCGTATTTATCGCGCAGGGCGCGCAGGTTCAACAGGATGCGCGGCTCGATGCCTGTCAGCACCTCGTCGAACTCGTCCAACAGCAGGATCACGCGGCGGCCCGGCGCGCGCGAGTCGTCTTCGACCAGCGCCACCAGGGCATTGTTGAAGGCCAGGGGCGCGGCGAAATCATTGGGGGGCTGCACGACGATCTGGTACTGCTCCTCGACCACGGCCCGCATCTCGACTTCTTCCGCCGGCAGGACTTCCAGGATGGCGCGCAGCGTGGCCTCAAAAAAGCCGCGCGGCGACAGCTCCAGCATCCGGTTGCAGTCCACATAGACGAAGAGCGCGTTGGCGCCGGTCATGGTCTGGTATTCGCGGGTGGACTCAGGGCTTTCCAGGGCGCGCAGCAGCTCGGACTTGCCGAAGTTGCTCAGACCGATGACGGCCACGCACTGGCCGCTGGCCAGCATTTCGAGGACGAACCGGCGATCATGCTCACGGTAGAGGTTGACAGTTTGAGTGGACATAGTTCCGTCTGATCAGGGCGGCCGCCGCGCGTCTGGCCAGGCCGGCAGCAGGCGTCCGCCAGGTAAAAACGAATAGCAGATTGGGTGCAGCCACTCTCCTAATAATACGCCAAAATCGGCCGGATGCCAGATCGATCCGGCCGATTGTTAAGCACTTTTAGACGGCAGCACGGCTCAGGAGGCGACGGTCTACGGACGGCCGGGCAGGCGAAGCCGGGTCGTCCGGCAGGAACCGCCGGGTTAAGCCCGCAAGCGCCGCGCCACCACGATCACCGCCGCCAGCCCGACCAGGGCCAGCCCCGCCGTCAGGAGGCCGTTGACGCCGTTGCCCGTGCCGATGTCGTCGAACAGGCCGGTAGTGGGCAGCCGCGTGGCGATCGGGGTAAGGCCGCCGGTCCCCGGGCCGGCGCCGGTGTCGATCGTCGGCGTGAGGAACTCACCGGGAGGCGCGGCTTCGGTCGCCCCGGCCAGGATGCCGGCCAGCGCGGTCGCCGTCAGCGCCACGGCATTGGGTTCCAGGCCGCCGCCGCCCGACTGGTTGGGGTCTACGGTGGGCGTCACGAAGAGCGGCGTGCTGGTGGCCGGCACTTCGGTAGGCGCGATGGTGGGCGTATCGGACGGCACCGGCGTGGGCGTATCGGTCCAGGCATCGGCGGTGGCCGTCATATCCAGGCTCAACGCGTTTTGCGTCGCGGTTTCCTCCAGGAAGAGGGCCACCTGGGTGTTGGTCGCGTAGACCGCGGTGATGGTCAGGTCCACGTCGGACGGGCCGCCCGTCCCGATCACGAGTACCAGCACGACGACCGCCACGCAGATCACCAGGGCCGCCGCGCCGGCGATCAGCACGAAGGTGCGGTTCAGGCCGAAGAGCGTCGCACCGGCAGGACCACCTTCCTCCGCGGTGAAGTCCTCGCCGAAGTCCGGGGCGTCGACCTCCTCGTCGCCGAGATCGAAGTCGTCAAAACTCTCGAATTCGTCGAAGGTATCTCCCCCAAAATCATCGTCATCCCCAAAAAAGTCGTCTCTGCTGTCGCCAAACAGATCGTCGTCGCTCATCGCTATCTCCTTCACCGTGTGGGGGAACAGCCCCCGAACTACTGAGGGGATCTCCCCCTCGACCAACCGGGGCGGCTAACCCCGTCCAAACATCTCCAGGTTCACCAGCGGGACCGTCACCGTACGCCCGCTGGGCAGGTTGACCATCGCCACCGGCAGGCGCAGCCCATTCTCGATCACCTGGGGCGTCCTGGGCAGGCTCGCCACCTTGCCGACGATACCCTGGTAAGGAGCCCGTGTCAGGCGGACTTCCGATCCCAGCCGCAGCGGCTCGTCGCGCGCCGGGGCGGCCACCCGGTCGTCGGTGTGCAGGGGCACGATCACCTCCGGGCGACTGGCCTGCCCGCGTTCCGGCTTGACGGCGCTGAGGGCGGCCTGACGCCCGACATACTGCTCCAGGACGTCGGACACCAGCCTGCCCATCTGCATATCGCCAAAGCCCTCAGTCAGCATTATGGGCATTTTGAGGCGTAATGCAACTTCGCGCAAGTCGGCATTCATGCTGGGGGCGATGATTCCGCCGATAGTCTGGGCCTCCGCCTTGTGCAGCGCCAGCTTGACCAGGGGCCGCCCGGTGATCACGATCGCCCCGCGCCATTCCGTGGTGAACTCGTCCACCTCCAGCGCGGCCAGGCCACCTTCCGGCTCCTTTTGCACCACGCCAAAGTGATCGCAGCCGTTGCCCCACACTCCCTGGACCAGCGCGCCGGTCGTTTCCAGCAGCACGCCGCGGTTGGCCCGGATCGACGTGACCTGGCCGTTGAAGCCGGCCCGCACGGACACCTCGGTGAGGCCGGTTTGCAGGACCAGGCGGCCTTCCAGCAGGCGCAACATCATGCCGCTCACGGGCGCGCGGACCAATTTGCGGCTGTGCTCCTGGTCCCCGGCGATGACCTGCCCTTCCTTGAAGGCCTCGCCCGGCGCGACGTGCACCAGGGATTCAATGTCGTCCGGGTCGTCCATGTCGAGCAGGTGGCGCAGGTTGAGGATCACGTAGCGGTTGGCACGGACGCCGCGCGCCACGACATTCATGGCGTTGACGTGCTCGCCTTCGCGCACGGTGACGGTGCCGAACACGTCCTCCGGCAGCAGGCGCTCGCGCCGGATGGTGCACATCGGCAGGATGGTCGATTGGTCTGGATAATAATTCGCCATGGCTCACCCTCAGCAGCCGGCCACCCGCCGCCGCTGCGCTAAAACTCGCCCGCTTATCTCCGGAAGGGACCGCGCCGCTTCTTCGGCTCGTCGTCCAGGCGCAGGTCGTCCACCAGCAAATCCATCTCGGAAGGCTGTTCCGCCGCCGGTTCCTCGTCCGCGTCCCTGTCCGGCTCGTCGGCGGCTGACTCGGCTGTTTCGGCCCGGCCACGCCGCCCAAAACGACTCCGGCGGGGTTTTTCTTTCGCCCCGGCTGGCGGCGCGGCGTGCGCGGGCGTTTCGTCCTCGGCGGGTGCTTCCGCCAGGTCGCCAAAGAGATCGAGGTCCGGTTCGGCACTGTCGCCATCGCCAGGGCCGGCTTCGACCGTACCGCGCCGCCGCCCGAACAAGCCGCGCCGCTTAGGGGCCGGGGCCGCCGCCGTCTCGCCGAGGGCTTCCAGGTCCGGCTCGGGCGCCTTTTCCGCTTCGACCAGCGCCTGGGCGTCGACGGCCGACTCGTCCACCTCGGAGACCCGCAGTTGAATGTGGCCCCTGGTGCCGGCCACCCAGCGCGGGTACAACTCGGCGCGCGCCTCCGCCCGGCGAGGCAGCGCCAGGGGGCGGCCACGTGCATCAAAGATGAGGCCCGCCGCGCCGCCTTTGAGCGTCCGCTTGATCCGCGAGCGGCCGTTGATGCTCAGCCCGCGCGAGACCCTGACGTCGACCTTAGCCGTCTGCCCCGGCGGCAGCGGGTAGGTCCACAGGGAGCCGCCCACCACGCCGCGCTTGATCACCTCGCCGTTGGCCAGCTCGATGGTGACCTTCATGCCGCCGCGCCCGATGCGCACGCCCCCATCCGCGCAGACCACCGAGCCGATCATGACCAGATCGCCCGCGTCCAGCATCTGCACCACCGAGGAAGGCTTGAGGTAAGCCAGCGCGCCCAGCGCCGGGATCAGGCCCGCCGGGTCCAGCCACAACTCGGTCACGCCGACCGGCTGGATGGCATCCAGCAGGATCAGGGCGGCGATGCCGGAGTGCGCGGCCCCGGCCAGCACCGTGCCCGCGCCGATCAGTGGGCTGAGGACCGGGATACGCTCCTTGCCGCGCAGCCGCCAGGACTTCGACGCCTGCTCGACCACCACCCGGATGGCCTCGCGGGCCAGGGCGTATTCCAGCTCCAGCTCCTGCGCGGTCTGGGGGACGGTGGCCGGGTGCAGCATTTTGTTGTAGGCGTAATCGGCGATCTCGGCGTTGGTGGCGTCCCAGGTGAGCCAGCGGCGCACGTTGGCGGGCGTGGTCGCGGCCAGCGCCCCGGCGGCGCTGTGCCCCACCCCCACGTCGGCGCGGATGTTGATCGTGTTGCGCTTGCGGATGGAAGCGGCCACGGTGGTCGTGGCGCTGCCCACGTCAACCGCCAGCACGCCCACGGCCGCCGCGCCTTTATCCCTGGGATCGCGCGCCGTGATCTCGCCCAGGTAACGCACGATGTTGGTGTAACTCTGGGCGGTGGGCAGCACGCCCATCGCGCTGATCTCGCTGATCTCGTCAAAACCGAAGCGGTTGTTCACCTTAAACCGGTCGTAAACGGCGGCCAATTCTTGCTGGGCAGAGCCGAGCTGCTCGTCCATCAGGCTGGGGCGCACGTTATCCGCCACAAACAGCGTGCATATCCCTTCCAGCCGCTCGCGGACGCCCACCTGCGCGGCGCGATTGCCGGCGTAAAGCACCATCGGCGGCTGGGGGGCCATCTGCACGGCCTGCCCGACCACGTCGACCAGCCGCAGAATGGACGCTTCCGCCCCGGCGTCCGTGCCGCCGACGATGAAGATCAGGTCCGGCTGGCGGGACAGCAGGTCGTTAATCTGCTGCTCTTCGCTGCGGATGTCGGCCAGGGAGAGCTTGTCGATCACCTGCACGTAAGAGCCGGCCAGCACGTTCAGGCCGCTGCTCACGCTGACATCGGGCATCAGGCCGACCAGCACCACGCGCAGCGGACGGCCCACGCTGGCCGTGGCCAGCACGGCGTCCACGCCGCTGCCATCGGATTCCTCCGGCGTGAGGATGGAGTCGTTGTTGGCGGCTACCAGGGGCCGCCCGATCTGTTCGGCCATCTGGGAAGCGCCCCGGTACAGGCCGACGGCCACGTCGCGCAGCGGGTCATCCACCGTAGTGCGGGTGACGCTGCGCGCGACCAGGCGGTAGGCGCCGTCCACCAGATCGATCAGCACGACGCGCGTATTGACGCTGCCAAAATCCGCCGCCAGTATGGAATTGATGTCGCCCGATTCAGCCATAGTTATTCGCCCGGTTTAGCTACCCGCCCGCGACCTGCGTCAACAAGAAGGCGATCCGTTCACTGAAAATGGTAAGGCTGGTCAGAATAGCGCCCGCATAGAGCGAGGCGAAAGCAATAATCAAAAATACCTGGCCGATGGTGCCGGCGGCGCGCAGGGCCAGGGGCCGCGAGATTTCGCCGTCGGGCCGCCGGACCGCCAGGTACTGGAAGTATAACAGCGTGGTGATGGTGCCCAGGATGATCACCAGGCCGTCCACGCTGGCGGTGACCGCGCCCCCGGTCGAGCCGACTAGCGGCAGCAGCGTGCCGCTCACCGCGCCGACCAGCGCCACCGCCGTGCCGATGCCGATCAGGACGGCCAGGGCCAGGTTGCCCAGCGGGGCCAGCCGTGGCGAGGCCTTCAGCAGCAGCAAAAACCCGACGATCAGCGGCACCACGCCCAGCACGATCCCGCCGGTGGAGGCTTGCGCGGAAAACACGGTGCCTTCCAGCCAGGGCAACAGCACGCCTTCCACCGCCACGACGGCGGTGAACCCGGCAGCCACGCCGACAAAGACATACACCGCCAGCCGGTACAGAAAGTTATCGGCCAGCAAATAGCTGAAGATCAGCAGGGTCAGCACGAAGCCAACCCACCCGGCGAGCGTGTTTAACGTATCTGGCGTCACTGTTCCCGCCTCCGGCGAATGCCTCGGAAGATGTTCACCATCGCGCCCAACCCGATCACGATGGTCGCCGCGATGGCGCTCAGCGTGAGGCTGTACCAGCGCTCTTCACGGTAGACGCGCTCCGGCTGCACGACCTGCTCTGCCAGGGCGGCGTCGGCCACGACCGTGCCGTCCGCCGCTTCATCGACGACGGTGCCTTCCGGCGCGGGCGTCTCCGTCACCAGGGCGATGGTCGGCGTGTGGCTCGGCACCGGGGTAGGCGTGGCCGTCAGCGGCGTGCCGGACCCGATGGCAATGGCCGCCTGGGTCAGGTCCTGCGGACGCGGCGTGTGGGTGAAAGTGGGCGTGCGCGTGGCGGTGGCTGTCGCCGAGGGCGTGAAGGTCAGCGAGGGCGTCAGGGTGATGGAAGGCGTCAGGGACGGGGTCGGCGTGCGCGTCACCAGGCCCTGGAGCGTCGCGGTGGGCAGCACCTCGCCGGCCGTCGGCGTGGCCAGGAAGGTCAGCGAATCTTCGGTCGGGGTAACGGTGGGCAGCGCCGCAGCTTCGACCGGCGTTTCGTCCCCGGCGGGCGTATCCTCGACGGACGGCGGCAGAGCCTGCACCGGCGGCAGCGCCGCCAGCAGCACGGTGTCGTAGATGTAGGCGTCGCGGTACCCGGCCAGCAGACCGATCAGCTGCCCGGAGGCGAAATAGGGACGCGCAATCGGCTCCGCCCCGACCGTCACGGCGGCGGCCAGCGGCGCCGGCACAACAGCGCCGACCTGCTCCACCCACAGGCGGACGTCTTCGCCGCGCTCGGCCAGCGTGATCATCAGGGCGAAGGAGACGTCGACCAGGCCGGTCGGGTTCCCCTGGTAATCGGCCACGACGGCGCTGCAATCCAGCGCGCCGGTGCCGGTGAAACACTCGGCCAGGTAACGCAGCCCGACCGACTCGCCGGGCTGGTAGGCCAGGATCACGTAGTCGTCCGGGGTCTCCAGCGGGCGATTGGCCGGACGGCCCATGTGGGCCAGCAGCCACTCGTCGCCGGCCAGGGCACCCAGCACGTCGCGCGAGTGCAGCGTGCCCGCCGGGTTGGTACTGACGATCACGGGCACCGCGCCTTTGATCAGGATATGGCTGAGTAGAGTCTCGGCCAGCACGTCCATCTCGCCGGCGCTGGTGGGGCCGTACTCAAAGCCGACCAGCACCAGGTCGCCCCGCTCCAGCCGCTCGATCTGGGCGTCCAGTTCGCCGTGGCGCGCCGTGTCCAGCGCGGCGACCGGCAACTGCAAGAATGAGGACAGGTCCACCAGGAAGGGGATCACAGCCGCCACCACCAGCAGCAGGCTGATCACCACGCGGCCCGGCTTGAACCGGCTGCGGGCCCGGGCGCGGCGCGCGGCCTCCCGCACGCGGAGGGCTTCCTGCTCGTAGTCGACGGGGATCGGCTCGCCGTCTTCGTCGTAGGCGGGCTCGCCCTCGTGCAGCGCGTCCAGGCCGAGCAGCGCCTCCAGGGTGGCGACGCGGGCTTCCTGGGCCTCGTCCAGCTCCACGGTGAGCATGACTTCCGGCCCGGTCGGCTCCTCGAACAGGTGAGTCGGCATAAGGCCGTCGGTGACCCCGGCCAGGACCTGGCTGGCCGCATCAGATGGCGCTGGCGGCGCATCCTCGGCGGCTTCGGCGGCGCGGCGGGTGGCCTCGCGCAGGTGCTGGAGGCGATCGGTCAGCTCCTCGACCGGCGCTTCCTCCGCCTGGCGCATAGCCGCGTCCACCACGGAGAAGCCGCCACGGCTCTCGTCCGGACGGGCGTCCAGCAGCCAGCCGGGCATCTCGGCATCATCGCCGGTGGGCGCCGGGCCAGGAGCGGCAGGCGGCGGGCGGTCCACGCCGGACGTAGGCGACAGGTCACCTTCGGACAGCAGCGCCTCCAGGTCCAGGGTGCCATCGGCGGGGGCCACCAGCTGTGAATCCGGGCTGACACCGGCCTCGGCAAACGGGTCGAATTCGCCCAACTCGTCTTCGATAACGGCCATAAAATCGCCGCCGCCGGCCAGCAGACCGTCGGTGGTCAACGGCATATCTTCCGGCTGGATGTCGGCCAGCCAGTCAGGGGCTTGGCCCGGCTCCAGGACTGACGGCTCCGGGGACGGCGGCGGGGGCGCAGCCGCTTCCTCAAAATCAGCTGCGTCCACGGACTCGTCCACGGACTCGTCCAGCTCGCCAAACAGGTCGTCTAGGTCGGCGTCGGCCCCTTCGGACGGTAAGTCCGCCAGGAAATCAAAGTCAGGCTCGGCGTCCAATTCGGGCAGGTCGGAAACCAGTCCCGTCTCTTGGCCGATAGCGCTCAACCAATCCGGCGATATCTTTTCGCCCTCGTCCCCGACGGCGGCCTCGGCCAGCGCGGCGGCATCATCGGGCGTGAAGTCCAGGTCGCCAAACAGATCGCCCACGTCGTCCAGCGGCGCGGTGGGCGGGCGCGGCGCGGCGGGCGGCGGGGCGGGTGCGTCGTCGCCAATACCCGTGAACCAGTCCGGCACTTCCTCCACCGGCCCGGCATCCGCCGAAAAATCCATATCCCCGAACAGCTCGTCCAGTTCCCCGGTGGGCGGCTTGGCCTGTTCGGCGGCAGGCATGTCTTCGCCCAGGTCCTGGAGCCAGTCGGGCGCCTCACCCGCGGTGGGCGTTGCCGGGGCAGCAGGCGCCGACTCCGGTGTCGGCGGTTCCGGGGCTTCCGGCAGGACCGGCTCGGCAGTCAGCGCGTCGGCGGAGAAATCCAGGCCATTGAACCACTCCGGCGCTTCCGAGGTATCCTGCTCTTCCAGGCCGAGGTACCAGTCCGGCACGAAATCCGCGCCTTCGGCGGCGGGCGCAGCGGCATCGAGCGGCGGAGCCGCCCCTTCCTCGTCCTCGTCGATGGCGGCGAACCAGTCGGGAACCTCCTGGGCCAGCAGTTCTTCCGGGGAAGGCGCCGCTTCTTCCTCGTCCTGCGTCTGCTCCCACTCCTCGTAGGTCAGGCCGCTGTCGTCCGGCAGCAAATCGACCGGACCTTCGCCGGTATCGGTGATCAACCACTCCGGATCGCCGACCGGTTCGGCGGAGGCGGCGGGCTGGTATTCGTCGTCCTCATCCTCGTCGCCGCCGAAGTCGTCGACGGCGGCCAGCCAGTCGGGCGCGTCGGCGGGAGCGAGGGCCTCCGCGGGAATTCCCGCGGCTGCTTCCGGCGTGAGATCGCCGGTCGACAGCCAGTCGGGCACGGCATCCTCCGCCGGGGCATCAGGCGGCGCTTCATCGCCGGCCAGGGCATCAGCCACGACCAGCCAATCCGGGGTCTCCTCGCCCTGCTCCGGGGCGGCCGACGGCTCGTCAAAAGCGCCAGCCAGGGTCGCGTCATCCTCCAGGAAACCGGGGCCTTCTTCCGCGGGGATGGCGGGCGGCGGCGGGGCCTGGTCGAACCAGTCGGCCATCGGCACGTCGTCTTCGGCGACCGAGGACGGCGTTTCGTCCTCCAGCCAGGGCAGCGCAGCGTCCTGGACAGGCGACTCAGCGGCGGGAGGTCCGGCCAGCGCATCCGGTGAGGCATCGGCCACCACGTCGGACATCCAGGGCAGCTCGCCGGTCAGGCCCTTTAATTCCCCGGCGGAGGGCAGCGCCTGGTCCGCGCCGGCATCCGCGTCCCAGGGCAGCACCTCGCCCGCATCGGAAACGGGAATCTCGGGGGCGCCCGGTTCGCCGGCGGCGTCAAAGATGGCCAGCAGGTCGATGGCATCGCCCTCACTGGGCTGACCCGCATCACCCGGCGCACCAGCGCCAGCGGGCGGTAACGGCTGGGCAGGCTCGCCGGGATAGGGGTGAATGCGCCCCCGTAACCAGGCGGGCAGTCCTTCATCCTGGGGTAACGGACGTTCGTCCGACATGATGCGACTACTCCCGATAACTGGGGTCCTGCCCCAGCAGCACGCGGACGCCTGCCGTGGTCGCGCCGAGCGCCACCCCGATCAGCAGGCCCCGCACCCCGGCCGAGGCCGGCACCGTACGGATCCACTCGCTGAGGCCGTTAAAGGCGCCCAGCGCCGGCACCTGCATCCAACCGACCAATACGATCAACAGCGTGACGACAAACAGCAGGCCGCCCCACGTCAAGCGGCGGCGTAACATCCGCGCCGCGGCATATACCAGGAAAAACACCAGCAGACTGGCCAGCGCGCTCTCCACCGAGACCTGCACCGCGTTGAACAGGAAGCCGCTCAAGGAGGGGCCGCTCAGCACGCCCAGGCGCTCCAGCAGGGTGATCGCGATCACGGCCAGCGCGGCCAGGAACAGCGCGATACTGTAAGGCCAGCCTGGCTCGCCGTTGAGCACGCGCTGCAGGTGCACCCACAGCAGGTTCAGCACGCCGACCAGCACCGCCACCGCGCTGATGACCACCACCAGCTGGATCAGGCCGGCGGCGACGGGCGCGACCGGCGAGTCCGGGAACAGGCCCCACAGCGTGATCAGGCCCAGGCCGATGACGATGGCCGACGATAAAACAGCGAGTAAACGGCGCATCGGCTCAGTTTCCTCCCCGCTGCCGCCAGAGCCGCAGCCCGAACAACCCACCGGTGATCAGGATCAGCAGCACCACCACCGCCAGGATGATGACGATGTTCTCGGCAATAAAAGTCCCGACGGCTACCAGCAGGATGGCAGCGATCACAATGAAACGCAATCCTTCCATCGCCAAAAGCTGGCTGAGGTGCAGCGGTGACGGTCGGCGCGGCAAATAGGCCCCGGCGACGTACAACTCCTCGCCGATCAGCGCCCGCTCCGACATGACGTAGGCCACCGCCTGCCCGTCGAGCTGATCGCTCTGGCCGAAAAAGAGCTGGTCGTAGCGCATGGTCATCTCGCCGATGAAGGCGATCTCCGCGCCGAAACGCCCGGCCACCACGCTGAGGTTCGAGTCCTCGTCGGCCAGCGCCCCGGCGACGCCCGCCGCAAAGGCCAGCGAGCGCGGTCCCTGGGGGTACCAGCGGGCGGCGGTACTGCGGTAGGCTTCCACGTTATTGCGACGCTCGTAGGCGCGGCGGAGCGTGCCCTGCGCCAATCCCAGCGCCGTCGGATCGCTCAGGGAGACGATGGGCGGCTGGCTGGCAATGGCCGCTCGTTCCATCAACGGATAAAGCAGGTCCGCTACAGCCAGGGCCGAAATGGTCGAGGCCCCGCCCAGCCCGCTGCCGCCAAAGGACACGTGAATGGGCCGCTCGCCCTCCACCGCCTCGCTGACGGCCACCGGCATCGCCTGGTAGGCGCGAATCCGCCGCAGTGAAAGCTGGACGCGCTGCCGCCGCAACACCTGCGCGCCCAGAATCGTGAGCACGAAAGTCAACAGCAGCACCAGCAGCGTGAAGACACTAATCTCCGGAGTCATCCGGTGCCCCTCCCTCGTCGGGGGACGTCCCATCCTGGTGAAGAGCGGGTCCTGGCTCGGTGAGCCGCGGCCCGGTCAACGTCGGCTCAGTGAGCCGGGTGCGCACCCAGGCCACGTTGGCCGGGTCTTCCAGCAAGCGCGCCCACCGGCCCACCTGCCGCGCCGGCAGAAAGATGCCCAGGGCCGGCTGCGCCACGTACAGCACCTGCGCGCCCAACATGCTGAGCGGCTCGGCGGCCTCCAGCAGCGCCGCCACGATACCCTCCAACCCCCAGGCTTGCAGGCGCTGCCGCCACAAAGCCAATTGTACTTCCAACTGTGCGCGTTCGGTATCGCTCTCCATACGGCGTCAGTATAGCACAGGCTATGATGTGACAAAAGCGGCGTTGGTTAGGATTGCGTTGGGTAAGCGTGGGCTTCCAGAGAAAAGAAACCCCAAAAATGCGCCGCGCCGCCCGACTCTCACCTTCCGCGCCGGAGCAAAGCAGCAGTGCTCCCCCTCATTTTGTGGGGTTGCGGCGGGTAAGGTCTGTGCTATGGTAAGTGTAATCGTCAGGCGTAAGGACAAGGTCATCAGTACGCAGGGGGGAACGACGCATGTTAAAGCTGGTTTTAAGACTGATCATGATCGTCATCGTCAGGCCGATTATGGCCATCCTCTTTCTTTTCTCGAGCCCGGAGCGCGATATCACTCTGGAAGAAGCCTTCCCTATCCCTCCCCAATACGACTACTGCGAGCTCAGCCACTGGCGTCGGGAAGGCAAAATTGACCTGACTCTCCGTAAGCGCGGCAGTCCGTGGCAGAATAAAAACTACGTCCTCCACACCGGCGATTTACCACGCGTACAGGCGCTGGTGGAGGCTGACGGCTTCGCGCCCTCGCGAGGGCACTTCGGGTTGACGTCCGGCACGAGCTTCGTCGACCAGGAAAGCAGCAATTATTTCTACTCGCGCCAGTGAGGTGGGACGTCGTATGTCGTGCAGCCGCTGCCAGGTAACCCGACTGCCCGCCCTTCATGGAATTTCGATTTTATTAACAAAAAATTGACGCGATCCCGCATACAATAAGAATACTTATTCAATCGATTATCGAAGGGGATTTTATGGACCAGGCACAGCCCACTGTATCGGTTTCCCGGATTGAGGGTCACAACGCCGTCAAAATGACGTGGCAGCGGTCCATCGCGCCAACAGATGTGCGGGCCGCCTTCCAGCAGATCGTGGCCTTCATGGAAGAGAGCGAACAGCCGGTGCACGTCGTGGTGGACATCACCAGCAACCCGCGCTTCCCCCTGCTCGATACCATTTACGGCGCCCTGGTCCCTTTCCGGCACCGTAATATGGGCTTCTGGCTGATCATCGGCTCCAACCGGCTGGCCTACACCATCGAGCGCTCGCTGGTCAGCCTGACCGGGCACGCGATCGTGCGCTGGCTCGAGACGGAAGAAGACGCGCTGGTCGACCTGCAAGCGATGAGCCAGGCCGAGCCATCCTCGTAGGTTAGCGCGTCACTCATCCGCATGACACCTGACCGGGGCCGCATGGTCCCGGTGTTTTTGTATGCCCGCCCCCTCCCCGCCAAACGCCCCATCCAATTCCCCCTGCCACGGCAACAGGCGGTATAATGGCCCGCAGACGACACACGGAGAAGGAGACTCCCCCCATGCGACTCGCGGTGCTATCGGACATCCACGGCAATCACCTGGCGCTGGAAGCCGTCCTGGCCGACCTCAAAGCCAGGGGCGGTGCGGACCTGACCTGGATTCTGGGCGACCTGGTGGCCTTTTGCCCGGAACCCGTCGCCTGCATCGAGACGATCCGCGCCCTGCCGGAAGAGACCACCAGGGTCATCCAGGGCAATACCGACCGCTACGTGGTGCGCGGGCAGCGGCCCGGCTGGCCGCCCCCTACCGAGGAATCGTGGGGCAACATCGTCACGCTGATGGCCGAGCGCGACAAAAACTTCGCCTGGACGACGGAAAAACTCGGCTGGGCGGAAGCCGAATACCTGCTCAAGCTGGGCACGGACCTCGATGTGGAAGTTGAAGGTTACGGCTGGGTGGTCGGGTTCCACGCCGCGCCGGGCGACGACGAGCTGGTCCTGCTGCCGGATGTGGCCGACGACGAAATCCTGGACGCGCTGCTGGACCGGCAGGGGCGGCTGGCCTTCGGCGGGCACACCCACCGCCCCATGGACCGCGACCTGGGCCACTGGCGCATGATCAATCCCGGCAGCGTCGGCCTGCCCTTCGACGGTGACCGGCGGGCTTCCTACGCACTGGTGACGTTCGAGGCCGGCATGGCCCACGTGGACATCAACCGCGTCGAATACGATGTGGAGACCGTGATCGCCGCCCTGGAGGCGCAGAACCATCCCGCCCGCGCCTGGGTCGGGGAGCGGCTGCGTTCCGCCGAGCCGCCCTCAAATTAGCGTTCGGCGATGGCGCAATAATCGCCCGCTTACAGTAAAAAATGAAACGGACTCCCCGGTTGACGAGGAGTCCGTTTGCCTGTTTATGGCTGGGCCTACGGGCTGATCAACGGCTCCCAGGCCGGCTGCTGGTCGTCAAAGCCGATGCTGTCCGTCAGGCGGCGCAGGACGGCCTCACAGGCGTCACCGGTCGGAGTGACGTCCAGGCAGGTGGTTGCCACCCCGTAGAGGTCCCAATCGCCATCCCGCTGCGATTGGAAAACGAGCCAGCGCCCGTCCGGCGACCAGGTGGGATGATCGTCGGCAGCCGGATGAGTGGTCACACGGCGCAGGTCAGTGCCGTCGGCGGCCATGACATATATCTCCGGGTTCCCGTCGCGCGCCGAACGGAAGGCGATACGGCTGCCATCGGACGACCAGGCGGGCGAGGTATCCAGGCCGGGGTGGTCGGTCAGGCGGCGGATGCTGGCGTCGCAGCCGCCCGGCGCGTCCAGGCAGGCCATGTCGACGGTGTACAGCTCCCAGTCGCCGACGCGATCCGCGCTGAAGGCCAATCGATCCGTCGTCCACGACCAGGCAGGGCCGCCTTCGCCCCCATCCAGGCCGGTCAGGCGGCGCAGGCCGGTCCCATCGATCCCGATCACGGAAAGAACCGGCACGCCGTTGTCACGGATCGCCGTGTAGACCAGGCGCGTCCCGTCCGGCGACCAGGCGGAGGCATCCCCACTGGCCTGCCCCACCGGGAGGTCAGCCGTTAACCTGGTGGGAACACTGCCATCTGCCCCGGCCAACCAGACAGCGGGCGCGCCATCCCGCGCCGAGATAAAGGCCAGCCGCCCCCCGTCCGGCGACCAGGCCGGCGAACTACTGCCAGCCAGCGCGGCAGTTAAAGGGGCAACGGCAGCGCCAGTGCAGCCGTCCAACAAACAGGACGCATCGACCATATAGAGGTTGGGTACGCCGCCCCGGTCCGAGGCGAAGACCAGCCGCCAGCCCGCCTGAACCGTCAGCGAGGGCGCAGTAGGCAGGTCGCCGGAGGCATCGGCCAGCGCGGTGGCGGTGATCACAAATTCCGCCAGCCAGGAGTCAGGCGGCACCGGCTCCGTCATTGATGGCAGCCCGTCGATGGCCGGAATAGTCGCAGACAGTGCACCAGTCGGCGGGGCCTGAGCGATAGTCGGCCCGACGGGCATGGTCAGCGAGGGCGGCGGTACAGATGAAGCGGTTTCCGTCGTAGTCGGCCCGACGGGCATGGTCAGCGAGGGCGGCGGTACAGGTGAGGCGGTTTCCGTCGTAGTCGGCGCGACCGGCACCACGCCCACCGTAGCTGGGACCACCGTGGGAGGGACCGCCGTCGGCCCCTGCCCCCCGGAGAAATCCGGCCTCAGATCGGCCACCATCTGGAAGATCACCACCAGTACCAGGGCCGCACCGGCCAGACCTACCGTCGCCATGACCAACCGGCTGACGAGCCGCCACAACCCGGCCAGCGAGTCGGATGTGTCCTGCTGCGCCTCCGCCTGCGCTAAAAGCTGCCCCAGGCGCGCCAGGCTGACCTCGTTTTTGACTTTGCTGCGGTCCAGGAAAGGCACGTATTTCTCCGCCAGGAGCGCCGCGACGTACCGGTCCGGCGGCGGGGGTTTTTCCGGCAGGTGGTAGTAGTCCTCCTGCAGAATGGGGATCATGGGCTTGCCCAGGCTGTGCGCATGTCGAATCTCGCGGCGGACCAACCCTGATTGAAAAGTGCTTTCGGCCACCAGACAGATGAAGACGTCGCTGGCCGCGATGTCGTGCTTGAGCAGGTCGGGGAAATAACCGCGCTTCTCGATACGCTGCAGGTCTACGTAGACGAAGAAGCCCTGCATTTTCAGATGGTCGGCGATCTGTTTGGCAAGGGCAGCGCTGGATTGAAGCTGGTAGCTGATATAGATACGCAGCATGATCCGCCTCCTGGCCTGGGCCGGAACTGTTTCCCCACTAATTAACTGATATCTTACTGGTAACGTGGAATTTTGACAAAACCGGTATGTACCCGCGCGGGAAACTGGCGCACGCTCAGGCCGGTGCGAGCCGCGCCCAGATTGTGAGATAAGGTGGCGCGACGGCCTTGTAGTGCGCCCAACTGCCCGGATCGGCCTCCGGATCGCCGCTGGCCTCTTCCCACAAGCCCAGCAAACGGAAATCGCGGGCCAGCAGCCCGTTGATGACCGTGCTCAGCGAGTGGTTGAATTCGCGCGGGCCGGCGACCTGCTGGCAGGTGCCGTCCTCGGCCCATACTTCCCAGTCCTGGTCGTCGAAGTGGACTTCGCCGTCGCCGTACACTCGCGACAGCACATAACCCTGGCCGGTCCAACTGGTTTCGTCCGCTCCCATCTGGAAGGGGTTGGCCCACTCCAGTCGATACTGCCCGCCGCCGCGGAGCACACGCCGCACCTCGTCGAAGACCGGGGCCGCCGCCGGCACGAAGTTGATCGAGTAGGCCTGCCACACCAGGTCGAAGGCGTCATCCGCAAAAGCGGAGAGGTCGCGCATATCACCCTGCATCAGCGCCGCGGCCAGGCCGTAGTGATCCAGCGCCTGCCGGTCCCGTGCCAACTGCGCCGCGGAAAAATCGAGCACGGTCACCTGCGCGCCAAGCAGCCCGAAGGCCGCCGACTGCTGGCCGCCGCCGCTGGCCAGGCAGAGCACGTTTTTACCGGCCACGTCGCCCATTACGTCGAACGGGTCGACCAGCCGCCGGGCCGATGCGGCGTCCAGGTCCAGCAGGGGGCGGGAATAGGCCACGTTAGCCTTCACCAGCGCATCCCAGCGCTGCTGGTTGAAACGGGCCAGGTCATCCATGGGCGGCTCCTGTGTCATACACCCTCCTGAAACACAAACGACGCCCCGCCCCTGGCGCTGCGTCGTCCCTGCCGGATTCGTGCGTGGTCCGGACTAATAGTCGTCCTCGAAGAGGCGCAGGCGAATCTGCTTGATCTCCTGGCGCAGTTCTTCGTCGGTTTCAATGGCTTCAGCCATCTTGCTGTAGCCATGCATGACAGTGGTGTGATCACGCCCGCCCAATGCCGCCCCGATCTGAGGCAGGGAGGCTTCAGTCGCTTCCCGCGCCAGGTACATGGCCTGCTGGCGCGCCAGGACGATCTTTTTGGTGCGGCGCGGGCCGGTCAGGTCGTCCACCGACAGGTTATGGAATTCGGCGGCGGCTTCCAGCACGGCCTCGACCGTCTGCGTGCGGCGGGGAGCGCGGAACTCCTTCAGCACGCGCCGGACCAGGTCTTCCGAGAGCGGCTGATAGGTCAGGCGGGACTGGGCCAGGATTTGCGTCAGCGCCCCTTCCATCTCGCGGATGTTGCCGCGGATCTGGTTGGCGATGACCTCGGCCAGGTTTTCCGTCAGTTCCAGGCCGCTTTGCTCGGCCTTCTCGTTGAGGATGGCGATGCGCATTTCCAGGTCGGGCGGCTGGATGTCGGCGATCAGGCCCCACTCAAAGCGCGAGCGCAGCCGCTCCTCCAGGGTCGCCATCGAACGGGGACGGCGGTCGCTGGCCAGCACGATCTGGGCGTTGGCGCTGTGCAGGGCGTTAAAGGTGTGGAAGAACTCTTCCTGCGTGCTTTCCTTGCCGGCGATGAACTGGATATCGTCCACCAGCAGCACATCGACGCGGCGGTAGCGGTTGCGGAAGGTGTTGGTATTCTGGGCGCGGATGGCCTCGATCAGGTCGTTGGTGAACTGCTCCGAGGAGATATAGAGCACGCTCAGCCCGTCGTCCTGGCAGGCGTTGCCGATGGCGTGCAGCAGGTGGGTCTTGCCCAGGCCGACATCACCGTAAATAAAAAGCGGGTTATAGGCGGTGCCGGGGCGCTCGGCGGCGGCCATCGCCGCGGCGTGCGCCAGCTGGTTGCTGCTGCCGACGACGAAGGTATCGAAGGTGTAGCGGCGGTTGAGGTTGCCCTCGCTGCTGCGCCGGCGCTCGACGCGGGTGGGGTGATCGTCATAATCCTCTGGCGGGTAAACGGGCGCTTCTTGGCGGTCGTCGAAGGCCTCGTCGGCGTAGTCGTCGTAAGCCTCGTCGGCGGTCATGTCGTCGAGCGGTTGTTCACCCGGCTGGCCATCGCCCTGCCACAGCGGCCCCAGGTTGTCCTGCTCTTCAAGGGGATCGTACACCACGAAACGCACTTCCACCACCCGGCCAAAGAGATCGGCCAGGGTGCGCCGGATCGAGCCGTACAGGCGGCGTTCCAGCCAGCTTTTGACGTAGGCGTTGCGCACGCTGACGATGAACGAGCCATCTTCGTAGGCCAGCAGCTCGGCCCCTTTGACCCAGGTCTCAAAGGTTGGCCGGTTGAGCTGCAACTCAAGCTGGCCCAGCGTGGCCTGCCAGGCATCGCGCGCATTCATACGTGCACTGGTGGATGTACTCCCACTAGTCATAAAGCCCCCTGAACAGCGGTGCGATAGCCACAACGGATAATAACAAACACATCTGCCGTGCCGTGGCCGTCAGGTTCGATGTAATCTGACCTGTCGAGATGGTGTCGATGTTTGAGACGAGGGAGCGCCGGGGAACGACGGTTGCTCCTATCTGGACCGTTACCCTAATTCTAGCAGAGAGTCGGCAACGGCTCAACCCAAAACCCCGCCCCAACCTTAAAATATTTAAGGTTTTAAGCTTCGGTAAAACTCGCACCAATCTTTAACGTTAGCCCTGCCGGTCAGACCATCACTGTGTGCCGAGTCCGTGGGCTGCTAAGGGCTACCAACAGGGGAAGCCCCCGGCTGCTCCCCAACATCTTGGGATCGGCCGCCCGTTCACCGGTGCCGCGCGCGGGTTATGTTAAAATTTACCCGGCAGCCGGGCCGGCGGCGCGGACGCCTCCCTAAGGCCTAACCCTGGTAAAAGCAGCCCGAGCGGGGCCGGTACCCCGCGCCCGCCGCGCCGTGACGCGTCAGGCTGGCTGATATGATAGACGCCGCCCTGCCACATGGCAAGCCCGATTCGCCCCCCTGCCGGATTATCCCCCAAAGGTACTGGCCCGGTCCCGGCCCGGTGGTCCACCCCGCCGCAGCGGCGCGTTTTCCACTGATGGGGGCGGCGCGGGGCATGTGCGGCTGCCGATTGTAGCCGCGCTGGCGGCTTTATCCAGCGGTTTTGGGTAGCCTTCATCCTGTTAACGGCAACTGTCAAATATCCTGTTACAGGCATGATTATTGTCACGATAAGGTTATGGCCGTTTGTCATGTTTTTCGCAAACGCTGTAGACTTGACCCAGAATTCCTATACAATTAAGGTGCCTAAAAATCCTTTTAGTCAACGTAAAAATAACAACCTAGCTAAGGAAACCAAGCCATGCAAACGCCTCCATCTCCTTCGATCCCTGAAGTGGATCACCCGCCGATCCCTGAAGCAGATCACCCGCACGTAGATGTCATTAAGGTTTCCGCCCGCTCGCGGTCGACGGCAGTGGCCGGCGCCATCGCTGGCGTTACCCGCGAACACAACCGCGCCGAAGTCCAGGCCATTGGCGCCGGGGCGGTCAATCAGGCAGTCAAAGCAATGGCTATTGCCCGTGGATATCTGGCCGAAGATGGTATCGACGTCGTTTTTGTGGTCATGTTCACCGAGACCATCATTGATGGACAGGAACGCACCGCCCTTCGTTTCGTCGTCGAGCCTCGGTAAATCCGGCGCGGACGCGCGGGGTCTTCACCGCCGAAAAAGTGCCTGATTAATGTCTTATCACCGAATCGATCTGCATATTCATTCCACTGCATCCGACGGCGACCACACGCCGTCGGAAGTTGTTTCCCTGGCCCTGGCGCGGCGACTGGATGCCATCGCCCTGACCGATCATGACACCAGCAACGGGCTGCCGGCTGCCATGACCGCCGCCGAAGGCACGGGCCTGACCGTGCTGCCCGGCCTGGAACTGGCCACCTTCCAGCCGGACCCCACCACCCCGCGCGGCGGCTTCTCCGTGGATTTTCTCGGCTACTGCTACGATCTCGATAATGCGCCTCTGCAGGACAAACTGCGCCACATCCGCGAGGTGCGGCTGACCCGCGCCGAGCAGATGGTGGCCCGGCTCAATGAACTTGGCATGGCCATCAGCTACGAGCGGGTGCGCGCCATCGCCGGCAAGGGGGCCGTCACCCGGCCGCACGTGGCGATGGCCCTGCGCGAAGCCGGTCACGTGGCCTCGCTGCAGGAAGCCTTCGACCGTTACATCGCCGACGACGGCCCGGCCTTTGTGGACCGCTACCGCCTCTCCCCGCCGGAAGCGATCCGGCTGCTGCACGCGGCGGGCGGCGCGATCGTGCTGGCCCACCCCATCCGCGTGCCCAATCTCGACTCGCTGCTGCCGGAATATATCGGCTACGACCTGGACGGGCTGGAGGTCTACTACCCGGACCACGACTCGGCCTTCACCCGGCGGATGCGCGTGCTGGCCCGCCAGTACGACCTGATCCAGACGGGCGGCACGGACTTCCACCGGGAAAAGGGCGGCGTGATCCGGCTGGGACAGCAGCAGGTGCCGCCGGAATGCGTCGAGCAGTTGGTGGCGCGGGCGCAGTCGTACCGGGGGGATTAACAGCGAGCGGCTGGCGAAAAGCAGCGGTGAGAGAAACGGGAATCAACAGGACGCGGACAGCGCCGCGCCCTGATGCAAACCGATTGACCGCCGCGAACTACTTGGCGTCGCCCACGCGGACAATCGTCGTCATGGTCGTAAACGTGCACCCTTCCTGAGCCCCCTCCTGGCGCAGCTCGATCGTCTCGCTGTCGAGCACGGTAATCGTCATCGCCATCACCATACCCTCCACGGTCAAGGAGGCGGTGTACGCGCCGTCCGCGGCCCGCTCAAAGGTGAAGATCACGCCTTCCTCCAGGTCCGATACGACTATCGTCGCGCCGCCGTCTTCCACGGTGAGCACGCCCTGCTCGCCCCGGCTTTCGGCGCTCATGTCCATCGTCTGGCTGAAGCCCTCGCAGGTGATACTGACCACCGTCGTCTCCACCACCCAGATGCCGGGTGTGGGCAGGCCGCCGCCGACCGGGGCCTGCGATGCCAGGTAGTCGGCGATCTCGTCCTCGGTCAGCGGGGGCGGCACCTCGATTTCTTCCGCCAGCAGGTCCAGCGGCAGGCCCAGCAGCCGCGTCTCGTCGAACGGCTCCGGCGGGGAGGGCGGCCCGGCAGCGGCCAGGTCGTCGTCGAGCGGCAGGCGGGTCTGCGACCCGGCGGGCACGGCCTGGGTCTCGCCCGCGGCGGTGATCTGGCCCGCGCCATCCAGCAGGCTGACCACCATATCGCCCCCGGCTTCCGCCTGCAAAAAGGCCGTCGAGCCGAGGGTGACGGTGGCCTCGTTGATGGTCAGGGTGATGGCCTGTTCGGCCTCCTCCGGCGTCTGGATCAGCAGGCCGCTGACCGGCGCTTCCGCGCAGGGCGGGTCGCCCAGGCCGGTGGCGAAATAAAAGGCCTGCATCGGGCCGAAGGACTCGCCGCCGGCGTCGGCTGCCAGGGGCGCGTTGTCCAGCACGACATCACCGAACAACACCAGCGTCACGTTCTGGCCGGGCAGCGTATCGGGCAGGTCGGCCTGCAGACGCAGCAGAGCCACCCCCCAGGTCTGGTCGGCCAGGTCCATGCCCTCCAGCTGCAAGCGGCGCAGGTCGGTCAGCGGCACGATGTCGCCGGCTGCGGCGAAGGTGAAGGTCGCCGCGTCCGGGACCGGCTCGGCGCTGACATCGTCATGCCCGTAACAGGCCTCGTTGCGGGCGGTGCCGTCGCAGGCCGCCGCCGAAACTTCCAGCGCTTCGAAGACGAAGGCCGGGCAGGCTTCTTCGCCCTGCTGGGCCAGCGCCGCCAGCGGCAGGGCGAGCACACACAGCCCTGCGATCAGCATCAATCTCGACATTACTTTTACCATTATCCCACCTCAAAATAACCAGATAGTCTTTGTCCGGAGTGTACACAAATTGGCCGCTTTTGGCAGGTGGGACTCACGCGCTCTGAGCGGTGAAACGTCGAGGGCTACCGGTCCAGGGTCAAGACAAAGGGCGCCTCTACCACGCAGTCATCCGGGAAAGTGAGCACCGACAGTCCCTCCAGGCGATCCGGGGCGGCGATGCGCCAGGTCACCACTTCGATAGTACCGTCATCCCCGGCGGTGGCGGCGCTGAAAACGTCCGGCGCGGTGCGGGCGAAGATCAGCGGCTGGCGGGTCTCAGGCTCGGTCAGCTCGGCCCGTCCCCCACCCGGCAAGAAAGTGATATCACGCGGCCCGTTCGACGCGGACACGTCGACCGGGCCGCCGAAGCCGCTGGGGCAGCTCAACGCGGCCGTATCATAGACGGCCTGCCATACGCCGGAGGGCGGGATCACGGCCAGCGCGGCGATGGCGTCGTCGGTCAGCGGCGGGGGGACCGGGACCACTGCCGGCAGCAGGGCCAGGGCGGGCGCTAAGGGAGTCGCCTCGAACGGCTCCGCCGGGTCGGGGGCAGCGGCCGGCGCGGGTGTATCGTCGAGCGGCAGCGAGATACACGACCCCGCCAGGGCAAAAGCATCCCCCGGGCGCGTTTGCAGCCGGATGCCGCCCGCCACCGCGCACACGCGCATCAACCCTGGTTCGGCTCGGAGCCAGGCAGTGCCGGCGATGTGCAGCCAGGCCTGGTTGATCAGCAGCGTGACCTCGCCCGCGCCGTCCGGCGTCTGCGCCAGCAGGCCGCCCGGCGGGATCCCCGGGCAGGCCGGGTTACCAGGCTCCGCCGCCAGGGAAAAAGCCTGCAGCGGCCCGTAGACCAGCGGCGGCTCATGGGGATCGATCACGTCCAGCCCGGCGACATCGCCCTGGGGCCGCACCAGCTCGGCAAAAACCCAGGCGTGGCTTTCTTCCCAGCGGATGCGCAGCCAGGACGAGTCGGCCAGCCGCCCATCGGTGACTATGTTCTGGCCCGGCGTGAACTGCCCGACGATCGGGTCGCGGGTGGAAGGGCCGCGCCGCACGTTGACCGTCCCGGCGGGCGTCAGGCCGAAGAGCGGGGGCGGCGGCACGCCCGGCACGAGGTCCACGCCGCCCAGCAGCAGCAGGGTCAGGTAGAGGTCGGCGGGCGACTCCGGTAGACCGGCCCCCAGCCGCGCCAGGACCACCCCCCACGTGCCGGCGTCAGGGTCCAGGGCCGCGGCTTGCAGGCGCTGGAAAGCCGCCGCCGAGGCCCGGTCGCCCGGCCTGGCGAAGACCGCGCCCGCATCCTCCGCCCGGGCGAAGAGGTCCGCCACGACGGTTGGATGGCCGACACACACCTCGCCGCGGACTGTCGACGCGCACAAATCGCCGGTCGACTCCAGCGCCGCCGTCATGATGGCCGGGCAGACATCGGGATCGCCCTGGGCCAGCGCCGGCAGCGCCCCGGCGACCAGCGTCCACAGCAGGCCCAGCAATAGGAACCGTCGAATGACCATGCCTTCTTCCATCCCTAACCTGATTGTACGGCAGCATGCCACATCATTCCGGTACGGTGAACAGGCAGGTCGTCATATCGCCATCGGTCAGCCGACCATCCTGGGTAAAACCATGCGTGCCGGGTGTGGCGATCCAGTAGGCATGTGTCTCCATAGTGTAACACTGGCTAACCAAGCCGTACACCTCAGATTCATAGAACACGCCACCAACAGGCACGCCATCCACGTAAAAGCCGGGCATGTTGGCGGCGGTCACGGCGGCCCGGCGTTCAGCAGTAGGGCTGCAACCGGACCCCGCCTCCAACTGGACACGCACGCCGGGCCGAAGCTCGCCGTAAACTTCGCAGAAGTCGGGGGCTATATGCACCCGCACGGTTTCCGTCCCCCCGCCTGAGGACGGTGGCGCGGGCGGAGGCGGCAGGCCATCCGTCACCACCGGCAGCGCCGGGCAGGCCCCCGCCGATCCCACCACGTCCGAGCGGATCCAGGTGCCATCAGCCAACCGCCACCACGTCATGTTATCCGCGCCCACCGCCTGACCATCAGGGCTGGCCGTTTGCCCCGCGCCAAGCTGTCCCTGCACCGGGTAGTTCGTGCCCGGCCCGCTGCGCAGGTTGACGTTGCTGGGCCCCGCCCCCACCATGCATGGATCGTCCGCGCCAACCGAGGCCAGCGGGTCAGATACCGCCGGTTCTTGAGTCTCCGCCGTATCCGGCCCGGCGATCGTTTCTTCGGCGGCGGCGACCGGCTCCCCGTCCCAGGCGGGGGCGACGACGATAGTCCGATCCAGGTTCCCCACCGGCAGGGCCGACAGGGCCGCCTCGTCATACGGCGCTGGAGCGGCGGGTGGGCCGGAAGCCAGCCCATCATCGTCCAAGGGCACGGTGGCATACGCACCTTCCGGCACAGTCTGCGCCACGCCGAACGCGGCCAGGGCTGCCTGGCCTTCCACCACACTCACCACCATGTCGCCGCCGGCTTCCGCCTGCAAAAACGCCGTAGAGCCAAGCGTCAGCCGGATGCCGTTCACGCGCAGGGTCACCCGCTGCCCGGTGGGCGTCTGCAGCAGCAGGCCGTCGGGCGGCGCGGCAGCGCAAGGAACGGCCCCAAAGCCGGTCGTGAAGGTGAAGGCTTGCATTGGGCCGGCCTGTTCCCCAGACTCACTATCGCCGCTGAGAGTCGGCAGGTCTGCCAAGTCGAAGTCGCCGACCAGGAACGGCGCGGCGACCCACCCGACCTCATCACCGGCCAGGCGCACGCGCACCCAGCTCGAATCGGCCAGCCGGCCGTCGACGCTGACCGTTTCGCCGGCCCGCAGCGATCCCAGGACCGGGGCCGAGGTCATCGGCAGGGCGCGGATGTTGACGCCCGTCGTGGCCGCCGCTTCCACCGTGTCGACAAGCGGGGCCGATCCGCCGGCATCGGCCAGGGCCACATCGCCAAAAAGCAGCATCGTCACGTTCTGACCGGGCAGCGGTCTCTGCCCAGGCAGGGAGTCGGGCAGGTCGGCTTGCAGGCGCAGCAGGGCAATACCCCAGGTCTCCGCCGCCACGTCCAGCGCCGACGTACGCAAGCTGGCCAGCCCGGCCACGTCGACGATGTCCCCGGCTTGCTCGAATACCAGGCCTTCCGCATCGGGCTGCGGCTGCCACTCAACCTGGCTGTGCCCGTAACAGGCCTCGTTGCGCCCAGCCGCCGCGCAGGAATCAGCGGTCAACGCCAGCGCTGAATCGACGAGGGCCGGGCAGGTCTCGCCATCACCCTGGGCCATCACCAGCGAAGGGCCAGACGCGGCCCCACACACGAGAAAAACCAGGATAAGTGCAGCAATCCGTTTCATGCAATCCCCCTCAATCTCCGGTACGCTCGCAGTATAGCAAGGCCGCCGGGGCGAGGGCAATCAGAACTGCGCGCGCGGCGCGGGGAAGGTCTCCGCCAGGGCTTCCGGGGCGTGCTCGCGGACGATGGCGGCGCTCAGGGCGTTGGCCGCGCACACGGCGCGGTAGAGGCGGGCGCTGCGACGCTCGGTCCGCGCCTGCGTGGCAAAATCCACCCCGAACAGCCCAAAGCGGTAGCGCGGGTCGTAACCCTCCGCCCACTCGAAGTTGTCCACCAGGCTCCAGTGGAAAAAGCCCTTGACCGGGTAGCTGTGCATGCAGGCCTTCCACACCGCGCGCAGGGTGCGGGCCAGGTAGCCGGGCCGGATGCTGTCGTCGCTGTCGGGCACGCCCATCTCGGTGACGTAGACCGGGCAGCGCACCAGCTTATAGAGGTGGCGGATCCGCGGCAGGCTCTCCTCTGGGGCCAGCTCCCCCCACTCGCCGGGACCGTGCGGCACGTCCGGGCGGGCGCAGGTATCAAACAAGAGCATCTTCGGCTGGGAGGGCTTGAAGCAAACGGTGTAGCGATTGTAGTATTGCAGGCCGACCCAGTCCAGCGTATCGCGCGCCTGGGGGATCGGCACGGCGCGCTGGAACGGGAACTTCAGCCAGCCGTGGGTCATGGGGCCAAAAAAGGTCTCGTTAAACAGGCGGTGCAGGAGCCAAACGCCCCCATGGCCCAGCAGCGGCGTGCCGGGGCGGAAGCTGATCTGGTGCTTGGCCAGCCCGACCTGCGCCGCCGGCCGGATCGCTTTGATGGCGTGATAGGCGGCGGCATGGCCCCGCGCCAGTTGGCCGAACAGGGCCATCACCTGGCCGAAATCCGCTTGACCGGGCGGCCACTTGCCCTGCAGGTAACTGACCGTGCTGTAGACGACCGGCTCGTTGATGGTGCACCACAGGTCGACGTGCTCGCCCAGGACGTCGGCCACCCTGGCCGCGTAGCGCCCAAAGCGCTCTGGCGTCTCGTCGTCCAGCCAGCCGCCGCGCTCCTCCAACCAGAGGGGATTGGTGAAGTGGTGCAGCGTGACCATCGGCGCCAGGCCGCGCGCCCGCAGGGCCAGGATCATCTGGCGGTAGCGGTCGAGGGCGTCCGGGTCCCAGCGGCCCGGCTCCGGCTCGATGCGGCTCCATTCCACGGAGAGACGCAGGGCGTTGTTGTTCAGGGAAGCGGCCCGGTCGAAGTCTTGCTCGGCGCGCCCGTTCCACCAGTCGCAGGCCGCCCCGCTGACGTGGTCGCCGTAGACGCGCCCGCCGCCCAGGTTCTCCCAGGCGGTCCAACTGTTGTGGTTGCCGCCCTCGACCTGGTGAGCGGCGGTGGCCGTGCCCCACAAAAAGCCGGGCGGGAAGTTCAGCGTGGCGTTGAGTTCGTCAGACATGCGTCCTCCACCTTCCAGGGATCGATCAGCGCCGGTGGGCTTCCAGGCAAACCAGGTCCCCCGGCCCGACAGTGGTCCATCGCTCTCAGTTCAAGGCCAGAAGCTCCGACACGGTCACGAATCGATAACCGTGGCTGTGCGGGGCGTACACGTCACCCGGCCCGTTGGACCACGTACAGGGACTCATACCCTCGGCCGCATACCGGCGCAGCAGGGCGGCCTCGGTCGGCGGATCGGCACCATCCCAGGGAGTCACGCGGATGTCGTCGTCGCTCATGGGAACTGCCTCCTCGGGGAAAGCCTCCGGCGGCGTCAGACGTTGAAGCGTATGGTGATCACGTCGCCATCTTGCACGAGGTAGGTTTTGCCTTCCAGGCGCTGGCGGCCCGCCGCTTTGACCGCCTTCTCGTCGCCCAGCTCCTTTAGATCATCAATGGTCATCACCTCCGCCCGGATGAAGCCCCGCGCCAGGTCGGTATGGACCGTCCCGGCGGCGTCCACCGCCGTGCCCCCGCGCGGCAGGCTCCAGGCCCGCACCTCGTCGCCGCCGATGGTGAAGAAGGACTGGATGCCCAGCAGGTCGTAGCTGAGGCGGATCACGCGGGACGCGCCCGGCTCCTCGATATTATACTCGACCAGGAAGTCAGCGCGGTCCGCCGGCGAAAGCTGCGCGATCTCGGCCTCGATGGCCCCTTGCAGGGCGGCCAGCGCCGTCCGCGCCCCAACGACGGACACCTGCGATTCCGGCGTGACCGCCTCGTCGCCGGTGTTGAGCAGCACCAACTGGGGCTTGAGGGTCAGCAGGCCGTAACCGCGCATCATCTTCAGGTCGTCCGGGGTGAGATCGTCCAGGGCGCGCACGGGCTGGCCGGCCTCCAACTGGGCCTGGAGCCGCTCCATCACCGCCGTTTCCATTTCGTTAAAGCGGCGGTTTTCCATCTTGCCCTTGGTCCATTCCTCTTTGAGGCGGGCCAGCCGGTTCTCGACGGCGATCAGGTCCAGCAGCAGGAACTCGCTCTCCATGGTGTCGAGGTCGCGCTGGGGGTCGATGGTTTCCAGGGGATGGGGCACGTTGTCATCCGCGAAGACACGGGTCACGTGCACGAAACCATCCACCTGGGTGAGCTCGTTGCGCAGCGGACCGCTCAGGCCGCCCTCGCCCACGCCGCTGTCCAGCCCGCCGATGTCCTTGAAGGTCACGGTGGCGTAGGTGGTCTTTTTGGGTTGGTAGATGCCGCTCAGGAAATCGACGCGGTCGTCGGGCACGGGCACGACGGCGGTGTGGACTTCCATCTGCCCGGAAGCGCCGAAGCCGGTGGGTAGATTCTGCCCGGTCAGCGCGTTAAAGATCGTGGTTTTGCCGCTTTGCGGCAGACCGATAATGCCTAATCGCATGGGGATTTGAGTCCTCGTTGTTGATGTTTTTAATATAGCACGTACGACCCGCCAGTATACCCCGCCGGGCGATGCGAGAACAGGTTTTTTTGCCCACATGACAGAATCAGACGGAAACGGCATAATCAACATCGTGTGCCGACTCTGCCCTGGAAGACGAGAATAAGATGCCCCCAACGACTGTCAACGCCCAACGCCTGCTGGACGATATGGCCGCCCTGGCCGCCATCGGCGCCCCGGAGGGCGTGGAGGGGGGCGGGGTCTCGCGCCCGGCGCTGTCCGAAGCCGACATGGCCGCGCGGACGTGGTTCCAACAGCGCGTCGAGGCAGACGGGTTCATCTACCGGGTGGATGGCGCGGGCAACCAGTCCGCCGTCCTACCCGCCGCCGACCCGAACGCACCCACCCTGCTCTTCGGCTCCCACCTGGACACGGTGGTCGACGGGGGAGCCTTCGACGGGGCGCTGGGGGCGCTGGCCGCGCTGGAAGCCCTGCGCGTGATCAAGGAGGCGGGTTTCGCGCCACCCGTGCACCTGGAAGTCATCAGCTTCACCGACGAGGAGGGCACGCACATCAGCCTGCTGGGCAGCCGCGCCCTGGCCGGACAGCTCACCCAGGCGGACATTCACCATCCGCACACGCCGCCCGACGTCTTCCGGGCCGGGCTGGACCGGGCGGGCCTGACACCGGAAAGCATCCTGGGCGCCCGTCGCGACCCGGCATCGCTGGCCGGCTACGTGGAGGTGCACATCGAGCAGGGCACACGGCTGGAAAACGCCGGCCTCGACATCGGCGTGGTGACCGGCATCGTGGGCATCCGCGACTACTGGCTGACCTTCCGCGGGGAGGCGGCGCACGCCGGCACCAGGCCGGTCCCCGGCCGGCGTGACGCGCTGTGGGGCGCGGCGGCCTTCGTGGGACGGGCCAGGGAGCGGGTGCTGGCCGACTTCCTGCCGGGCACGGTCAACTGCGGCAAGCTGGCGGTCGGGCCGGGGGCGTTTAACATCGTGCCGGGGCAGGTCCGGCTGGCCCTGGAGTTCCGGCACGGGTCGTCGGAACAGCTCGATGCGATGGGGGCGGCGCTGTTCGCGCTGGCGGAGGAGACCGTTGCCGAATTCGACCTGGCGCTGGACATCGAGAGCGCGGGGGGCGTCACACCGGCCCCGATGGACGCGGGCGTGATGGCCGCCATCGAGGGCGCGGCGGAGTCGCTGGACCTGAGTCACACGCGGCTGATGAGCTTTGCCGGGCACGATACGATGAGTTTGAGCGCGCTCACGCCCAGCGGGATGTTTTTCGTGCCGTCGGTGGACGGGGTGAGCCACAACCCGGCGGAGTACACGCGCGACGCGGACGTAGTCAACGCGGGGGACGTGATGCTGCACACCGTACTCCGGCTGGCGGGAATGGCTTAGCCACTCAGTACGTACCGCCAACCAACTCGCCCTCTCAGGTGAAGCCCAGATCGCGGTCGAAGTAGGGAAAACGGTCCTGCCCGATTTTGCGCTCGAAGTCCATCACATCGCGCGGGTTCTCCATCTGCGCGATCACCGTCCGGATGCCCCTGGCCTCATCCGAGTGATCCTGCACCCGTTCCACGCGGCCATCGGCGACGACCACTTCCAGCAGGACGCGGTATCCCCACGGTTTTTGAAAAGCCATGTGGCGGTACAGGACATCGACAAAATCACGTCCGGCCAGCATCGCCCCGCTGAAGTGGGTCCGGATGGCCAGGTCGCTGTAGACGGCCTCGGCATAGCGCTTGCCCTCGACCGGCTCATACACCTCCATGGTCGGCTCGATCCCGGCGATGGGCTTGTACTGGTCTTCCTCGGCGCACATACGCAGACCAACCAGGGTCAGGACGCCGTCCACTATAGCGTAGTGGGTGATGTAGCCCCGCCAGCAGGCGGTCGACATCATCACGGGCTGAATACCAAAATCGGACGGCGTGAGCAGCCCTTCGCCCTCGGTGGCGATGATGCCGTAGGTGTGGCCGTTTATCTCCAGCGTATTGGGCGCCTGAGCCGTCATGTGAATGTCCCTCCTTATACCCTCTTGGGGCACCGCGCACCCGGCCCCTACGAGTCGCCCGGTAACGGCAGGGCGTAGACGCCCAGGTGGTTGGCGACCGGACGCTCCTGGCCGGGGATGGCGATGTCGATGGGCGTGTTGAGCAGGCGCGGCGCACCGTCCGGCCCCTGCACGGCCAGCGTCGACGAGCCGCCGCCGTCCAGGTTGATGGCATCCCAGGCCCCGTACTCCAGGGCGATGGCGGCCAACTCCGGGGAGGTGACGCCTTCGCTGTAGTTGGGCTGGCGGCCATCCACCACGAACAGCAGCAGCGTCTCGCGCGCCCGGTCCAGCGCCACGACGGTGCGCGGGTGCGGGTCCAGGTGGTAGACGTTGGCGGAAAGGTCCACCGCCTGGCCGTCCACCAGGATCATCACGTCGCCGGAGATCACGTTGTACCCCGCCGCCTCGCCGGTTTCAAAGCTGGCCCGGTTGTCCGCGGTAAGGGCCAGCGACCAGCGCCACACTTCGTCGGACGTCGAATAGCGCACGCCCTCGGAGACCGCCGCGCCATATACGCTGACCGGGTCGCCGTCGTGGGGATAGTAGTCCCAGGGACCGTTGTACCACCAGGGCCGGTAAAAGTCGCCGTTGATGGCGACCTGCACACCGGAGGTCTGCAAAAAATGTGAGGTCGTGCGGGCCGCCAGTTGGTGGTCGCCTGCCGGGTCGCCGGGCGTGACCAGGAAGCCGATGCCGGGCGCGGTCAGGTCGATGGCGACCACGTGGATCACCAGCGGGCGCGGCTCAGAGTGGACTTCGCGGGTGTAGGTGATGCCCTGGAACAGCGGCAACGCGTCGACGGGCGGTGGCAGCGGGCGGTGGGTGTACCAGACGAGCACCCCACCCACCACGATGGCGATCACCGCCAACACGGTCAGCGGGACGGCAACGGCGAACCGGGTCACGCGCCGCCGCGTCCGCCGCCACAGCCAGATGGCGATCAGCAGCAGGACGAGGCCGGCGGTCAGCGTCAGGAATTCCATGGGTTACGGTTGCTTTTCCGGCAGCGTTTTGCCTTCCGTGCCAAACCCCCGTAGATACTCACAAATCTCCGCCAATCGTTCCACATCAAAACCGTCGCCCATGTTCATGCTCATTTCGTTGACCTCGTTTAGCGTCAACCGGTGGTCGTGTTCGTCCACAACAGGCGTGTAAAACGTGCGCTTGCTACGTATAGTGCATTGAAAATACCGGCGGCTTTCCTCTGGCAGCAGGTCGCGAAACCAATCCACGACATTGACCAGCCGAGAAGTGTCGCGGTCAACAATGGTTACATTCTTACGGTCAACGTCTACGACACCCCACATCGCATACCAATACCAGACGATTTTTTCCTCAGGTTCCTCAGCAAATACGATTGCATGTGGGTACGAAGTGCGCAGCGCGCTCAATAGCGCTTGCCCTTGCAAACTCTGGTCGACATCCGGAGCAGGGCCAATCCAAAAATCGGAGGGGGCAATCTCCGCTTTCAGCCCTACATTTTCCAACTCGCGATCTATCGTGTCCCACGTGAAGCCGGGCATGATGGTGTAATTACCTCGGCCCGTCAGTACTCCAAGCGACGCCATCAGCTTGTATTCGGGCGACAGGTACGTGCGATACCACTCCAGGAAATAGATAAAATCGTACCACCCCCGGTAAACGAACACACTGCCATCGTCGTGAAGCGTAACTTCTGCCTTCCACTGACGCTCAGCCTGTATTGGGTTCGTGGCTTGATAAGTAAAGCTGACGGTATACTCCTGCAGTCCTTCTCGGTTCGATGGACGGCCATCGCTGATGGTCCACCCATCAGGCAAATGCGCCCTGATGTCATCCAGGTCTAGCGTGAAAGGCGGCGAATCGACAATGTAAGCGCCGTAGCTTGTACCCATCAGAAGTCTCCTTAACCACGCTTCAACCGCGCCGCCAAGCCCGCCGCCACAGCCAGATGGCGATCAGCAGCAGGGCGAGGCCGAGGAAGAGAATCAGAAAAGGCACAACACCTCTCAGAACCTAGGCCGCCAGCACCCGGACGGACACCCCCAACTGCCTGAGAAAACCCGACAGCACGCCCCACGTCAAGGGGAATGCCGCCGAGTCCGCCGCCGCCAGATACATCAAAATATCCATTAGCAGGTCGATATCATCATCTGGCTCTATTTCGGCGAAACCCACTGCTCTTTCTGACCAGTCCACCAGTTCGGCCAGCGTGATTTCTTCGTTGAGATAGGCCAGTATTTGTTCGCTCACCGTTTGCCGTGTGATCATGCCGACTCGTCCTCCCGCTCTTTCAGGACTTCATGGCCGGTATCCTCAGGATACTTCTGATGCCGCTCCATCAACGTCCCATCATCATCGTAGATTTCTTGTAATAACAATACCGTATTCTCGTCCGCATCGACGAGCAATATCATGCGCTGAAATCCCCAATGCCTGCCGGACCGCTCGCGCCAGTAGCGACGCCCGCCATCCGGTAATTCTTCCCAGTTGCCAAACTTCCGCTCGTTTCGTTCGCGTGAGGGCATCTGTCTATCATCGCTCCTTCAACCGACTTGCCAGGACCCGGGCCGGGTGCAGGGCGTCCTTACCGGCGAAGTCCTTGATCGGGTGGCGGCCAATCCACTCACTGCCGAGTTTCTTGAATCACCATCCGAATAGCCTCGATCACGGCATCAGGCCGATTCAGGTGAATAAAGCTGCTGCAGCTCTCCTCGACGATGACCTGTTTGCCGCGAGGGACACGGCCCGCCAACTCTGCTTGCAGCTCCCGCCAAACGGTCTCGAATCCCTCAAGCGGGAAGTCGGGCGGCAGCCCCGCAGGATCATGGGCGTCAGCCGTGAGAACGACCAGCGGCACGTCCGGCAGCGGGTCGGCGGCACTGACCTGTAACGCACTTTCTGGCAGGACGCTGAGTTCGTCATAGGCGGCGCGAAATGCTTTCGGCAGCGTCATCAGCGCCCAGCGCACCTCCTGGATATCGGCCGGCAATTGCTCAAAGGATTGCAGGAGGAGCAAACGGTCAGCCCGTTTATCCAGGCGAATCAAACCCAAACGCGCCGTGATCGCCATTGCCTTGAGGCCTTGTATAAACGGCTTGTTTGGAAAAGCCATAGACGGTACGAGACGTCCTTCAGGGTCTTCGTGCGCCGGATCGACCAATACGAGGCCCGCCACTTCATCCGGGTAGCGACTGGCGAACAGCCGAACGTGATAACCGCCATCCGAATGCCCGACCAGCACATACGGCCCTGGAACGCTCGCACGGTGCAACAGAGTACGTAATTCCGCCACGATCTGCGCGCTGGTGCGCGGCCTGGGGCCGGGATCGCTCCACCCGTATCCCGCACGATCATAGGTGCAAACACGCGCGAATTGCGCCACCTCTCGCTGCACAAGGCTCCAATCCAACGAACACCCGGTCGCCCCAGCCTCAAAGATGACCGTCACCGGACCCTGCCCCATAACATGCAGGTGCAGCCGATGCCCGTTAAGCTTTATCCTTTGCCCCGGCGGCGGGAACTGACGCAACTCACGCACAGTGGCGAAGAACTGAACCAGCGGTGGCCGCAGAATCATCCCCAACGTGACCAGCACGGCGAGTACAGCCAACCCATCGACCAGTTGTGGCGAAAGCGAGCCGCGGTTGGCAAACTGCCTCAGCAAAAAGACCAAAGCCCAAATCGCCAAACCCAGCACAAATATGCTGGCGATCACATATCCGCCGAGTGGGGCTTCGGGTTTGTTTTTGCGATCATTCGTGGACACTGCTCGCCTTTCTTCGCAAAGCGCCCGCCAACACCTGGGCCGGGTGCAGGGCATCCTTACCGGCAAAATCCTTGATCTGGTGGCGGCAGGAAGTGCCCGCCGCGACCAGCGTCACGTCCTCGGCGGCGCTGCTCATGGCCGGAACCAGCTTACGATAAGCCATCTGCCTGGAGAGGTCGTAGTGCTCCTTCTCGTAGCCGAAAGCGCCCGCCATGCCGCAGCAGCCAGAGTCGACTTCGTGCACGTGGTCATGGCACAGGCCGAGCGCCGTCCGGGCCGGGTCGGTGCCAACCATCGCCTTCTGGTGACAGTGGCCGTGCATCAAGACCGGACTCGCGTCCGCTTCGAACAGGTCGGCCCATTCGTCGGCGTGCTGGGCGGCGAACTCCTCGAAGGTGAAGGTAAACGCGGCCACGGTTTCACGGTCGGGGTGTTGACTGAGGTACTGGTGCTCGTCGCGCACGGTCAGGATGCAGCTCGGTTCCAGCCCGACGATGGGCACGCCAGCGCGCGCATAGGGGGCCAGGATGTTCATCACGCGGTCGGCGGCCTGGCGCGCCCGGTCCACGAAACCCTTCGAGAGGTACGTGCGCCCGCAGCAGGCGTAGCCCGGCACGATCACCTCGTAGCCGACGGCAGTCAGCACGTCCCAGGCGGCCTGGGCGACGGCGGTCTCGTGGTAGTTGGCCCAGGTGTCCACGTATAGCACGACCTTCTTGCCGGTTGGGGTGAAGGGGCGCGATTGCGAGGTAAAGGCCGGTTCAAAGGATGGCAGCTTGCGGCGGCGGTCGATGCCCAGTGCCAGGTCAAGCAGGTTGCGGGTCAGACGGAAGCCCAGCACGGCGTTGGCCAGCGGCGCGAAGCGGCTGCCGATCCGGCTGAAGAGCGGCATGTGGGCAAAGAGGCGCGTTCGCAGGGAGGGTGCGTGGTGCCGCCAGTAGTGGCCCTGCCATTCCAGCTTGATCTTGGCCATGTCCACGCGGGAGGGGCACTCGGTTTTGCAGGCCTTGCAGGAGATGCACAGCTCCATCACCTCGGCCATCCGCTCCCCGAACAACTGATCGCGCGGGAGCAGGCCCATCATGGCGGCGCGCAGCAGGTTGGCCCGGCCCCGCGTGCTGTGTTCCTCCTCGAAGGTGACCATGTAGCTGGGGCACATCGTCTCGCCGTCGACCTTGCGGCAGACGGCCGCCCCATTGCACATCTCGACCGCCCCGGCGAAGCCGTGATCGGCCGACCAGTCCAGGTTTTCGTAGAGCGGCACGGTCTGGTAATCCGCGCCGAAGCGCAGGTGCCGGTCGATGGGCAGCGCGTCGACGATGTTACCGGGGTTCAAACGCCCTTCCGGGTCGAAAGCGGCCTTGACCTGCCGGAAGGCCTCGTAGACCTCGTCGCCGAAAAAGTAGCGGTTCAGCCAGGAGCGCACGCGGCCGTCGCCGTGCTCGCTGCTCAGCACGCCGTGATAACCCAGCACCAGGTCAACCGTCATCCGGGCGATGGTCTCCATATCGCGGATGCCCTGGGCGTCCTTCAGGTTGACGATGGGGCGCAGGTGCACGCAGCCGGCGCTGGCATGAGCGTACATCGCCAGCGGCGTATCGACCGCGTCGCACACGCGCTGCACGTCGCGGATGTAAGAGGCCAGGTGGTCCACCGGCACGGCCACGTCCTCGATGAAGGGCAGCGGCTTGGCATCACCGCGCAGGCTCATCAACAGGCCCAGCCCGGCCTTACGTATGTCCCACACGTCCGCCTGGGACCGGGCATCGGTCAGCCGCGGCATCGCCCCGACGGGCAATCCCTTGACGAGCGCCGCCAACCGGTCCAGCTTGGCGGCGACCTCGGCCTCGTTTTCGCCGTAAAACTCGGTGATCAGCACCGCCGACGGACGGCCTTCCACGAAATACAGCCGCCGCGACCACACCTCCGACTGGCGGCAAAGGTCCATCTGCGTTTGGTCGAGCAGCTCGACGGCGCTCGGCCCGACTTCCAGCAGCGCCGGGATGGCTTCCAGGGCGGCATACAGGTCATCGAAGTGCAGGACGGCCAGGCCCTTCGCCCGGGGCAACGGCACCAGGTTCAACTGCACGCCGAGCACCGTGCCCAGCGTGCCCTCGCTGCCGGTCATCAGCTTGGCCAGGTTGAAGCGGTCATCGGCCCAGCGCTGGGGCGGCATGGGCGACACGTTATCGGTCGCGCCGGGGATCAGCCGTTCCAGGTTGTAGCCGCCGCAGCGCCGCCAGGTGCGGGGCAGCCGGTCGCGGATGGCCTTGCCGTGCTCAGCCAGGATGGCCGTCAGCCCCCGGTAAACCTGCCCCTCCAGCGAATCGAGCGCCGCCTTCTGCGCGACTTCTTCGTCACTCAGCGGGCCGAAGTCGACGCGCGAGCCGTCGGCCAGCACGGTGTCCATCTGCATCACTTGGTCGGCGGTCATGCCGTAGAGGATGCTGTGCGAGCCGGTGGAGTTGTTGCCGGTGATGCCGCCGATCTGGGCGCGGTTGTCGGTGGCCGGGTCCGGGCCGAACTTGAAGCCGCGCTGGCCCAGGGCGGCGTTCAGGCGCGCCCGGATAATGCCCGGCTCGACGCGCACCCAGCGCTCGGCGGCGTTGATCTCCAGGATGCGGCTGAGGCGGCTGAGGTCGATGATCACAGCTTCGTTCACCGTCTGGCCGGCCAGGCTGGTGCCCCCGCCGCGCGGCAGGACCGGCAGTTGATAGCGGGCGGCGGTCTGCACGGCGGCGATCACGTCGTCGGCGTTACGCGGCACCACCACGGCCAGCGGCATCACCTGGTAGATGCTGGCGTCGGTGCTGTACAGCACGCGGTTGTAGGTATCGGTGCGGACATCGCCTTGCAGTTGGGGGGCAAGGTCGGCGGCGAAATCCAATACGGCGGCAGGTTTGGCGGTCATATGGGTCTTCTCCCAGGGTGAAACCGGCGGCGGGGGACGTATGGCCAACCGTCCCCCTGCGGATCAAACGTCCGCCGGAGGCGTGTTCAGGTTATCATACCGCCTATTATACCGCCGGGCCGCATCCGCACCGCGTTATTCCCGCGCCAGGACCAGGCGATGGCCGCAGAGCAGCACGTCGCCCGCCGGACCCCAGACCGGCAGGTGGAAGCCTTCGTCCGGCAGGTGGCCCAGCAGCGTGACCGCGCCGCTCGCCACGTCCACCAGGAAGACGGTATGCGCCTCCCAGGCAGCAGCAAAGTCGAGGGAGTCGCCCAACGGTTGCAGGGCATCATCGGGCGGCTGGGGGTACTCCGGCCCGGCCACGAGAATGGTCCCGCCATCCGGGGACCAGGTGAACCACAGCGGCATAAAACGCCAGCCACCATCGGGATCGACGTAAGGCGGCGGCTCGACGGAGAGTGATACCACCCAGCCATCGACGAGGTCTCTCCAGGCGGGCCAGGCGGCCAGCGAAGGCTGCTCGGCGAGTTCCGCCAACCGGAACAACACCTGTGTCCCAGCCGGCGACCAGGCCAGCGGCCAGGCCAGGCCAGCCGTCACATGGCTGTAGTCCAGGTAGCGCAGGCCATGGGCGTATAGCAGCACATCTATTGCCGCCTGCTGGTCAATGGATTGCGTCAGGCGTCCGCTATCGATGTCGATCAACCACAGGCCGCCTCGCCCCTCGTCGTCCCACAGCGGCAGGTTCAGTGCCAGCGTATTGCCATCGGGCGACCAGGCCATGTCGATCATGCGCGGGTCCGGCACCGCAACCGGCAGCGTGAACAGCGTACGCGGCTCGCCGCCATCCACTGCGGCGACGATCACCACCGGTACAGCAATCGTATCGTCGGCGTTGACGGTCCAGCGCCAGAAGGCAAGCTGTGTGCCGTCCGGCGACCAGGTGGGCACCATGTCGATCCATACGGGGTTATCCGTCGCACCATAGATCGAACCGGCATGCCCGTCGTCCAACAGGATGGTTTGCGCGCCCGTCGCCAGGTCGATGACCACCGGGTCGGTATCGATGAAGGGCTGCAGCAGCGGCTGTCCGGTTACCGCCCATTGACTGCCGTCCGGCGACCAGGCCAGCGGACGCGGCGCGAGTGACCACGGCTGATCGATTGAGATATGCGCCTCCGGGAACGGGTGCGGATAACAGGCCCGTTCGCCGGTTACCACCTGGAAGCGGCAGAGCTGCCAGCCGCCTTCTCCGTCCGGCAGTTCGTAAGCGACCTGACGCCCGTCCGGCGCGGGGAAAAATAGCGACACGCCTTCCGGCAGTTCGAGTCGTTCCGCCGAGAGCACCCGCCAGGACCCGCCGCCCTGCGCGCCAACCACCCCCGATCCAACCTGCCCCACCAGCACGATCAACAGCCCTAACAATGCCATCCGCAGCGATTTCATGGAGTTCTCCCTCCCTCTCACCTGACATCTTCCTTATCACTGTGCCACAAAAACGACGTAAGGGCACGACTGTGCCCCTACGGAAACCCTACGTTCAAAATGTGATACCGGATGAAACCGCGCTGCCAGCCGCTCTATGGCACGGCCTGCGCCGCCCTGACCTGCGCCGCCACCCAGGGATAGGTCCGGGCGATGCCGTCCTTGAGCATGAACTTCGCTTCCCAGCCCAGCGAGTAGATGCGCGCGTTGCTGAAGTTGCGCGACTGCACGCCAACCGGGCCGTCGATGTGTTTAATGTGGATCGTCTTGCCGGAGGCTTCGGCCACCGCCTCCACCAGCTCATTGACGGTCACGTACTGCGGGCAGCCGATGTTGGCCGCGCCTTGCAGGTCGGAGTGCATCAGCAGGTAGATGCCGTTCACCATGTCATCGACGTAGGTGTAGGACCGCACGGCGGTGCCGTCGCCCCACACCTCGATTGTCCCGCCGTCTTCGGCCTCGGCCACTTTGCGGCAGATGGCCGCCGGGGCTTTTTCGCGGCCCCCGGTCCAGGTACCCTCCGGCCCGTAGCAGTTCTGGAAGCGGGCGATGCGCACCGTCATGCCCCGGTTGCGCCCGTAAGCCATGGCCATCCGCTCCGCATAGAGCTTCTCCCAGCCGTATTCGTTGTCCGGGTTGGCGGGCACGGCTTCGGCTTCGGTCATTTCCGGCTCGCCGGGTTTCATGTCGCGGTAAACGCACACCGAGGACGAGAAGAAGTAGCGCGGCACGCCCATCTGCGAGGCCTGGTGCGTCATGTGGATGTTGATCAGGGCGCTGTTGTGCATGATCTCGCACTCGGCGCTGTGGATGAAGCCCATGCCGCCCATGTCGGCGGCGAGCTGGTACACCTCGTCGAAGGGGCCGCCCTCACGGCTGAGGGCCGTCCGGCAGTTGTCCTCCTCCCGCAGGTCCAGCCGCAGGAAGTCGTCGGCCTGAGTGGGCGCGAACTCGTGGGCTTTGATGTCCACGCCGCGCACCCAATAGCCGTCCCGCTTGAGCTTCTTCACCAGGTGCCCGCCGATAAAACCGCCGGCGCCACAAACGAGTGCTGTTTTCATCAAAAATCCTCCTGAGGGGTGATGTGTGTTCGTTCGGTCATCCGTTGGCGCGGCGGGCGATCACGCGCACCGCATTTTCGATAGGCGTTTCCGAAACCAGGATCAGGTAGCCGCCGCCGCCCGCCCCGGACAGCTTCCAGCCCAGGGCCTGGTCGCGGTAGCGGTCCACCAGGGCCAGCACCTGTTGGTTCACCATGTGGGGGAACATGGCGATCTGCGCTTCGAACGAGGCGCGCATGGCCCCGCCAAAGGCGGCGACGTCCCGGTCCAGGGCGGCCTGCCACAGGTCGTCGGCGGCGTCGGCCAGGGCTTTGGCCCCGGCGCGGTCGATGCGGGTGTCGGCCAGCACGTCGAAGTCGGCGTGGCGCGGGCCCAGCGTGATCAGGTACAGCGATTCTTCCACGAAGGCCATCGTCGCTTCGTCCTGGTGCTGGTCGATGCGGCTGGGCCAGTATTCGCCCTCGTAGTAGGCATAAGCCAGGCCGGGGAATACCAGGCCGATGGCATCCTGCGAGCCGGAAATCACCTCAGTGCCCGGCGGGTTATCGTAACAAAAGAGTATCTTCGCCAGTTTTTCCGGGTCGCCGGCGGGCAGGCGCGGCCCCCACATATCGATGGCCGCCCGCCGCGTGCTGGAGGCCATGCCGCTGCGTTCGTTGAATTCCAGCGTCGGCTCCAGGGAGATGGTCACCACCGCGCCGGGATAGTGCTCGGACACCCAGGGCTGGTCCAGCCAGCCGCCCGCCAGATCGATGCGGAAGGGCATCCGGTCGACGGTGCGCAGGTCGGTGGTGGAGCGCGGGGTCAGGCCGGCGTGCGGCTCCCGCTTGAGCACGACGTACTCGACATCGCGCTCGGCACAAAGCTGCTGTTTATCCGGCGTGTGCCCGTCCTCGTTGACGATGAAGACGTCCGGCTGCAAGGCCTCAAATTCGCCCAGGAAGTCCAGCAGGCCGGAACCCTGCGAGACGAAGGCGTCCTTGACGCAGCGCACGGACTTGACCATGTAGAGGCGTTCGTCTTCGGTATTGATGGGCGTGCGGCCCTTCAGGTCGAACACGGTCTGGTCCGAGCCGAGGGCCACGTAAAGGTCACCGTAAGCGGCGGCTTCCTCAAAAAACGCGATGTGGCCGCTGTGGAGCAGGTCAAAACAGCCGCTGACGAACACCTTCCTGGGCATGACGATTCTGGCCTTTCTGCTGGTTCCCGCGGAGACGCCGCCCTATTATAGACGGGGTTTAACGCCGGTCCCACCATTGGCGGATGATCTGGACGTGCCCCAGGTGGATGCCGGTATGTTCCAGGGCGTGGGCCAGCGCCCAGGCCGTGGTGTACTGGCGGCCATCGCGCGGCGATACGCGGACGGCTTCCAGGTCGTCCAGGGTCAGGGCTTCCAGCACGCCCTTGCTGTGGGCCAGCACCTCGTCCAGGTGGGCCAGCAGCATCGCCGTATTCAGGTCAGCCGCGCGGAATTCGGCGTCGCGGTCACGGTGGGAAATATCCCCCCCGGCCACGTCCCCGATCCAGTAGCGCTCCGCGCCGCAGGTGTGCGTCACCAGCACGGCCAGCGAGGGGACGTCCGGCCCCGGCGTCCAGTCGAGGGCTTCGGGAGTCAGGCCGGCGATGGCCTGGGCGATCTGCTGGTGCATGATTTCCAGCCGTTCGTAGATGGCTTCGTAAGTGAGCAGCATGAGGGGTCTCCTTGCCAGCGGCCCAACAACCCGTATAGTCTAACGCAAACCGCGCCGAACCTCACCTCCAGGAACCACCATCGATGACCACGGATCGCCCGACCGCCAACCTGCCACCGCCCGAGTTACCGGCCCAGCCGGGCACCTATGCGCTGCTGTTCCGGGTGGAAAGACCGATCACCCTCCGGGCGGGCAGGCTGGGCGCGGTGACGCTGGCGGCAGGCCACTACGTCTACCTGGGCAGCGCGCGGGGACCGGGCGGCCTGCGGGCGCGGGTCGGGCGTCACCTGCGGACGGCCAAAAAGCCGCACTGGCACGTCGATGCGCTGACCGCCGCCGCGCCCATCGTCGCGGTGTGGTTCCAGACCGGGACGGAACGGTTGGAATGCGCCTGGGCTGAAGCGCTGCGGTTGCTGCCGGGGGCGACGATCCCGGCGCGGGGTTTTGGGGCGTCGGACTGCGGCTGCGAGTCGCACCTGCTGGGGCTGGCGGACGTCCCGGCGGCGCAGGCGGCGCTGCACGAAACATGGCCGATATCCGGCCTGGATTTGTAGGATGGGCCGCACCTAGCTACCGTCCCCACTGGAGTTCTGCTATACTCACCGTAACGTGGCACCCATCACCGTCCGGCTCCCGCGCCTCAGGATACAGGCATGTCCATCCACGACCAACGCCAGATCATCCGCCTCATGCTCAATGATTCCAGCGTGACCGATGCGCCGACCGCCTATTACGCGCTGTACCACGAACCGGCGCGCTCCTCCCTGGTGACCCGCGTCAATCCGGACGGCCAGCCGGCGGGATTTGTGGGCCGCTTCCAGACCGGCCACGACCTCTTCCGCCCGCTGGTGACGCTGCACTGCCGCACGCCGGAAACCGCCGCCGACCTCATGGCGGACCTGCTCACGCCGGGGCGCCCTTACCTGTTGTTCGCCAACCTGAATCAACTGGCCCACCTGGGCGGCAGCTTCCAGATCGCGGTGCAGCGCTTCCTGCACATCTATTACCTGGACAGCACCCA
>DAOUEM010000361.1:0-13139 GCA_034430555.1 Anaerolineae bacterium | reverse complement strand
TGCCGACGCCCGGCTGGAGAGCCAGATCCGGCGCGACATCATGATGGCCATCGCCCTGGAGATCGACCGGGCGCTGCTGTTCGGCACGGGCGGCAAGCCGGCCGAGACCGGGCACAGCGGGGTGGAGCCGCTGGGGCTGATCTGACCTGCGGGAACTGACGCGTTACCGAAGCAAGCTGGTTCAAGAACGGACCCGCGAAACCAACCGCGTGCAGAAAGTGCTCGAAGACGCCAATATCAAGTTGGGTCCGGTCACGAGTAAGGTGTTAGGTGTTTCTGGGCGTGAGATGATTGAGCAACTGATTTGAAATAGTCGAGACTTAATCTGACACTTTAGTTACACTCAACTGTGTTGAGAGGGAGTGTCAGATGACGACGGAAGAGAAGATCATCAAGAACAAACTGGGTCTGCTGCGGCTGGCAGAAGAGCTGGGGAATGTGAGCCAGGCGTGCCGGATCATGGGCTACTCACGGGACAGCTTCTATCGGTTTAGAGAACTGTATGCTGAGCATGGCAGCGAGGGGCTGCGGGAAATTAGTCGGCAGAAACCCAACCCCAAGAACCGGGTGGCGCCGGAAGTAGAGGAGGCGGTCGTCAAGTTCGCGACCGACTATCCGGCTCATGGGCAGAAGCGAGTGTGCAATGAGTTGAAGAAGCGGGGCATCTTTGTCTCGCCGGGTGGGGTGCGTTCGATCTGGCTGCGGCACAATCTGGAGAAAGCCAAGGAGCAGCGCGAAGCGGTAGGCGAGATCGAAACCGCGCATCCGGGCTATCTGGGGGCGCAGGACACCTACTACGTGGGCACGATCAAGGGCATCGGGCGCATCTATCAGCAAACCTTCATCGACACCTACAGCAAAGTGGCCTTTGCCAAGCTGTACACCAGCAAAACCGCGCTCACCGCTGCCGACCTGCTCAATGACCGGGTCATCCCCTGGTTTGAACAGCAGGAAGTGCCGGTCCTGCGTATCCTGACCGACCGGGGCACCGAGTACTGCGGTTCGTTGCAGCATCACGAGTACCAACTTTACCTGGCGATTGAGGGTATCGACCACACCAAGACCAAAGCCCGCTCGCCGCAGACCAATGGCATCTGCGAGCGGCTTCACCGCACGGTGCAGGATGAGTTCTACTAGGTCGCCTTCCGCAAAACCCTGTATACTGCGCTCGATGAGTTACAGGCCGACTTGGATGAGTGGTTGAACCAGTACAACCGCGAGCGCAGTCACAGTGGCAAGTATTGTGAGGGCCGTACACCGCTCCAGACTTTCCGTGAGACCCAGCACCTGGCCTTTCAGAAGATGTTAGACGACCAGTTTGAAGCGAAGGAGCTTGAAGGACAGACAGACACAACACCAACAACAGTTTTGGCTGTTGGGTAGTTCGCATGTGTCAGATTAAGTCTGATCCATTACAAATCAGCAATCGGTCAATCTCGTCGTTGAGCAGCGTGATCTTCCCATTCAAATCATCAATGTGTTCGAGATGGATCCGCAGCAAAATGCGGTGTGTCTCACGCATGTAGCCCGTCAATGCCTTCTCAAGTTCGGTGATCTTCTTCCGCAACCGTCCGCGCGCCAATGGCGCCAGTGCGGTTGGGTCATCTTGGCCAGCAATCAGTTGCTCAATCATCTCACGCCCAGAAACACCTAACACCTTACTCGTGACCGAACCCAACTTGATATTGGCGTCTTCGAGCACTTTCTGCACGCGGTTGATTTCGCGGGTCCGTTCTTGAACCAGCTTGGTTCGGTAACGCGTCAGTTCCCGCAGGTCACGTTGGTCAGCTCTCGGGATGTCGCTGGCTTTGAGCAGCCCGTGTTGCAGCAACTCACCGATCCACTGGGCATCATTAATATCTGTCTTGCGATCCGGGACGTGTTTGATGTGCTGCGCATTGACCAACAACACTTCGAATTCATCTTCCAAGAGGTTAAAGAGAGGACGCCAGTAGATACCGGTGCTTTCCATCGCAACAGGGGTCACTTGACCGGACCGGAGCCAATCCGCAAGCGCCAGGATGTCTACCGTCATCGTGCCAAACCGGCGGACTTCTCGCTGCCAACCGCCTGCTGGGCCGGGCGTGATCCGGCACACCACCACGCTTTTCTTATGGACGTCCAATCCGGCGCAGTGTGAACGTACGACCTCCATGCGAGCTTCTCCTTACTCCTCCAGCGAAGCAAGACACCTTGAACCTCGCTTTTTCAGGAGTCTCTCCTGCGCGCTCTCCTTCCGGGGCGACATCAATGGGTGCTCTTGAGGTTCACCAGTCCAACTCCTTTGCGGACTCGCAGTGCCAACACTTTCACTGACCTCCAGGTGTCCCGCCCCCTGAGTCTACCCATTTTCATGCCTATAGGTGAACGTTAGTTCATGTCAACTCCTTTAGTTTGGGCGCTTTTGTGTCCCAAAGAATTTGACGACATACACTCTGCCACTACTATCGAGAGGCCGCGTGACATCACTTGTCCGATGTCGTTCGATGCTGGCTGGTACAGTGTGCGAAGATTTGCTACCACTGGGTAAAATGTTTTTAGTCTCACGCCGCTATCGGAACGGTTCTGGTGAGTTCATTGTCCCCGCAGCCCTGCGTCGATTATCCCCCAGTCCCTACGGCACCACCCTCATTGATGCCATTGGTAGCCCCAAAATCGTCTCCCGGAAGGTCTATCTCAATTGACCCCCATTTCCTACGGCACCACCATAAGGTTTCTGTAAGATACTGCCATTTGTTGTCGATATGTACGTGGTGTTATCTTCGACAACTATCGCGAAGCTGTCTAACTTTTTTCGTTCGGACAGATTTTTCTTGTACTAAACCAAGTAATTCACTCCGAAGGAAGTGCTTCTGAAAGCGCATCTATCTCAGCCACTGTGACTCCACCTAGTGGTCGCTCTGCATTGCCCGTGATACGTACTCCGGCTGCCCAGATTGGCGCAGGTAATACAAAGTCGATCATTTGGCCGGGGACGGTGGCGTCTGGCTCTTGTGTTAACACGGTTTCGCCTGGCACTGGTTCCCATACACCTTCAACCAACACCTCCGCCGCGAGCGTACTCAATCCACCACTATCTCCTTCAATGAAGCGGATGATTTGTGTCTCGACCGGACGGTCATACGTGACCGTGAATGTGACCTGTCCCTCTTCAATACGCGCCCTGTAAAACCGGGGCGGTCGTGTTTGTTCTTGACCGGAATAATTGTGCTCAACGCCGTCTGCGAACAACACAGTACCGGACTGGACTCTTTCTCCTGTAGCGTGCGTCTCAACGGTTCCCCCTTCCAATCGCACACGATTGTTGGCGCTTCGCCAGTAAAGTTGCTCAAGCGGGTTTAGGCTGAGTGGTTCCACTGTAGAGGGTAGAGGTAGTGTCCACGTATCACCTTCAACACGCCCGCCAGCATCAATCAGGACACGTTCGACCAACGGGAGCATTCGTTCGGACATCATAGAGAACGTATCTTCGGCAACAGAGTCATCGGGCAAATAATCCGGCAGGGTGGGACGTGTTCGATGAATCTGGTAGCGGTCAGACAAGACTGTGTCTGAGAATTGAGCGGCGAGTACATCGTATCCCCTCATCAAACCCAGCAAGCCGCCCATCGTCGCCGTTCCGTTGTCGGAGTCCCAACCGGAGAGGGTACCGATTTGGATTGTACGTCTGAAATCGCCCTCGCCATACAGCAACGCAATCAACCCGGTAGCGAAGTTAACGGAAGACTCAAGCCACCCACGGTAGACGAATCCATATTCTCTCGCGTCGCGGTGATAGCGCTCATAGACGCGGTCGCGGGTACGTTCCCAATCGTTCACATCAGGATTATCCAGATAGTCTGCCAGCACAAAGTCAACAATATCCGCTGCTTTTGAAGTGGCGGGGATGTACTGGCGAGCTTGCTCAACGAGCCAGATGACTTGTTCGCGCCCGTCTTGTGTCTGGTCGACCAGCGCGGCCAGAGAATAAAGGACAATGTGGAACTGGGCAGCGTGCGCGGCATAGCCACCTGAGGTCACACGTATGGGCAAATCCGCGATACGCAGCGCCTGTTCAGGCATCCCCGGCGCGAGCGCGCCAAACATTTCTGTGATCAATTGAGCATTGTTCATCAAGTAACTATCGTTGATCATCCCCATGCCGGTCACGGGTGGCAAAACGCCCTGACTCATCCAGAGACGCGCTTGATTAGAATCCCAGATTGAGTCATTGATGTGTTGTATCCATCCATCGGCAATCTGCGTTGCTGAGAGGTGTAACGTGTCATGTTGTTGCATCAGATGCAGATAGACATACTCAATATCTGTGTCGTCGTCGGCCAGCCAGGGGTCTTGGAAGACAAAATCAATTACTGAATTTGCCTTCCAGGATAGTTGTTGGTCAATGCCCCAATCTTCATCGGTATAAAAGGGCGCATCTTGCCTCACGGCCTCTGTGGTCAGGCCGGTCCAGTTGGCAATGGCCTGGCCTAACCACATGGCGCGGAGATGTTCGATGTAGTTGCTTCGGCTAAGCTGTCTTTCAGTCAATAACTGACTGCTGTCGTGCCCCAGGCCGTTGGAGAAACCCAATCCGCCTACCAGCACCGCTAGAAGGAAGCACAACCGCAACATTTTGTGAAAGCTGATCATGAGCACACCAGTTTTCATTCCACCGCCGCGCTGGCAAGCGCGTCCAATTCAGCTGCTATGACCTCTCCCAATACCCCTTCCACGTCGCCAGTCACTCGAATCCCGCTGGCCTGGATAGGCACAGGCAACACAAAATCGATCATCTGGTAAGGTATGCTTGGGTCGGGGTTATCTGACAACGTAGTTTCATCTGGTACAGATTGCCACGCGCCTTCAACCAACACTTCTGCTTCAAGGGTGCTAAAGCCACCGCTGCTGCCCTCGACAAAGCGGATAATCTGGATTTCAACCGGGCGGTCGTAAGTCACCATCAACGTGACTCGCCCTTCTTCGGCACGTGCCCGGTAAGCGCGCACAGGGCGGGTAGGTTCTCGCCCAGAATAATTAAGTTCAACACCATCTGCCATTGCCTGCATACTGGAAAGGATGGTGCCGGCTCCTGTGCTGGCCTCGATAACGCCGCCTTCCAATCGCACACGATTATTGGCGCTGCTGTGGTATAGTTGCTCAAGGGGATTCAGGCTGAGTGGTTCAACCGCAGGAAGTGGGGGAAGAGTCCAGGTATCCCCATCGACGCTCCCACCAGCTTCGATAATGGTTTGTTCGACCAGCGGCAGCATCCGCTCGGCCATCATAGTGAAGGTGTCTTGGGCCCCGCGATAATCAGGCAAATAATCCGGTAACGTGGGGCGCGTGCGGTGGATGCGATAATTATCAGAGATAGTTTCATCGGGAAATTGGGCGACAAGCGCATCGTAGCCCATCATCAGGCCGAGCAATCCGCCCATCGTTGCCGTGGCATTGTCCGAATCCCACCCCGAAAGCGTGCCGATCTGCACGGTTCGCCTGAAGTCACCCTCGCCGTATAACAACGCGATCAGCCCAGCGGCGAAGTTCACAGACGATTCCGTCCAACCTCGATAAATAAACCCATGTTCCTGGGCATTTTGATGATACCTTTCATATGCCCAGTCGCGGGTTCGTTCCCAATCGTCTACGTTGGGATTATTCAAATATTCGGCAAGCACAAAGTCAACGATGTCCGCTGTCTTGGAGGTATCTGGAAGATACCGGCGCGCTTCTTGCACAAGCCAGACAACCTGTTCGTGACCACTTTGCGCATGGTCAACCTGGGTCGCCAGTGCGTAGAGAATGACATTGAACTGGGCAGCATGCGCCGCATAACTGGCTGCGGTCGTGCGAATGGGCAAATCGGCAAGGCGCAAGGCCTGATCAGGCATCCCTGGCGCAAGCGCACCAAAGACTTCTGTGGTCAACTGGGCATCAATTTGGAGATAATATTCATTGGCTATGCCTGCGCCGGTCATGGGCGGCAAGACATTCATGTTCATCAAACTGCGCGCCTGTTGATTGGACACCCAGATAAAGTCGTTGATGTGTTCTCGCCAGCCATCAGCGATCTGTTGCGCTGAGAGCAAATTGGTGCCGTGTTGGTCCATTAGATGCAGATAGACATACTCAATATCCGTGTCGTCGTCGGCCAGCCAGGGGTCTTGAAAGACAAAATCAATCACGGAATTCGGCTTCCAGGATATTCGCTGGTCAATACCCCAAGCTTCATCGGTATAAAAGGGCGCATCTTGCCTCACGGCCTCTGTGGTCAGGCCGGTCCAGTTAGCGATTGTTTCGCCAAGCCACATGGCACGCAGCCGGTCAGCGTAGTCATTCCTGCTAATTTGCCTGTCGGTTTCCTGCCCGTGCGCAATAGCACCCCCAGTATGCGGGTTCATTGAAAATCCCACGACACTGACCAACAGCAGCAAGGCACCGATGAGTTGATAATTCTTGTATGCGTGACAGTTTTTCATGAGTTTTCCTGTTCTATAAAAATGAAATCTAGCAGGACAACACCATGAAGTCCCGTACTGCATCTACAAGGACTTCCTCATAAGCAGTTTCTACTGTGGTTTATCTCGTTATCCCTTGCGAGAGATGAGGTCTTGCAAGACGTGCCAAGCCTTACGCCTTCAGGCCTCCCTGCGTCAACCCTTCGATGAAACGACGCTGCAAAAACAGGAACAAGATGAGCACCGGCAGCAGCATGATAATTGACCCGGCATTGGTCAGCCCCCAATCCCGGCTAAAGCGTTGTTGGAAGGCATAGAGGCTCGTCGAAATGGGCTTGAGTTCGGGGTGGTGTAGGAACGTCACCGCAAACAGAAATTCGTTCCAGACGCCTAACCCGACAACCAATCCCGCCGTCATGAAGCCAGGCCACGTCAGCGGCATGATCACGTGCCGGAAAACCTGCCAATGCGTTGCGCCATCAATCCTGGCGGCGTCGATGAACTCCTCGGGCAAGGAAACCATATACGAGCGCAACAGATATGTCGCAAACGGTGAAAACACCGCGACGTAGATGATGACCAGCCCGATATGTGAATTGACCAAACCCAGCTGTCTCCACACAAAGAAAAGCGGAATCATGAACAACTGCGCCGGGACCCCAGTGCCGACCAGAAAATAGAAGGAGATGTAGTTTGCGCCGCGAAGATTCAATCGCGCCAGAGCAAAGGCGGCCATTCCGGCAAAGGTTAACGTGAACAAGATGGTCAACGACGTCAAGATGGCGCTGTTGCCCATTGTGGTGGCATAACTGCCCTGCTCCCAAGCATCAGAATAATTGCTCCAGAGAATCTCTACTGGGAGACCAAACGGGTCGCTCGCGATCTGAGCTGTTGACTTGACTGAGTTCATAACCAGGACTAACAATGGCAGTAGGGTGAAGGCAAGCAGTATAACCAAAATGAAATAGTTTGGTAGCGTGCTTGCGGCGCGTCTGCTACGTAATGCGATCATATTTCCCATCCTCTCCGTCGCAAGAAGACGAATCCTCCCACAGCCATAGCCACCCACAAAGTCATGATCACGCCGATAGCGGCGGCATATCCGGCGTCAAAGCGCTCGAAGGCGTTGCTATAGAGATACGTTCCCAACACCTCAGAGGAATTTGCGGGTCCACCTGCGGTAGTGATGTAAACATAGTCATATACCAGACCTGACCAAATAATGATCATCAACAAGGTGAAAACAAGCGTAGGGCGAATGCTGGGCAAAGTTACAAACCGAAATTGCGCGAACCTGCCGGCGCCATCAAGGCGCGCCACTTCGTACAGTTCCACATCCACCGCGGACATCGCTGCCAGGTAGATCACCAGCAGAAACCCCCAAAAATGCCAGTTGTCCATAAAGGCAACGGCATAGAGCGCGGTCTCTCTTGTACCAAGCAATGGAAAGTCCAGAAAGGTAATCCCGCGGTCAGCCAACCAGGCCCCGATCCCGACTCTCGGATTCATCAGGAAGCGCCAAAGCTGGGCATTGACTACGGCTGCCATCACGTAAGGGACGAAATAGACGACGCGCAAGATCATCTGCCCACGCTTTATGCCTGACAGCATGTAAGCGCCCAGCAAGCCCAAGAACACGGGCGCGGTCAAAAATATTGCCGTCCAGACCAGGTTATTGCGGAGCGACTTAAAAAATACATCATCTTGAAACAGTTGTTGAAAGTTGGCGAGGCCAATGAATTTCATCTCACCGACCCCGGACCAATCGGTAAAAGCGACCGCGAGTCCGGCTATCGAAGGGCCAACAATCACCACGAGATTGAGAATTAGCACCGGAGCCAGGAAGGCCCAACGGCCCAAGCCATCCCACCATGGTGTGCGTGAGATAGTTGCTGGAACAGTTTGGGCAACGTCTGCCATGCCGCCCGGTGAGGATGCAGGGGATGTGCCTGCCATTTGCGCTCTCCAATCACTATCCTGTCTGCCAACAAACCGCACAAGTAGAGAGGGCGTAATGCCCTCTCTGTATGGTGTCAATTCAAACTAATTGCCCGGAGCCGGGACCGGTAGCACATTGCCTTCGGCGCGCGCTTCGTCCCACAAGGCTTGCTGTTCGGCCAGGTAATCCTCGACGCTCAAGTCACCGAACCAGACGAGTTCGATGGATTCCCACAGCTGCACGTTGGGGTCGGCAGGCCAGAATGTCCAGGTCGTATAGCCGATGCGCCCTTCGCCGGTCACTTCGGCGAAGTCGGAGAAGAAGCGCACAAAACGTTCGTCGGTGCCGTCCGGGAAGTCATCCACAGCGTAATGCAGCGGCACCATATACTCGCCGAAGCCCACTGTCGAAGAGATCTCCAAGACGCGCGCCGGATCGCTCAGCAGGAAGTCCAATACAGCCGCGGCCTCATCGGGATGCTCGGAGGCGGAGTTGATAGAGAGCGTGCTGCCAGTGGCCAGCTCGTAGTTGTATGGACCGGCTATGTCGCTGAAAACCGGGAGCGGCGCCCAATCCCACTCCATACCCGTTTCATCGAAGAACTCGGGGGCCCCATGGAAACCCCAGGTGCCGATCATCATCATCGCAGCCTCGCCGTTGGACAGTTCGGCCCAGAAGTCATCCCAACCGATGGCGAAGTAGTTTTCCAGGCTGCCGCTAAACCAGCCGTTGTCGGCGATATGGGTCCTCAGCAACTCAGTGGCCTCAACGAATTCCGGGTCAGTCCAGGGTTTCTCCCCGATCAGCGCCTGGTAGACGTTCTCCGGGCCGGCATAGTTGTTCAGGTAGATGCCCATCAGATGCTCATTGGTCGGCTGCCAGCCCACATTGCCGTAGGCAAAGGGATAGATTCCCGCCTCAACCGCGGCCTCGGCCACCGCCTCTATCTCCGCCAGCGTGGTCGGCACTTCCCAGCCGTGCTCCTCAAAAACGGTCCGGTTGTAGAGCAGGATCATGCTCTCGTAGGTCAGCGGAATACTGTAGAGGTGGCCCTCCAGCACGCCGGACTGGTAGGCCCAGTCCAGGAGGTCCTCGTCCCACCCGAATTGTTCGGCATAGTCGTCGAGCGGCAGAACGAGCCCGGCGGCGATGCTCTCCGCAATGAAGGAAGCGCCGGGCGTCTGAAGAATGTCCGGAGCTTCGCCGGCTGCCATTGCCGTCCGCAAAACATTGTTGATGTCTTCCTGGCCGATTATCTCAAGATTAACACCGGGGTGGGCAGCTTCGAAGGGCTGGATGAACACCTCTTCCAGGTTAGTCGGCATTCCCCCACCACCCTCGGTCCACCAGGTAATGGTGATTTCACCTTGAGCGCCAGCCATTGGCCCAACCACAGCAAGCATCAGCGCGAGCACGACGACTAAAGTCATCACACGATAGTTCTTCACAATTCTTTTCCTCCGTATATTTCGAACGAGTACGTTCATTTTACTACGATTTTGGTCCTTAGATTGATTATGAGTTGCGATATGCCTTCCTTTCTGATCAGCGGATCGCAGATTGTGAAACCAAACTATTCCACGGAGCGGACGAAAACATCGTGCGATTCTAAACACCCTTCCTGCAACACCAGCGCCACACCACCACCCGTCAAAGGCCGGTTGGTGTCCTCCACATCAAACAGGAGTTGGTCATCAACCCAACCTTGCAAGCGGGTCCCTTCGACCTGTAACTTGAGCGTATACGTGCCGTCAAACTCCCAGGCAAAGTCTTTTTCGGCAAGCACGGTTTCGCCATCCAGTGCTTTCACCAGGGCGGCTGTTCCGTTAGCCTTGAGCAGCAAGGCATAGTAGCGCCGCATCCCTTGCACACGAGCGCCAATCCCTGCTGATGCGCAAAGATGTGGATTCAGCGTCGCAGAAACCTGATAATCTGTCCATTCGCGTGTGCCCTGAATGAGCAACCCCGTGCCTTCGTTGTGCATCATGCGAAAGGTGTTATAGGGCCACCAAGGCCACCAGTCATCCACGCCTTGTGCCCAGGCTTTGCTCCACATCACGCCGCCATTTTCTGGCTTGCCCAGGGTCACTGTCGGGGTGCCTTCCCATGTCAGATAGTCCAGGTACACAGTGCCAGACTCCACAAATCCAACCACAGGGGTTAGTTCCATGCCGACTTCGGCAATGGGACGGCAGCCGGTATCTGGTATCAGCCATGCGAAGTCATGCGCCATACCTGGGGTAAGGTCGACCTCCGGTCCATAGATAATCACTAGATCATCACGCATCTGCTCCATCGCCCTTAATGCTTCTGGTCCAATAGAGATTTTCGCATGGCTGCTAGGCTCGTAGACCGATACATATAAGCGACATTTTGCTGGTTCGGCATTGTTTGGATCAGCTTGAATGCGTGCATGGACCTGTTGGCCGGGATAAATCGATGGAGACGCGATTAGCTCGTAAGTGCGAAGATTGGAGCTGTCTGCGGGTGCGAATGTGGCTGTTTTCACGCGAGCACAACGTCCGGGGGCGAGTTTGTTGTAGTGGATAGCAAGACTGTGACTGCCTTTTTGGCTGTACCCTGAAACATTCTCAACCGCAACTGCATCCCGCACTTCGATGCTGTTTTCTGGCATGAACCCCTGTACCGAACCCGGTAGATCGAAATGGTAGCGAGCGCCATCTTTGGGGGTAACAGGTGGTTGTCCTTGAAGTGCTCGACCAGTGTTCACGATGTGGTAGGTCTCTATGACGGCATCGGTGATGGATCGCCCGCCGTCGGCAGTGGGCATGTATAGGCGGTCAGCGATGGGACCACGCCAATCGGGACCCGTGTCTATACCTGCCAAACCATTCTTGATGCCCATCAGGCAGCCAACATTGCCAGAATTACAGTCGGTATCCCAGCCGGACGTATTGACAATCATCAGTGTCTTCTGAAAATCATTTTCACCATACAGGAGGCTCAACGCAATCAGTCCATGGTTGGGAACCATGTGACAGACGCCTTCATAATGCTGATAGCCATAGTGCGTTTCCAGCCATTCGCGTGCAGCTCGCCAATCATCTTCTTTCGTGCGCAATTCACGCAGTTCGGCTATCACGCGGAATATTGTAGAGTCAGCAGGGATCAGCGCCGTAGCAGTATCCAATAACTTGTCGAGGTCAGATTCAATAAAGGCTTGGGCTTCCATGGCCGCAATGACCTGGGCGCCATATACAGCTTCGCCGTCGTGACTCACGCTACCTGCCCTACGTGCAAAATCGGCCGCCAATTCTGGATCACCTGGGGCGACCATTGCCCAACCGTCAATGAAGATCTGCGCGCCGATTTGCTCGGCCACCGTTTTGCCGTTGAGGGCAATTGAACCGCTGGCGGGCGCCTTGATGCCATGTTTCAGGCGTTGGTAGGCCGTGTGCTCGGTGGAATTGCCCAGGCCGCCCCACCACAGAACCGTTCGTTTTTCGATCAAGTAGTTGAGCCAGGTCTGCCCGATTTGTTCGGCGGTCAGGTCCAGGGCATTGCCGTAATCCGGCAGCGCACGTAAAAATGTGAAAGTGCCGGTGATGTCGTCATCGGTGACGATCAACGGGTGACCCAGCGTTTCGTGCACGTAGTAGTTAATTTCGCCGAGTTCAGCCATGATACGCGTATAGGGCCAACCTTCGAATGGGCGGCCAAGATACACACCGATCAGCTTGCCCAGCACACCGGCATACACACGTTCTGCATAGTCTTGAGGTAGCGACATAACCTGACCTTTGCCTTTCTAGGTGCTGTCTCTGAGCACCAGTCGAAATTCAAGAGGAACTGCACGCTCACCGGGTTTTGTCTTGCTGGCAAGACGCTCGACCAAAAGCCGGGCCAACACTCGGCCCTCATGCTGCATATTCTGGTCAATCGTCGTCAGCGCCGGAATCATCGCAGCCGCTTCAGGAATATTGTCATACCCGCACACGGCCACATCCTCAGGCACACACAGGCCCCGCCGCATCAGCTGGTAGATCGTGGCAATCGCCATCACGTCATTCGCTGCAAAAATGGCCGTCGGAGGCTCTTTGTCTGCGGCAAAGAGGTAGTCGATGAGGCTAGGCACACAGTCCGCGCGAAAATTCCCGATACAAACCAGACTCTCGTCGAAAGGTATACCAGCGTTCTCTAGCGCCCGGCGATACCCCCTTAACCGGCCATCTCCGGGGAGCGTGCCCAGCGCGCCGCTGAGGTGAGCAATGCGGCGATGGCCCTTGTTGATAAGATGGTTGATCATGGCGCTTAGAGCAGCAGTGTCATCAACCTGTAGCACATCCACGCCTGGCATTGATGGCGGCGTCGAGGTCATGACCGCTACCGCGATATTGGCCTGGATGATGCGCTCGATGTCTTCGCGCTGCAGGTGGAAGGGAACCATGGCGACGCCATCGACCTGCCGCTGCAAGATGGCTTCGACAAATGCCTTCTCACGCTGGGGGCGATCATCAGCGTCATAAACCAGCAAGTCATAGCCATGCTTCGAGGCAATATCCTGAACGCCGCGAATCAGTTGGGGGTAGAAGGGGTTGGTGATATCGGGGACCAGTAATGCCAGCAGGTAAGTTTTTTGGGTGCGTAGACCGCGAGCGTTGACGTTGGGGGTGTAGCCTAGTTCACGAACAGATTGCCAGACCCGCTCTTTTGTTTCTTTACTGATGCGAATATTGCCACCACTACGGTTATTGATGACTTGTGAAACAGTCGTCACCGATACCCCTGCGTGTTTGGCA
>DAOUEM010000360.1:0-1962 GCA_034430555.1 Anaerolineae bacterium | reverse complement strand
GCGGCGTGTCCCGTGTTTCAACAGCAGGTGGGTGAGCGGGATCAGCGGGACCAACAGGAATACGGAACGGGTCAGGGCGCACACACCCAGCAGCCCGCCGGTGGCGGCCATCAACCGCCAGTCCGGATCATCTATGCCTTCCATCCACAGCGCCGTGACCCAGGTAAGCAACAAGAGGGCGATACTTTCGGTGATGGCGTTGCCCGCTTCCAAAACAAAGGCCGGGCCGATCGCCACGACAAACCCCGCCGCCACCCCGACGGTATGATCCCAGCCCGCCCGCCCAATACGGTAAACCATCAGCACAGTGACCGTGCCCAGGATGGTATACAGCAGGCGAATCAGCCCTATGCCACTGCCAACGGCACCGGGGAACAGGATATCACCGGCCAGCATCTGCTGCAGCAGCCAGACAGGCTGGCCATAAGCCGAAGGACCGGGGGTAAGCTGCTCGGCGTACCCGGCCACCAGCAGGAAGACCGGTCCCGCAGGTGGCGGCCCAAAGGTCCACCCGGTGCGGACCAGCGTGCGGCCATTCACGGCATACCAGCCGTAGTCGCCGCCTTCAAAGGATGACCACCGATTATTTTGCGTGACGTGCCCGAGGCGCAGCAGCAGAGCCAGGCCCAGGATCAGCCCGACCTGGACCCGCCGATTGTTCAGGGAGAGTCGTGCGGCCGCACGCGATAACATCGTTCGGTTCACCCCTATCACGCGGCTGCCGGTCATGGCGTACTGTGGCTTGGATCGGCGACGACCAGCAGTCGAAAAGGCGCGGTTACCGTAATCAGCGGCAGATGTGGATCGCTTTCGCTGCCGTCATAAAGCGGATCCAGCGCCGGACGGTCGGCAGGCAGGATGATGTAATCGACGTGATAACGATAGCAGGCAGCCAGGATGGTATCCCGGTCGTCGCTGGGCAGCATCAGGGCTGGGAAGCCATAGTAATTCAGAATATAGGGGTCCTGGGTCATGACCGTAATCACGTCATCGCCGTTGACGTCCCCCAGTTCGTGAATGTCCGCCGCCAGCACGGCAATCGCCCGATCGTACCGTGCGGCGGCGTTGAAGTCAGCCCGGACCAACTCAATGGCGTTGAGCAGCATAAAGACGGCCATCACCCCTGCCGCCAACAACGCAGCGCGCCGCGGCTTAACAAACGTGGTCAATCCCCAGGCGCTGGCCACCGCCAGAAAGGGTATCAGGATCATGTAGCTCTTTTTGAAGCTGCCGCCCATCGAATGGAACGGCGTCAACAAGCTGTAGAATAAAAACAGGCCGGCGACCAGCATCAGCGCCGGCGTCAACAGCAGCAGGTGTTCCCGTTCCCGCTGCCAGACCAGCCCTGCCAGGCTCAGGACCACGGCGACAGGCAGGCCTACATCCAGCACGGTGTACATGGTCTTGACGTTGGCCAGGATGTGGAAGGCAATATTGCCGAGAATATTGGGCCATCCCCAGGCCAGGTAATGCTCCAGGTTCAGCTCGCGTCCATAGGTGAACTGGTCGATGAAACTGGTCATAAAAAAGGTTCGGCTCGCCCCACCGGGGAACAGCACGCCAAACAGTTGATAGTTACGCCACAGCCAGGGTGAGAGCACCAGGGCCCAGGCCAGCCCGGCAGCCATGAGCCATCGCCAGGGAATTGGGCGGTCGCTCACCTGCCGGTAAATCAGCGCCGAGACGACAAAGGTGGGCGCTATCAGGATGCCGTCCTGTCGGGTCAGTTGGGCCAGTGCCCCGAATACGCCGGCCAGAAGCAGCAGTGAGGGGCGACGCCGCATCCCCAGGTAAAAACAAAGCATGGCCAGCCCGACCCACAACACATATGAGATCGTGGTGTCCGTCCGGACCGAATTCAGGACAAACTCCGGCAGTACGATCACCATCGCCATTGCCAGGAGCCTGGATGTATGGTCCAGGCCGGCTGTTGCCGCGAGGCCGTAGGTTAACAGGCCCAGC
>DAOUEM010000359.1:0-5345 GCA_034430555.1 Anaerolineae bacterium | reverse complement strand
GTCATTGAGCGCTACCTGCTGCGCCGCGTCGGGCCTTTACCCTGAGGACAGGATGACCTTCCAGGCGGAGGCAGCGGCCATGATCCCGGCCATGCGGAAGGCGGCGGCGCTGATCCGGCGGCGATCCGCTGGCGGCGGTGAAGTCGGCGGGGGTATGATAGCCGCATCACAATAACGATCACGGTGCAGAGGGTCCAGCATGCTGGACCCCTACCAGCCCCTACCGTGCCTGACCAATGGACCTGCCCATGAATAACGACCCGATTCGCCTGCTGCACTTTGCTGACGTGCACATCGGCATGGAAACCTACGGCTCCACCGACCCGGTGACCGGCCTCAGTTCGCGCGTGCTGGACTTCTTCGCTCGACTACACGAAATGCGCGATTACGCCGCCGAGCACGACGTCGATATCGCCATTTTCGCCGGGGACGCCTTCAAAACCCGCAACCCCACGCCCACCTTCCAGCGGGAATTCGCGCGCTTCGTGCGAGAATTGGCGGAATTGTGCCCGGTGGTGCTGCTGGTCGGCAACCACGACCTGCCGGCCAGCGCCGGCAAAGCGGCCAGCATCGAGATTTACCACACCCTGGACGTGCCCAATACCCTCGTCGGCTTCGACTACGGCCTGCACCGCGTGGAAACCAAACGCGGCCCGGTCCAGGTGGCCTGCGCCCCCTACCCGATCCGGGCGCGGCTGCTGGAAGAGCGCAAAATACGCGGCGCGACCATCGAGCAGATGGACGCCCTGCTGCAGGACGCCATCGAGGCGCGGCTGGCCGAACTGGCCGAGGAAGCCGACCGGGACCCCGCGCCCCGCGTGCTGGCCGGGCACTTTTCGGTGGGCGGGGCGCTGTTCGGCTCGGAGCGGGCGGTAATGCTGGGGCGGGATGTGGCGGTCCGGCTGGAGGCGGTGGCGTTGCCAACGTGGGATTACGTGGCGCTGGGACACATCCACCAGCACCAGAACCTGACGCCGGGCCGGGATGACGTTCCGCCGGTGGTCTACAGCGGCAGCATGGAGCGCATCGACTTCGCGGAGGAAGGCGATACCAAGGGCTTCTGCTGGGTCGAGTTGGCACGGGAGGGGACGTCGTGGCGCTTCGTGGAAGTGGGGGCGCGGCCCTTCGTCACGGTGCGGGCCGACGCGCGTCAGGCCTCCGACCCGACGGCGGCGGTGTTCGACGCGATACGGGCGCTGGACGTGTCCGACGCGGTGGTGCGGGTCATCGTGCGGCTGAGCGAAAGCAACGCCCACCTGCTGCAAGACGGCGACATCCGGCAGGCGCTGATGCGGGCCGGAGCCGATCACGTGGCGGCGCTGCAAAAGGACGTGGAACGGCCCATCCGGGCGCGGCTGGGAGCCAGTCCGGAGCGGCTCTCGCCGGAGGAACTGCTGGCCCACTACTTCGAGGCGCGCGAGGTGCCGCCCGACCGGGTCGACGTGCTACTGGCGGCGGCGCGGGAGCTGTTCGGGGAGTAGAAGACTGTATGGCACAAAACGAATCAGAGGAAACGCAACCAGGGAATAAAAAGAAACGTCGAGTGATCGTCATCCGTGGGCATAGCGACTCGGCAAAGACAACTCCGCGGCAAAAATTGATCCGCCGCGTGATCATCCTTCTTGGTGAGATTACCGCCTGCGGAATCTTAACACTTGCGTTGCTGTCCACGCTGTTTGTATTCGTTGTGCGACCGATCCTTGAAGGATTCTCAACCGACGCTTGCTCATCAGACATGCAACTACTAGATAGATTGGGTCGCTTTGACCTGCCGCGCAGTGCAACAAACCTGGAATCATCATGCTGGGGCATCCAAGGGTGGGTTGCTTCGGCCCGTTTCGAGATGGACTCCGACGATCTAGACGCGTTCATCGCCAGCACGCTACTGGAAGAGCCGCTGGCACAAGGGGAACCGCCGGACGGATACGGGAACATCTACGGTTTTGAATTCAACGGCGAGTCGTACCTATACGGCACGTTTGAAATGCCTGAACTTGAGCAACGAATATTGATCGACGTGTCCGACCCGGAGACCTATGTCGTCTATGTGACGACGCTGGGCGGATAATCCCAAGCGCCATGGGACCGGAACGCTATGGCGCGGGGCGCGCGGCTGGCGCACAATAGCAGCGAACCACCGTTAACCATCTGACACCCGAACCCGGAACCGGCATGAACCCTCCCCCCACCCGACGAAACACCCTCCTTCGCTATGGCCTGTTTATCGCTGCCCTGGCCGGGGCAGCGATCCTGCTACTGACCCAACCACCGGAATACTCGCCGCTGGTCTTCGCGCTGATGATCCTGGCGGCGCTGCTCGTGGCCGGCGTGGACCAGGCGATCCGCGAGGGCTACGGGCCGGGCACGATCCTCAGGCTGGCCGGGCGAATCGTGCGGGAGGCGTGGGACCGTTTCTGGCGGGCGCGGCGCGAGGCCGAAATCGCCCCACCCCTGGCCCAAACTCTCGCCCGCCGGCTGCCGGCGTGGCAGGCCGCGCTGGAACTGACTGCCGTGATCCTGCTGGCCGCATCCGTGCCGACCGCTTATCACAGCCCCGATTCGCTCACACAACTACCCGGCTTCGAGGCGGAGTGGCTGACCAGTTCCGCGCACCTGGCGGCCCTCAACCTGCGCGAGCACGGCACCATTCCCCTGTGGCAGCCCTATCTTGAATTCGGCGAGCCGCTGATCGACGGGCCGTTCGCCTTCGTGCTGAACCCGATCACCGCCGGGCCGAGCCTGCTCTTCGGCGGGGTGCGGGGCATCAAGCTGGGCGTGGTGCTGACGGCGGTCACGGCAGGGCTGGGCGGCTGGGCGTTGGGCCGGGTATTGGGGCTGGGCGTGTTCGGGCGGGTGCTGCTGGCGCTGCTGATGGTCGGCAAGGGCAACATGCACGCCATGATCGGGGCCGGCTACTACCAGTTGGGCACCAGCCAGGCCTACATGCCGTGGATCGTGGCGGGCACCCTCGCGACCCTGCGTGTGCCGCATCGGCGCTGGCCGGTCCCGCTGACGGCGGTGGCCCTCACGCTGATGTTCTGGGCGGGCAACATCTGGTACACGCTGCCCATGCTGCTGTCGATGGCCCTGCTGGCGGCGACGCACGCGGTCCACCCACGGGCCAAAACGTGGCAGGCGCGCTTCGACGGGGCGGCCCTGCGGCGGCTGGCGCTGGCCCTGGCGCTGACGCTGGGCTTGAGCGCGATCACCTTCCTGCCGATCTGGCTGCAGCGCGGGCAGATCGGCGGGCACCCGGACGTGATGGGGGCAGGACGGGTAGCCGACCTGGCGGCGGTGATCCGGCAGTTTTTCGATGGGCGGCTGGAGCAGTACATGAACGGCACCGCGCCCGGCGCGACGCAGTTCTACTACAGCTACATCACGACGCCCTGGCTGGCGGCAGGCCTGTTCCTGCTGCTGCCGCCGATCTGGCCCTTTACCCACCGGCCCAGGCTGCGGCAGGGCTGGCGAATGTGGGTTCCCGCCGCGCTTTTGATCGTGTTCTGCACCTTGTGGGGCGCGGGCGGCAACCCGCTGATCGTCTGGCTGTACGACGGCGTGCCGCTGCTGGGCCAGTGGCGCTTCGTGGGGCGGGCGCTGGCGGTGGCCTCCTTCTGGATCGGGGTGCTGGTCGCCTGGCGGGCCGACGCCCTGCTGCGCGCCCTGCTCCATTACGCCCGGCAGGGACCGGGAATCCGCTGGCGGCGGCCCTGGTCGACGCTGCCCACACTGCTGCGGCGGGGTCTGCTGGGCGGGCTGGCGCTGCTGGTGATCGCGGCGGGCGGCGCGACGGCGCAGGACGTCATCGCCCAGTGGCACGACTTCGCGGGCACGATCGGCGTCAACGTCTACGACGAAATCTGCCTGTCCTGGCTGCGGGCGTTGCATCCAAACGAAGAGCTGGCCGTGTATCGCTCCGGCTACGACGCGGTCACACCCTTCCTGACGCACCGCGTGCGGTTGGTGAACATCGAGGCCGACTACTTCCCGCGCCCCCTGCCGTGGACGGTTGGCGGCTTCGACCTCACGCGGGCGCTGCCCGATTACGCCATCGCCTGGACGGACCACGACCGCCTGGTGCTGGACGAGATGGGCTACTTCCCGCTGCTGGACAGCCCCAACCCGGTCGACGAGCACCACTGCCTGTACTGGCTGAACGAGCGGGCGCTGCCCTACGCCTTCGCCATCCCCTACCACACGATGAACGCGCTGACCGGCCCGGAGCTGATGTGGCTGTTCCTGACGCCGATCGAGTCCTTGGACCGCACGCCGGATACGATCCGGCTGCACGTCACGGCCGAGGTCACGCCGCTGGTGGTCACGGTGCAGGAACGCGCCTACCCCGGCTGGCAGGTCTGGCTGGACGGGGCGCGCGCGCCGCTGGAATCGGTGGGTGGGCAGGTCGGCGTGGTGATCGACGAGCCGGGGCCGCACGAGGTCGTCTTCGCCTACCGGCCGCCGCTGGTCTACCTGGGTGGGGCCATCACGCTGCTGACGTGGGCGGTTTGCATCCTGTACCTGCTCAACGCGGATCGACCGCTGCGCCGGCGGCTGGCGCGGTCGATCCAGGCGGGGGTAAAGGGATAGCGCTGACAACGGCTGGCCCATAGCGCCCGGCCAAAAGCAATCATTGGCTTTTGTGACTCTGTCAGGACTTCAGGTTGATGGTAAACCTTTAACCGTGGGCGTTGTCTGGATAATAGGGGTGTGTTATGCTGCTGGCAAACCAACAGCGCCGGGAAGGAGTTCCCTATGAAACGCCTGATTATTGTGATTAGCGTGGGCTTCGCCCTGCTGCCGGCGGCGGTCGCTGCCGCCCAGGGTGACGGCAAGGTCATTGAGTACGGGATCACGGTGGAAGCGGAATTGAGCGACGAGCAGTACGCCATCCCCTACACCTTCACCGGCAGCGCGCGCGACGTGATCGTGGTGCAGATGGACGACGCGGAACCGATGGGGCCGATGCGCGAGCCGGCCCTCATCCTGCTGGACAACCACGAAAACGTGATGGTCGCGGCGGAAGGATCGATCGGGCACCTGACCTTCGTGACGGAACTGCCCTACGACGGCGAGTACACGCTCATCGCCACGCGTGTCGACGGCGCAGATGGCACCAGCGCCGGGCCGTTCGTGCTGCAGTTGATCCAGCCGACCACGCTGGTATTGAACGAAACCATCACCGCCGAAGCCTCCAGCGAGATATCGCTGTATTACCTGGTGCAAGCCAGCCAGCCCTTCAGCGTGGTGTACGAGAAGCTGTCCGGCGCCTTTTGGCCGGAGGTCACGGTCAACGTGATCGACGAGGAATACCGGCTGGACGACGTGGCGGTGCTGGGCGGGCGCTT
>DAOUEM010000358.1:0-9143 GCA_034430555.1 Anaerolineae bacterium | reverse complement strand
AAGAAGCGGCTGCCTTCGCCGAGCGTGCTCTCCAGCCAGATGTGCCCGTTCATCATCTCCACCAGCCGGCGGGAGATGGCCAGTCCCAGCCCGGTGCCCTCGTACTGGCGCGTCGAGGTGCTGTCCGCCTGCCGGAACTCGTCGAAGATCACTTCCTGGTGCTCCTGGGCGATGCCGATGCCGGTATCTTCCACCGTGATCACGCCCCACTGCCGCTGGCCGCCGTGTTGGCCGGGCAGGCCCAGGTCGCGGCCGGTGCGCACCGCCGTGTGCACGGTCACCGTGCCGGCCTGGGTGAACTTGATGGCGTTGCCGACCAGGTTGTTCAGCACCTGTTCCAGGCGGACGGGGTCGATCAACAGCGGCGGGATGTCCTGCAACTCGGCTTGCAGGGCCAGGTCCTTGCGGGCGGCGAGTTGCTCCATAGAAGACACGCAGCTCATGATCACCGGGCCGACGTCGACCGGCTCCAGCTCCAGCTCGGTGCGGCCCGCTTCGATGCGCGTGATGTCCAGGATGTTGTTGATCAGTTGCAGCAGCATCCGGCCATTGCGGGAGACCTTTTCCAGCCGGTCCTGCTGCTGCACGGTCAGCGGGCCGTAGAGGCCCTGCATGAGCATTTCCGTGTAGCCCAGGATGCTGTTGAGCGGCGTGCGCAGCTCGTGGCTCATATTGGCCATGAAGTGAGATTTTAATTCGTTGGCTTCGGCCAGCAGCACGTTGGCGGTGGCCAGTTCTTCCTGGGCGCGGCGGCGTTCGGCCAGTTCCTGCTGCAAGGTGTCGTACAGGCGGGCGCGTTCCAGGGCCTGGCTGGCGGTGGCGGCCACGTTCTGGGCCAGCGTGATCTCGTCCTGGGTGAACGCGCGCGGTACGGTGGAATCGAGGCCCATCGTGCCGACCACGCGGTCGGCTACCAGCAGCGGGACGATCAGCAGCGAGACCGTGCCGCGCCGCCGGGCTTCGTCCTGCATCCGGCGGCCCATCCGGGCGTCGGTTTGCATATCCTTCATGTAGAGCGGCTCGCGCGTCTGCATGACGTAGCGCGTGGAGGCGTTATCGGCCACCGAGATCAACACGCCTCTGGCGGAGGGCTGGCCCTCGTCCAGGTATTCGGCCACGATGCGCAGGTGTTTTTCGTCCTCGTCCAGCAGGCCGATGGCCGCCTGGGGCAGCTTGAAGGCCCGCGCCATCTCCTCACAGATGATCTCCAGCACCAGCGTGGTATCCAGGGTGGAAGTGGCGGTGGCGATCACGCGGTTGAGCAGCAGGGTTTCGCGCAGCCGACGCTGCAAGGTGGCTTCCGCCTGTTTGCGGTCGCTGATGTCGCGCACGGCGGTCACCCGCGCCTCGCGTCCCTGGTAGATGACCGGCTTGCCACGGATTTCCCCGTCAAAGTGGCTCTGGTCCTTACGCAGGCCCATCGCCTCGTAGGGTTCCTGGGTGCCGCTGCGCATGTTGTGGGCCACCCGCTCGCGCGAGTCCTCGGTGGCCAGGGCCAGCGCCGACTGCCCGATGATCGCTTCCCGCGTGTAACCAAACATCTGCTCGAAGGCCTGGTTCACGTCCAGGATGATTCCGTCCTGGTGAATGATGATGCTCTCGAAGGTGGCCTCAAACAGCGAGCGATAGCGAGTCTCGCTGTCGCGCAGGGCCATCTCGGTCTCTTTGACGGGCGTGATGTCGCGCATCACGATCACGTGCCCGGAGATGCGCCCGCCCCGGTCGTGCAGGGGGGAGAGGTGCAGCTCCAGCACGCGCTGGAGTGGGCCTTCCCCGATGGTCGTTTCCACGCGGGTGCTGGCCGTATACTCGACGTGTTCGGCCACCTCCGGCAGCGCTTTGGCCAGCGGCTGGCCGAGCAGCACGGTCCCCCGCGCCGGCTGCAAAATGGCCCGCGCCGAGGGGTTGAGGTCCACGATGCGGTTCTGCATGTCCACCACGATCACGCTGTCTCGCAGGTTTTCGATCACGGCGTCCCGCGCGATGGGCACGATGTCCAGCAAGCGGAAGCGGAACAGCGCCCAGGTCAGCGCCAGGCCGGTGATGGTGAAAGCCATCGGCGTGAGGTCCAGCGGGAAGTCAAAAAAGAGGAAGATGGCATTGCCCGCCCAGGGGGCAAACGCTGCCAGCAGCAGGGCGAACGTCTGGCCCCGGTAAATCTGGGGGGCGCGGATCAACATCCGGATCAGCAGCCCGGTGGCGAACACCAGCAGCACGTAGGAGTAGAGGGTATGCAGCCAGAAGGCGATGCCCAGCTCGGCGGTCAGGATGGGGAACACGCCGCCCACTTCCAGCCCGACGTTATCCCGGAACAGGCCGTGGAATTCGTTGGTCCAGATCAGGATGATGATAACCACTGGTTCCACCAGCAGCAGCAGCACGTTACGCGGGGTCAGCCAGCCGGTTTGTTTGGTGTAGGCCAGGACGAATACCAGCCAGATGACCGGGATCACCGTGATGCCGAAGTACTGCATGTTCGTCCAGAACAGCTTGGTCTCAATCTCGAAGGTGCCCAGCTCCATGATGTAACACAGCGTCCACCAGGTGACGGCCACCAGCAGCAGCACCAGCGACAACACACCCGGCCCGGGCCGCCGTCGCCAGGCCAGGGTGGCCAACGCGGCGCAGGTTACGGCGGCGATCACCAGCGGAATGTATGGGTTAAATTGCCAGTACATTGATATCCTAGTCGTTTACAGCAGCATCTCAGGGATACCGCGAACGCTGCCTATAGTATAGGCAAAAACGAGGGGAAGGCACTGCGGGACCGGTGTGAGTCCTGTGACCTGCCGTGCCCCGGCGCTTACAGCCACAGCGTGAAGGTGAAGGTGGGGCGCCGGTAAACGCGGGCGGCGGTGGCGGTGCCCGGCACCGGGTGCGGCGCGCTGCCGGCCGGCGCGATATGCACGTGCCCGTCCAGCGGCCCGCGCACCGGCCCTGGTTGACCGGCGCTGCGCCACGCCTCGGCCAGCCTGGCCAGGGTGAGGTAGGCGTCGCTGCTGCCGTACACTTCCACGGAGCGTTCGTCGCCATAAGGGACGAAACAGCCGCTCGTCGGGCTGAGAATGCCCCAGCCGATGCCGGTCAGCCCGTAGGCGCTTTGCCCCTCTTCCACCTCGTAGGCGACCAGCGCGTACTCGTCCAGGGCATTGAATACCAGGAAGTAGGGCAGCATACCCAGGTTGCGGCGGTCCAGCTCCAGCGGCAGCTGGGTGTGATCGTGGTCGCTGGAGAGCAGCGTGTGGATGCTGGCCGCGTCCAGGGCGGGGCGATCGCCCAGCACCACGCACAGTGCCGAACTGTCGATCTGAGTCCGCCGCTGCGGCGGGCTGGCCTCCCCCCTCAGCGGGATGAAGCCCAGGGCGAAGGTTTGCGTGCTGAGCAGCGCGCCAGTGGCCTGTTTGCGCAGGGCGGCGCCGACCTGGAGGCCTTCAAAGCGCAGCGGCGCGACCAGGATGCCGCCCACCGCCAGTTGATCGATCAGCGCCGGCGGCAGGTCCCACAGGCTGGCCGTGGACATGATGCGGTCGTAAGGCGCGCCGGGCGGGTGCCCCTGGCTGCCGTCCCCGGCCACCACCACCACGTCGGAGAAGCCGGCCCGGTCCAGGTGCGCCTCGGCCCCTTCCGCGATTTCGTCGTCGATCTCGATGGTGGTCACCTGGCCGGCCTCGCCGACGATGGCGGCCAGCAGCGCCGCGTTATAGCCGGTCCCCGCCCCAATCTCCAATACCCGCAGGCCGGGTTCCAGGGCCAGGGCGTGCAGCATCACGGCCATGATGGCAGGCTGGCTGGAGGAGCTGATGGCCAGCCCTTCTTTGTCCCGCTTGGTGACGATGACGCGGTCCGAATACACCACGTTGAGGTCTACGCCCGGCACGAACAGGTGGCGAGGCACCGTTAAAAAGGCCTGCTCGATGGGGGGCGTCAGGGGCAGTTCCCTGGCGCGCAGGTCCTCGACCATGGCTTGGCGTAACGTTTTAATGGTAGAGGGGTGGATATCGTGCATGCGGTCGCTTTCGGTCTATGCCGGTATATTGCCTTCCGGGCCTTCCGGGCCTTTCGGGCCTTCCGGGATGATGGGTTTGGTTGTTACCCCTGCATCATAGCCCGGCGCTCCCGATTCGTCACTCGTGTATTGTGCCCGATTCCAGGGCCGATTCCGGGGCCGATTCCAGGGCCGATTCCAGGCGCGCCCGAGCCGGTTTGTCAGGCCCGATGCGGCAGCCGCCTGATCGGGGTCGCGTGGGCGCGCACGTGGGCGCGCGCGTGGGCGCGGCCTTCAACTGTACCAGGCGCGGCGCTTGCGCAGGCTCATGCCGGCGTCGGTGTTTTCTCGCCGGCTGGTGCGCACCCGGCCCCGCGAATCGATGTGAATCTGCCCGGACTGCTGGAGCCGCGCGAATTCCTCCGGCGAGATGGCGGGCGCGGGTTCGCCGCCCAGGCGCTCCAGGCGCTCAGACATGCGGCTCTCGTCATCATCCGCCGATGTGTCATCGGCCGATGCCTCATCGGCCTCGCCATGCGCCGGCGCTGCCGCGGCGGGTCTCGATTCTGGCGGGGTCATCTCCGGCGCGGCGGCTGGCGGCGGGGTTGTGTCCGCGGTTGCTTCCGGGGGAGCAGCCGTCTCTTCGGGCGGCAGGGCCTCGTCCGGGGTGCGATTAACGTCATCCGTCATGTTAACTTTCCTCGTCTTCGTCTACTTCCATATAATAGATGCCGGAATCGTGCATCAAATCGTCCAGGCTCAGTTCGTCTTCGGCTGGCCGGGCGGACGTTTCCGCCAGGCGGCGGGCGGCCCCGCATTCCAGGCAGTCCATCTCGCGCGGGATGGTCACCCACTCCGCGCCGTAGGGTGGGGTGATGTGTCCCTCTACGATTTCCAGGGCGCGGTTAGCCAGGATCACGGTGTTGCCCGGCATTGAGACGTGCCCGGCGGTGCCGCGCAGCAGCTCGTTGAGGGCCAGGTCGGCCTGGGCGGCGGCCACGCGGGCCACGTGCAGCCACAGACCCGGCTCGGCTTCCAGCGTGCCGTCTGGGCCGATCATACCATAATCCAGCTCCGCGCTGTTAGGATCGATGATGCCCTCGCGCAGGTCATCCGCCCAGCAGGCGTAACAGGGGCTGGTCTCGTCGGCGGGCCGGATGACGACCACGTCGCCGCCCTCGCCCCGCTCGTAGACGCCCGCGTACACGGCGGTCAGGCCGCGCGCCAGGCAGGCCCGGTTGATCTCGTATTTGACCAGCTCGCCGTCCACGCCGCTGACGACCAGGTCCACGCCGTCCAGCGCATCGATGTGATCCTCGAAACGGCCCTGGATGCTGCGGACTTCGGCCAAGGCGTGGCGGGCGCGGATCAGGTCGGCCACGGCCTCCACCTTGGGGCGGCCCACGTCGCGCCGGTCGCAGACGTGCCGCACGACGTTACCTTCTTCCAGGATGTCGTCGTCGATCAGCACGAAGCGCCCCACGCCGCTCATGGCCAGGCTCTCCGCCACGAAGCCGCCGCCCGATCCCAGCCCGGCGATAGCCACCGTTTGCCCGGCCAGGTGGTGGAGGGCGTCTTTGCCCAGCAGTCGTTCAATGCGGTCCCAGGAGGTCATGTGTTCATATCCGCTCGTTAGGGGTGAAGCGTCCGCTTACAGTTTATAGGTGCTAGCTCTTGGTTACACCCCCAATTATAGGCGTCTGGGCCGCTGCGTCCACCGGTTGGATCGTGCGGTTACCGCTTACGTTTGCCCCATTCGTCACCTGCCTGATCACTATACGTATCTCGCGCCTGTTGGGTGTCATCCAGCGGCTCGGCGGCGACGATCTGCCTCATGTTGGGCACGTAGTATATGCGATACGGCTCCCTGTCATGGAAGGCCAGCAGCGTCCGCTTGTCGATCTTGAAGTGCTGCCAGTTGATGGTCAGCGTCAGGTCAGGAGCGCTGTTCCGACGACCACTACTGCTGATGTCCAGGTGGATGCGCCCGGATAGGGTGTGTACGTCGCCCTTGTCCAGGTCCGCCAGGAGCCGGTTCCGCTGGTACAGACTATAGGCAACCGCGGCCACGATGATCGGTGTCAAAACGATGCCGATGACCGGCAGTCCCTGCAGCGCCTTGCCGATATCATCCACCTGAGAGCAGCAGCATCCCGACGACGCATCCGCCGGCGAGCAACAGGGCAATCCCCCCCATGACTGCAACCACCGGCCAATCCATCTGGGCAAACCACTGGCTGTTGCGCAGCCGCTCCTTTTGTTCCTTGGAAAGATACCCTTCCTGATTGCAGAACAGGTCGTGCCCGTCGAAGTCCAGAGCGCGGCTTAGTTTCGGGTCGACTGCCACTATCGGGCCTGCCGGCTGCTGGTCGCGTTTGGGTTTTTCCTCGTAGATGGGCATAGGTTCCCCCCCCCGAACCGTTGAACCAAACCCGCTGACCGTAGCATATCACGATCCGCCCGCCCGATCCTGACGCGGGCCGGACCGCTGGCGACTGTTCGGCTGTCAGGTAAGGATGGTCATTGGAATCTCCGTTTTACGGCTGGACGGGCCTCACCGGCGGTGGGTTTTCCTGCCGTCAGTGTAACGGAGAATGGTCCGTTGTTGTCCCCCATATATAGGGGGTATGGCGACCCTTTTCACGTTTAGGGGGATATACAGGGGTGCGTGCGTTCCAGGCTCAATACAGCGCCGGCCCCCCTACCGGGTCTTCAGCGCCTCGATGTGGTGCACCAGTTCGATCAGGCGCTTCTCCGGCGACCACGTCCAGCCGTAGAGTTCCTCCGGGGCCAGCGCTTCCGATTCCGCCCACAGCCGCTGGAAAAGGTCTTCATCCTCGCCCACCTGCAGCATCGGCGCGACGCGCACCCGCGGCGGCACCGCCGGGTAGTTTTTGTCCGTCACCAGGATGGTGACCTGTTCGCCGCCCACGCGCCCCACCAAAAAACACACTTCCATCGGCGGGCGTTCGTCGGCGTCCCACTCCACCACGCTGACGGCCAGCCCATCGCTGCTCAGCAGTTCGAACTCTTCCTGGAAGCGGTCGCGATCGACCAGGTGCCAGGCGATGGTCGGCACGGCGGGCAGGGCCTGGTCGGACTGCACCTCGGGCCGGGCGGCCACGAACTGCCGCATCTTGCTGCTGAGGTACCAGAAGTTGATGCGCACGATGGGGCCGTCTTCCTGCCGGGCGTAGAGGTCGAAGCCGTCGCCGGGCGGGTCTTCGCCCTCCGGCCAGGGTGGCACGATGGTCACGATTGGGGCCAGGATTTGCGGCATCTCGTTGGCCGGGTCCAGCATGATGTCCAGGGCGGTCATCAGGTCGCCGTGGCTGGGCCAGAACATGTGGCCGGGATGTTTGTGCCAGTCGCCCAGGTAACGCAGTGGGGAGTCCCACTTGCCGGCCAGGGCGCTGCCGTAGCTGTGCCGCCGCAGCTCCCGGAACCGCCGCCAGTTGATGGCCAGCCAGTACATGATCTCGTCCTGCAGTTCGTCGCCCTGCGCCACCATGAAGGTCTCGCGGTCGATGGCGCCCTGGTCCGGCGCGATGGTATCCAGCACGTAGATGTCCGGCTCGCGGTCGCCTTCGTTGGCGATGACCAGCCCGACCAGCGCTTCGGCGGTTTCCTCTTCCATGTAGAGCGAAGCGCCGACGGCCATCTTGCGGATCACGCGCTCCGCCAGGACCACGCGCGGCGGCATCCGGCTGGCGTTGTCATTATACGGCTTGCGGAACATGGTCAGCATATGGGTGATTATCCCCTCGCTAGAAGCCCGTGAAAAACGACCGCTTGACCCGCTCCTCATGGCCCGGCCAGACGCCGATCTGTTTCCAGGTGTAGTAGGCGTATAACCACTGCACGGCCCAGCCGGCCACCGTGACGATGGTCGAGCGCGCCGGGTTCCAGCCGTAGGTGGTGCCGTCCTTGGGGTTAAAGAGGCACAGCTGCCCGTCCTCGAACTGGTGCTTGGGGCTGTAGATGTACGGCTTGAGCACGTAAGCCTCCGGCGGGCGGAGGGGGTAGCGCTCTGGGTACAGCAGCTTGAGCATGTGCGACGAGGGCGACACGCCCTGCAGGGTGATCTCTACTTCGCCGATCCAGTAAAGCGTGCCTTTTTTCGGCACGATCAGGCGGAAGGTATCGCCGAAGGCGGCGCGCATCGCTTCCACCTCCAGCCGCAGGCGCGGCGAGACATTGTTTCGTGATCCCCACCATTCAGCCATAGCCGTCGCTCCTTTCCTGTCTACCAATACGTAGGCACGCGTCCGTTGGTTTCACCAATACCCTGTGCCGTGGTTAAAACAGCAGCCTGACCCATGCTCATTATGACTCGAATCGACGCCCGCTGACATCCCAAAATGTGGTGGGTTGCCCGCCGGATTTGCCCTGCGGCGGTGCCCCTATGCTCCGCCGAGAGTGTCCGGTTGGTCCAGGAGGTCCTGCACTTGTTCATAGTACTTACCCAGGTGCAGGCCGTCCATCAGGGCATGATGTGCCTGCACGCTCAACGGCATCTTCCAGCGCGCGCCTTCCTGGAAGAACTTGCCCCAGGCAATCCGCGGCACCGAATCGGCCGGACTCAAGTGAAGCGGGTGCATCAGGCTGGTGAACGACACCCAGGGTATCGCCGTCATATACAGCAGGTTGTCCTTTCCCGGCTCGTCGGCCAGCGTCGGATGTTCTTTCACATAAGCGATGCGCGCTGCCGCTTTCGCCGCGAATGTCGCGAAGTCCTCGTGATATTCGAACGTGCAAAAGGTGAACAGCTCCTCATTGATGAGAATCGTGGTGGAGGGATGCACGATCTCGTGTTCGACCACCGCTCCTTCCCGAATGCGATACCGGAACTCAGGGATGGCGTTGGCGGCGCGGGCCAGCACGTACACGATCGACACAGTGAACGACAGGCCATGCTGCTTGACGGCAGGATAGAAGGCCGTCAGGTCGACATTGGCGCACAGGTTGAAGTGTGGATTGTCCCAGGCGTTAAAAACCTCAAAATGCTCGCGTCGCGGCCAGGTCTCCAGGTTGATATGACGCACCCCTCACCTCCGGTCTGGACCATGCTTGATTTTGCTTTCAGTATACTGGACCTGGTCGCCGCCGACCGCTGCCCTGTCAAACGGTGGGCTAAAATGGCGTGGTGCAGCGCGGC
>DAOUEM010000357.1:0-2993 GCA_034430555.1 Anaerolineae bacterium | reverse complement strand
TTATGCCGATCCAAAGGAAAGTAAAATCATACGGAGTTGTTTCCAGTTCTCCATTAGTTGTCGGTTCCTGGTGGCCAGCGGCGTCCATTATAGCGCGGGAATCGGTATCGCCCGGCTGGTCGGTGACGGGGCCGGTCAGAAGCCGCCGCCGGATGGGCTGAACGAGCGCTGCAATACATCGGACATATAGATGCGCGACAGGGCCTCCAGCTCGATATTACCCGCCTGGCGGGCCAGCTCGCCGGTCAGCTCCAGGTAGGTGAGCGCGGCGCTCGTATCACCCAGGGCATCGCTGGCGACGGCCATGAAGTAATAGCCCCGCGCCGACTCGGGGTCCAGGTCGACGGCCGCCTGGGCATCGAGCAGCACCTGTTCCGGCTGCTGCAAGCCGGCGTAGACCTGGGCGCGGATAAGCAGGAAATCCACCTCGCCAGGCTCGACGACCCGGGCGGCGTCAAAAGCGGCCTGGGCGGCCTCCTCATCCTCCAGGATGGTGTGCAGCGCGCCCTGGGTGATCAACAGCTCGGAGTCATCGGGGGCGTAAGCGAGCGCCTGCGCGATCTCGTCCAGCGCCCCGGCATAATCGCCCTGGAGGGCCAGGTCATTGGCGGCACTCTGGTGGGCGAGGCGGGCCAGCGTGGCCGGGTCCGGCGCGAAGAACAGCCGGTAGGCCACGAAGGCGATCACCAGCAGCGACCCCCCCAGCGCGGTGACCCGGACCAGGCGGCGCAGGCGATCGGCGCGCGCCTTGGCGACGATTGCGTCGATAGTCCACCACCAGTGGTCGGCGGCCGGATTGGCGGCCTTGCGCGCTTCGGCCAGCGCCTCTGCTCCCCCGATCTCCTTCAGGAAGAGGGCCGCTTTGTGCTCGAACTGGGCCAGGATGGTTCTGTGGCGGACCATCTCGGCGGTGAAATCGCCGCCTTTGGCGGTCAGGTCGACCAGCAGGTCCTGCGTCTGGTCCAGCCAGGTCAGCACCTCGATCGCCTCGCCGCCCAGGCCGCGCCTGATCAGGCCGATCTTGGCTTCCAGCCGGTCGAGCAATTGGCGCAGGTCGTCGGGGCGGGTGAGCGGCGGCGGCCGGCGGGTTTTGGCGGTCACGGGTGAGTCGGTCATCGAGTTCCTCGTTCAGCCGGTCTGGGAGCGGCGGGAATGACTGCGGGCGATCCGGCGCGGTAGATGGTCATAGATGCATAGTCACTAGATGCCGGGTATTTTACCGCGCCGGGCGTCGATCTGCCCCTGGGAAAGGGATTAGAGTCGCAAATCCCGCGCGGGGCGCGCCGCCGGTGGGAATGGTGGGTTTAACCGTTGGCCGCGCGGGGGATGGGATAGAGCCTCGCGCCGGCAGCCGCGGGCCGCGGGAGTCCTGGGCGGCGGCTATGGTCGCAGCGGTTCAGTCGTCGGTAATCTCGATGGTGATCGGTTTGGGCAGGTCCAGCCCGGCGGTGACTTCCACCGCTTTGAGGATGCCGACCGGCACCGGGCAGGAAGCGTGCACGCAGTGCTGCAAGCCCAGCGCCAGGAGGCGCGAATTGGCCCCGCGGGCGGCGATCTCGTCGTAGGGGTCGACGGCGGACAGTTCGTCCGCGATGCGGCGGATGCCCGGGCATTCACTCTCGATGTGCAGGGTGATACGCTGGGGGTCGGCCTGGGTGGCCGTGACCTGGGTGAGCAGGCCGCAGGTCGGCTGGATGGTCGCTCTAGCCATGGAAGAATCCTCGATGAAGACCCGGCGAAAGCAACAGCATAACAGAGGCGGCGCCGTCCCGCCAGCAGCCCGTAGGGGTACGGGTCCGGCACGGGTCCGGCGGCCGCCTCTCTGGCCAAGGATCAGGTGAAGATCGGCTCCAACTTGCTGGTCAAAAGCGCCGCCAGAGTCGTTTCCAGCGCGGCGCGCGGCGCGGCGGAGTCGAAGCGGCTGGCGGCGTCCAGCACGCGCGGCAGGATGGTGATGTCGCCCGCCGAGTTGAGGAACACGTCCGGGTTGCCCAGGACCCAGTGCACGGCGGTATCGATCTCGGCCTGGTCTTCCAGCGGCTTGTACCAGGTGTTACGGTTCTGCTCGCCCTCCCGCCAGGGGCGTTGGGCGATGGACTTGATGGTCTGCACGGCAGTATTGCGTGCTTTGGCCTGGGCCACCACGGCCTCGAAGTCGGCAGCATACTGCGGGTTCTGCATCAGCAGGTAGTTGTAGGGCAGCAGGATCGAGTCAAACTCGAAGCGCTCCAGGCTGCGTTTATGGAACTGGCCCACCACCAGATCGTGGCCGGTCACGCCCAGGTAACGCACGATGCCCTGCTCCCGCGCCTCCTGGAAGGCTTCCAGCGCGCCGCCGGGACCCATGGCCGTCTGCCACTGTTTTTCGTCGACCAGGAAGTGCATCTGCCACAGGTCGATGGTCTCGACGCGCATCCGCTCCAGCGACTGGCGCAGTTCCGCCCAGGCGCCGTCGTAGGTGCGTTTTTCGGTCTTGGTGGCCAGGAAGACCCGGTCGCGGTTTTTCTCCAGCCAGGGGCCGAGCCGCAGTTCGGCGTCGCCGTAGCTGTGCGCCGTATCGAAGTGGTTGACGCCGTAGTCCATCAGGATGTCGATGGTGCTGTCGGCCTCGGCCTGGGTGACGCTGCCGAGCGCCGCCGCGCCGAACAGCACCCGGGTGCTGTCGTGCCCGGTGCGGCCAAAGGGCTTCTTATCGATCATGGGATTCTCTCTCCTTTGATGGCTGCTTCTATCTGTTGGATGCGGGTCGGGGCGAAAACGTCGCCGCGAGAATATCGGGCTGCGACAACGGCGGGCCGCGTTAACGAAATGGGCCGGTCAGTCGGCGCGCCCAGGTGGCGCGCTCAGTCGGCGCGCTCAGTCGGCGCGCTCAATCGGCGGCGCGGGCATGGATGTCCATCATGGCCTGCACCACGAGCAGCAGGTCCGCCGGGTCGTCCACGATCCAGCGCGCCGGCAGCAGGTCCCCCTCGTGGAGCTGGTCGCGGGTGAAG
>DAOUEM010000356.1:0-11681 GCA_034430555.1 Anaerolineae bacterium | reverse complement strand
GCGGGTTGGCCAGGAAACTATCGACAAACGACGGGTCCCAGGGCGTCCAGCCACTGAACAGGATCACGTCCGGGTCTTGTTCCAGGATGAATTCTTCGCTCAGCGGTTCGAACTGCGAAACGCCAGCCTCGGCGGCAATGTCGATGCCACCGGCGGCCGTGATCACCTCGGAGATGGTGGACGGCGTGCCGCTGGTATAGTTCCCTGGCGTCAGGTAGAGCACCCGCCTGATGTGGACACCGGCCACGGCGGCGGCGACATCTGCCATTTGGGCGTCCATCTCGGCCAGTAGTTGTTCGGCGGTTTCTTCTTCCCCTACCAGTTCGCCCAGCAGAGTCACGGTCGCCTTGATCGGCTCCAGGCCTACCGGTGACGGCGTCATAAAGACGGTGAGTTCGGCCTCACGCAGTTGCTCGATGACGGCCGGGTCGGTCCACGTGGCCACCAGCACCAGGTCCGGCTCCAGGTTGATCAGCAGCTCCGGCTCAGCGGTGACCTGGTTCGGCACCGCCGCGGCGGCGGCCGCGACATTGCTGATCCCTGGATCGACCGCCAGGACAGTCACGCCCACCAGGTGTTCCGGCGGCAGCAGCGACAGCAGGATCTCGTCCGAAGTCAGGGTGACGCTGGCGATCCGACTCGGCGGCGCTTCCAGGGTGATGGCGTGGCCACCGGCGTCGACCAACGTTCGCGGCCACCCCTCTCCCTGCGCCTTTACGGCGGTTGTTGGCAGGAAGCCGGCGAATACCAGGGTCAGCAGGGCGCAGGTTGTGAAGATGAGGGCGAGTTTTCTGAAAGGCATCTGTCTTCTCCTATTATAAGCGGAACGAGGGTTGGTCGTTCACGCCAAAAGGTTATAGTGCGGCGATCTGGCGGCGATTCCGCCATAACAGAAACAGGAAAAACGGCGCACCCAGCATGGCGGTGATCAGGCCAACCTGGATTTCTGCCGGCTTGATGACCAGGCGGGCCAGTGTATCGCAGACCACGAGGAAGACCGCGCCGCCCAGGGCGCTGGCCGGCAGCAGGATGCGGTGGTCGGGGCCGATCACCAGGCGCAGAGCGTGCGGCACGATCAAGCCGATGAAGCCGATGCCCCCGGCGATGGCCACGACCGACCCGGTCAGCAGTGAGGCCAGCATCAGCAGGATGAAGCGCGAGCGGGGCACGTTGAGGCCTAACCCCTGCGCTGTTTCCTCGCCGAGCAGCAGCAGGTTCAGGTCGCGGCTGAAGGCGTACAATAGCAGGATGCACAGCGCTACCGGCAGCACGATTACTTCCAGGTGCGGCAGACCGCGCCCCCGCAGCCCGCCGACCAGCCACGTCAGGATGGCCTGGACCTCGCCGAAGTCTGCCCCAAGTAGCATGATGGCTGAGGTCACCGCGCCCAGAAACGAGTTCAGAGCGACCCCTGCCAGCAGCAGGGTGGGTACTTGTGTCCGGCCGTTGACCAGTGAGAGGGTGTATACGGTCATGGCCGCGCCCAGGCCTCCACCAAAGGCGAAGATCGGCAGTGTCCACAGGCTGCCCGTCGCCAGGCCGGTGGTCAGGGCCAGGACTGCACCCAGCGCGCTGCCCGCGCTCACGCCGATAATGCCGGGGTCGGCCAGCGGGTTGCGGAACAGTCCCTGCATGGTCGCCCCGGATACGGCCAGCGCCGCCCCGACCAGCGCCCCGACCAGGGCACGCGGCAAGCGGACCAGGTTGATGATGCGGACTTGCGTCTCGGGGAACTCGCCCAGGCCCGGCACGCCCAGGCCTTGCAGCATGATCCGCGCCACATCCCCATAAGGGATATCAGAGGAGCCGTTGGCCACGGAGAAGGTGATCGCGAGCAAAAGCAAGATCAGCAGGACGCCGCTGATCAGTGCCAGGCGTGTGGGTAGAGAATGGTCTGCCAGAATATAGGTCGAGCTTTGCGCGTTAAACACACCCTGCTCCTGCGGTGTTCGTCGAGCAGGGTGGTGGGCAGCAAAAACCCCAACCGGGCCGCGGCTAGGGTGGGCGTCACATAGGAAGTCTCGTGACCATCAGCGATCACAGTTCCTAACCCCACTCCACGAAGGCTTGGAACTCAAGTCAGGGCGGTCGACCGGGCTTGCCGAGTTGATTTCCTCGACTTACCGTTGCGGGGCAGCGTCGGACTCTCACCGACTTCGCCTTTATGTCCTGCCATCCGGGGCTGATCCGTTTGGGATAAAGGACACCATGACTGGAGTTGCGTATGATATTGTGTTTTTTACTGTAACATCCGCCCCAGGGTGTGTCAAGGTCGTTAATCATCTGGACGTTCGCCAGGTATCACCCGCACCACACCACCGGACGATGGCTGTTACAAAGGCTTGACAAACCGCGGGGGGATTGCACAATACCTCTTGTTGGTGGGATGGGTTGGCAGTCCCATCACCTGCTAATCGGGTTAGGTAGTGATGATGAACGACCAGTTATGGCTGGAAAAACAGGCGCGCCTTTCTCTGGAACGTATACGACCCAGAGTGGATGCTCTTTTCACCGAACCGGCAGCGTTAGCCGTCTTTTGTGCCCGCCTGGACGAGCAGTTCCCCAGGTTGTTTCGGTTGCTGTTTGGCCTGTATGGCGCGCAGTACGACTTTTTTTACCACCTGGAACAGACGATTCTCGCGGCGGCACGATTTTTCATCGATCGTCCGGACGAACTCAAGGCGTTGGATGCGAGGCGCGAGGCCGACCCGCTCTGGTTTCAGAGTGAAAACATGGTCGGCGGGGTATGTTACGTGGACCTTTTTGCGGGCGATCTGAGCGGAGTCAGGGCGAAAGCCCCGTATTTTTGTGAGCTGGGCCTGACCTACCTGCACCTGATGCCGCTGTTCCTCGCGCCGGAGGAAAACAACGACGGCGGGTATGCGGTTAGCAGCTACCGCGAGGTCAACCCGTCGTTGGGCACCATGGCCGATCTACGGGAGCTGTCCGGCGATCTCAGGCAGCAGGGCATCAGCCTGGTGCTAGACTTCGTATTTAACCATACCTCGGATGAGCATCCCTGGGCCAAACTGGCACTGGCGGGAGATGAGCGCTTCCAGGCGTTTTACTATATGTTTGACGACCGCACGCTGCCGGATCAGTACGAACAGCACCTCCGCGAGATATTCCCCGAACAGGACCCGGGTAATTTCACTTATAGGCCGGAGATCGGCAAATGGGTGTGGACCACCTTCCGCCGTTTTCAATGGGACCTGAACTATGCCAATCCGGCGGTCTTCCGGGCTATGCTGGAGGAGATGTTATTCCTGGCGAACCAGGGCGTGGAAGTGCTGCGGCTTGACGCGGTAGCTTTCATCTGGAAGCAGTTAGGCACCCCTTGTGAGAATCTCCCCCAGGCTCATCACCTCATCCAGGCCTTGAATGCGCTGGTCGGGATCGCGGCGCCAGCCATGATCTTCAAGTCAGAGGCGATCGTCCATCCCGATTATGTGGCGGCCTATATCAATTGGCAGGAGTGTCCGCTGTCATACAATCCGACCTTGATGAATTTGCTGTGGGAGGCCCTGGCCACACGCGAGACTCACCTGCTGCAACATTCGATGGTCAAACGTTTTGCCATACCGGAACGATGTGCCTGGGTGAATTACGTCCGCAGTCATGACGATATTGGTTGGAGCTTTGCCGATGAGGATTCTGCCGACTTAGGCATTGTCGGATTTGATCACCGGCAGTTTTTGAACCAGTTTTATACCGGCCGTTTTGAGGGCAGCTTCGCCAGCGGCTTACCCTTCAACTATAACCCCCACAACCAGGACATGCGGATTTCCGGTATGGCTGCTTCGTTGGCAGGGCTGGAGCAGGCGCTGTTTGACGACTGCGCCCTCCACCAGGAACATGCTATCCGGCGTATTCTGCTCATTCACAGCGTGATCCTGAGTATTGGCGGTATCCCGCTGTTTTATCTGGGTGACGAGTTGGGGACGCTCAATTATTACGACTACCAGCGTTACCCGGCCAAATCGGTGGATAGTCGCTGGGTGCATCGTCCCCCCTTTGATTGGTTACGTGCCGAGCAGCGCCATGATGAGAACACGATTGCAGGGAGGGTGTTTCAGGCTTTGTTGCACTTGATCCAGGTCCGCAAAGAGACGCCAGCTTTCGCCAACGAACAAACGACGTTCGTAGATACCGGTAACCGGCACTTATTCGCCTATGTCCGTCACGGTGAGGTGCTGGTGCTGGCCAACTTCTCCGAACACGAGCAAACCATGGCACCAGGTCCCTTGCAAGCGGTTTGGCCGCCGCTGTCCGCCGCCATCGTTGACCTGGTTACGGGACGGCAGACAATTATCGAGCCGGCTGTGACGTTAGCGCCTTACCAGTTTATATGGCTGACGGCAGTTCAAAGCGGCGAGAGTTAATTGGCCGCCGGATGCCTCAAAATAGCAGTTGTGGTATGCTGTTATCGAGACGATGCCTCCATGAGACTACCGTTAAAGCATCAGGTTGTCTCAGGAGTCGGTATTGATGTGTTGGCGGCAGATGCCTGCCAACTACCTGGTAACAGTCAAACATGTGCCTATTGTTAGCGGAATGGATGAGGGATGAGTGAAGAATCTGGGTTCCCCTGGGTGCTTGAGCTAAAAATCCCAAGCGTGCCGAGTGTGGCCAAGCTCACGGTGGAAGATCGTGTGGTTGTAGGGCGGGCACAGAAAGAAAATGGCGTCTTCCCCGACCTGGATCTATCACCCTGGGGCGCTATGGAACTGGGTGTAGCTGTGGAGCATGTGGCCATTTACGCCGAGGACGATCAGCTCATGATCGTCGATCTTGGCAGTGGTAAGGCGACGCTGCTCAATGGGGAGCGGCTGGACCCGGAGCAGCCACGTTCCCTGGATCATGGGGATGAGCTTCAACTTGGGGTATTGAGTCTTCAGATACACGTCATTGCTTCCCCTAAATATGGGAGTGTGGTGCACCGGCAGCCGGGCGTCGCTATCGCCGAGGAGATGGTACGAGGGGATGGGCAGACGATCTTGTTCGTTGAAGATGAGCCGGAAACCGCCAAAATCTTCAAACTGATAATGGAACGCGCCGGCTTTACGACTCATATCTGTCGGGAAGTCGTGAGCGCGATTCGCGCACTCAATACCGAAAACCCCAGTGCGGTGATTCTGGACCTGATGCTGCCGGATATTCATGGCCTGGAGTTATGCCGCTACGTGCGCCGTGATATCGAGCAGCGTGAGATTCCCATCGTGGTCGTGAGTGCGGCTGTGACTCAGGCCAGCATCAGCCAGGCGATGGATGCCGGGGCAGATGTGTTTCTCGGCAAGCCTGTCAGTATGAAGGAACTGGTGCGAGTCGTGGCTTCGCTGGTGACCTGGTACGAAGCCAAAAAACCCGCCGTCCAGACCAAGCGGCTGGATGGCTCAGACACGTTTCATTCCATGCCGGCGGATGTCCGCCGTGATGCACTGGTGTTTTTTGTCGCCGGTTATGAAGAACCTATTCCGATCGTGGTGCCTAAGCGGATCACCATCGGTCGCCGCAGCGGCAGCGGCACGCCGCGACCCCACGTCGACCTCGATCGGTATGGCGCGTTTGATGCTGGAGTATCTCGGGTGCATGCGGCCATCCACCGGGAAGCGGACGGCTTCTATGTGGAGGACCTGGAGAGCAGCAACGGCACCTGGGTTAATGACAAAAAAGTATCACCTAAAGAGCGTCTGCCTTTGAGTAATGCCAGCGAACTGCGATTGGGCAGTCTCCATATGCGCGTGTTTTTCTTTACCGAGGATGATGCCACTATCCTGGGTGATGGTGCTCCATCCTGAAAAGCAGCACAGCGGCAGCGCGTTTGGTCCACCTGTTTCGCCAGGGGCATTTCCTTTTTTGGTCTGAAAATCTATCGTACAGACCGGTTTTGCGCCGGATTATCCTGCCCTCTTCGGGGAGGCAGTTGCCGCTTTAAGGGCGCCCAGGTATTCTCTCCAGCTTCTAACTTGTCTCTTGGGACAGGTGACGGTAGTATGGAGTTTGCACGTTGCGCGGGGTTGCCGCGTTCTTTTTCAATGGAGCCGCAAGCCAATGGCGTGGACCTACCAGGAAGCAATTGACTATCTTTACAGCTTTATCAACTACGAAGTAAAACGCCAGGTACGATATGCGCCGTCTGTCATCAGCCTGGATCGCCCTCTCGCCTTGTTGGAAGGATTGGGTAGCCCACACCGGGCAGCCCCTGTCATCCATGTGACAGGCACGAAAGGCAAAGGTTCCGTTGGCGCATCGTGCCAGGCCGTGCTGCAAGCCGCCGGGCTGCGGGCAGGGCTGTATTCTTCCCCCCATTTGCAGAACTTCGAAGAACGGTTTCGCATCAATGACGACATGATCGGCCGCGATACGCTGACTCGCTTGCTGGCCGAGATCAAACCGGTGGCCGATGGCATTCCCGGCCTCACCTGGTTTGAACTGACCACGGCCCTGGCTTTTCTTTTTTTCGCCCGGCAGCAGGTCGATATTGTCGTCAGCGAGGTGGGGTTAGGCGGGCGGCTGGACGCGACCAATCTGGTAGACCCGTTGGTCTCGGTGATTACCAGCATCAGCTACGATCATACGCATTTGTTGGGCAATACCCTGGCTGAGATCGCCGTCGAAAAGGCGGGCATTATCAAGCCGGGAATTCCCGTAGTCAGCGCCCCCCAGCCGGACGAAGCGGCGGCGGTCCTTGCCGAGGTATCGCAGGAGCGCGCCGCTCCCTTGACGGTGGTTGGCCGTGACTGGCTGTATGAGTTCGGGGAGACGACCCGGCGTGGGCAGGCTTTCCGGGCTGGGCGGAGCGCCGGGCCTTTGCGCGACTTCTGGACTCCTCTGTTGGGAAGGCACCAGGTCGTCAATGCTACTGTGGCCCTGGCGGCATTGGACCAGGTCCGTCAAGCCGGCATCCCGCTGACCGACAAGGCGGTTACGAATGGGTTGGCCCAGGTGAATTGGCCCGGTCGCTTTGAGATCGTGGCGGAGCAACCCTGGTTGATCCTTGATGCCGCCCATAATCGCGCCTCGGCACGCTGCCTGCAGGAGACGCTGGCGGCTACCTTCACCGATGTGAGCAACCGCATCATGATTTTTGGGGCGTCGGCGGATAAAGATGTCAAAGGGATGTTTGCGGAATTGCTGCCGGCCATCGATCACCTGATCCTGGCCCAGGCCGTTCATCCCAGGGCGTTGGCCCCGGATGTCCTGGTAGCGCAGGCAGTTGAATCCGGCTTCGGCGGCACGGTGGAAGCGGTGCCGGTCGTGGCCGATGCCTTACAGCGGGCGCGAGAGTTATCCGGGGAGTATGGCCTGGTTGTGGTCACCGGGTCGCTGTTTATCGTGGGTGAGGCGCGCGACGTGTGCGGCTTGCAGTCGGGCCTGGCCGCTTATCAAGATCGGCTGATGGTCAGGTACCTGTGACAAAGGCCTGGTTTACTGGTGAGATGTTGGCTCGGATCGAGACAGAGAAATGTTCAACATGGGGTATGGGGAAAACGACTTCTACGAGGTCAGAGATGCTGAGCCAGACGAGCAGGGCCTGATCGAAGCGCCGGTGATCTCGCTGCGCGATCTGGTTGTTTATCCCAACATGGTCACCCCCCTTTTTGTCGGTCGCGAGTCTTCGCTGCAAGCCCTGCAGACAGCCCAGGCCGAAGGGTGCACGGTTATCGGTATCGCCCAGATGGACCCGGCTGTGCCCACCCCTACCACTGACGATCTGTTCAAGATCGGCACGGAAATGGCTATTGGACGGGTGATGCGTATGCCGGATGGCTCGGTGAGCATCCTGGTACAGGGACGGCGGCGGGTAGCGGTCGTCGAGTACCTGGCCGTTGAGCCGTATTTCCGTGTGCGCGCTCGCCCGATCGAAGAACGTGAGACGGTTGCCGTGTCGCGCCAGATTCAGGCGCACATGCGAGCCGTCCTGGCTCTGTTCGAAAAGTGCGCCCGCCTCAATCACAATATCCCCGAGGAAGCTTACATTTATGCCTTGAACATCGACGAGCCTGGCTGGCTGGCCGATGCGATCGCTTCTACGCTGAGCCTTTCGCTGGATGAGCGCCAGACGGTCCTGGAAATCAACGATCCTGCCGAGCGTTTGCGCAAGGTCGGCGTTTATCTGGGCCGCGAGCTGGATGTGCTCCGCCTGGAAGACGAAATCCAGGCGCAGGTGCAGCAGGAGGTCGACCGGGGACAGCGGGAGATGTTCCTGCGGGAGCAGTTGCGCATCATTCAGAGTGAGCTGGGCGAGTTAGACATTTTTCAGCAGGAATTGAACGATCTGCACGAGCAAATCGCGGAAGCCAACATGCCGGAAGCAGTCAGCGAGCGGGCGTATCAGGAGTTGGGCCGCCTGGCGATGCTGCCGCCTATGGCGCCGGAAGTCGGCGTGATACGCACCTATCTCGATTGGCTGCTCAGCCTGCCCTGGCCGCAGGCGGATGAGAACGCGGAAGCATCCCTGGATATCGCCCATGCGGCCAGCGTGCTTGAATCCGAGCACTACGGCCTGCCCAAGGCCAAGGAACGAATCCTGGAACACATCGCGGTGCGTAAGCTCGCCCCGGATAAAGCCAAAAGCCCCATTCTTTGTTTCGTGGGGCCGCCCGGCACCGGCAAGACGTCATTGGGACGCAGTATTGCCGAGGCGCTGGGACGGGACTTCGTCAGGGTCAGTCTGGGTGGGGTGCGCGACGAAGCGGAGATTCGCGGTCATAGGCGCACCTATATTGGCGCCATGCCCGGCCGGATTGTCCAGACGATGCGTCACACCCGGCAGACCAACCCGGTTTTTATGCTGGATGAGATCGATAAGCTGGGCCAGGATTTTCGGGGTGATCCGTCCTCCGCGCTCCTGGAGGTGCTCGACCCTGAGCAGAATAATGCCTACAGCGATCATTACCTGGAGGTTCCTTACGATCTATCCAGGGTGATGTTCATCACGACGGCCAATTTCCTGGATCCACTGCCGCCCGCCTTACTGGATCGCCTGGAAGTTATCGAGTTTTCGGGTTATACCGAGGAAGAGAAACTGGCGATTGCCCGGCGGTTCCTGGTGCCCCGCCAGCTGGAACAGCACGGTTTGGTTGAATCCGGCGTGCGCTTTGAGGAGAGCAGCCTCAAGGGCATGATCCGCGAATACACTTATGAGGCGGGTGTGCGTAACCTGGACCGTGAGATCGCCAATGTCTGCCGGAAGATCGCGCTGCGTGTTGCGGAGAAGAAGAACTACCCCCGGCGATTTCGCGCCGAAATGTTGCAGCGTTATTTGGGGCCGCCGCGTTACACGCAAATGCGCGTCGAAGCCGAAGATCAGATCGGCACGGCTACCGGCGTGGCCTGGACCGAGGCCGGCGGGGATATCCTGGTGGTAGAGGCCGCTCTGATGCCTGGTAAGGGTGATCTGCAGCTGACCGGGCAGTTGGGCGATATCATGCGCGAATCGGGTCAGGCGGCGCTGACTTACGCCCGCTCCCAGGCGGACGCGTTGGGTATCGCGTCGGAGGTTTTTGAGGAAACCGACATTCACGTGCATGTGCCGGAAGGCGCTATTCCCAAGGATGGTCCAAGCGCCGGGGTGACGATGACCGTAGCCCTGATCTCGGCCTTGACCCGACGTCCGATCCGGCGGGAAGCAGCCATGACCGGCGAGATCACGCTGCGGGGCAGGGTGCTGCCGGTCGGTGGTGTGAAGGAGAAGCTGCTGGCTGCTCACCGCGCTGGATTGTCGTTGTTTTTCCTGCCGGCTAAAAACGAAAAAGATCTGGTGGACATCCCGCGCCGGGTCTTGCGAGAAGTGGAAGTGGTCCTGGCCGATCACATCGATACCGTACTTGATAAGGTCTTGCTGCCGACGGTAGACTCTGAGGAAGAAGAAATCGTTCAGGCTGGACAACCCCTGGATAAATATCATGCCGATGACTGAGCAGGACATTCAAAAGCTGATTAGCGAAGGGCAGAAGACAGGCGTTGATTGGCTGCCGGGCCGTGCGCGGTTGGAAGATATCGCGCCAACCTTGGTGGCGATGGCCAACACCAGTGGCGGCACATTGCTGCTGGGTGTGGCGCCCCGCACCGATCAGATTGCCGGCGTCGATGATGTGGAGGCCGCATCCGAGCGGGTATTGCGGGCGACCCTGGCCGTATCACCCCCGCTGATCATCCCTTTGCCGGAAAAAGCCGTTATCGGCGTGTATACCCTGTTGGTGGTATACGTGCCCCGCGGCCTGCCGCACGTGTATTCCTATGACGGGCGCTTTCTGGTACGGGAAAGCAGCACCAACCGGGCGATGGATGCCCGCGCGCTGCGGCGGATGTTGATCGAACGAGGCACCGTCAGCTTTGAGGAAGCGGTGTCGCATGGCGCGGCCAAGGAGGACCTCAATTGGGAGAAGGTTAAATCCTATGTGGCCGGCCTGGAAGGGTTGAGCAACCTCTCGCCGGAGGAAGTGCTGCTCAAGCGGGGCTGCATGATCAAACAGGGCGATGAGCCGCCGCGCCCGACCAACGCCGGTATGCTGTTGTTTGGCAAAGACCCACAGCAGTTCATTCGCGGCTCGGAGATCACGGCAGCCCGTTTTGCCGGCGCGGAAATGGGTGACACTTTCACTCGTCAGGACCTCGGTGGCACGCTGCCGGAACAGCTTCGACAGGCGCAGACTTTTCTGGCCGATCACCTGCGCAAACAGGTCCGCATCGGACCGAACATGGCCCGTGAAGAACATTACGAGTATCCCATGGAGGCGGCCCGCGAAGTCCTGGTGAATGCCATCGCGCACCGCGACTACAGTATCCAGGGAGATGGGGTGCGGCTGTATATTTTTGCCGACCGTATGGAAGTGACCAGCCCTGGTGGGCTGCCCGGCCCGGTCACGGTGGACAACATCGCCGATGAGCGCTTCTCGCGTAACCCGATCACCGTGCAGGTGCTCTCCGATATGGGATTCATCGAGCGCCTTGGTTACGGCGTGGATCGTGTGATTGCGCTGATGAAACAGCAGGGACTGCCAGCCCCGGCTTTTGAAGAGACGGCGGGCGGCGTGCGCGTCACCCTGGGGAATACAAAGGTAACGCCGTTGGCCCCACCGGAAGAAAGAGCCAGCGTGACCGGCTTTGGCGGCAAGTTCCGTGACCATGAGATCAATCCACGGCAGGAATATGCGCTGGATTTTTTGATCAATCGTGTCAATCCCCGTATTACCAATAAGGACCTGCAAGAGTTATGCCCGGACGTGCATGCCGAGACGATTCGGCGCGACCTGGCCGACCTGGTGAATAAAGGTGTGCTGATCAAGATGGGGCAAAAACGCGGGTCCTACTACGTGTTGAAGAAGTGATCGGCCGTGGCCAGATTTCACCAATACCGGCGGATAATTGACCGGTGTATGCGCGCGACAAGATGGCAGCTTTCTCTGCTCGCAGGCTTTTCAGGCAGGCTGCATCGACGGGGACGGCGTCTCCAGGTCTTCGGCCTGGGATGCCTGTTGTTGGCCACGGCGTGTAGCCCCCTGATACCGACCTTCACGCCAACGCCGACGCCCTCCCATACGCCGACGCCTGCGCTCAGCGAGACGGCGTCGCCTACCGCGACCCTGACAGCCACCCCGGCGCCTTCTCTGACGCCGTCAGTATCTCCCACGCCCAGTGCCACGCTGCCGCCCAGCGCGATTCCCGACCCGACCATC
>DAOUEM010000355.1:0-6362 GCA_034430555.1 Anaerolineae bacterium | reverse complement strand
TCCCCCCGGCTGTGGAGGTCGGCAGCTGGGGAAGGGGGACGAGGGTGCAGGGCCTGCCTGTTGGGACGGCGCGGTGACCCCGGCATTTATAAACCGGGCGGGGCAATCGTGCAACCTATGGCCGGCCGGATGTGAACGGTATGTGTATGGTATGCGCCTATTATTTAATTCCCTTGACAAATTAATTGCGCGAATTGCCTGGCCCGCTTATAATTACGCGACTTACCGGCACTGCCTGACACCCCCGAGGAAAGAATTCATGTCTCCTCCTGCTGCTCCTGGCGCGGTTCAAACGCCTGAACCTGATCGGACCGTTTTTGTCCTGCGCCTGCTGCCGGGCCTCCTGTTGACCGGGCTGGTCGCCTGGGTGGGATTGTGGGCCAGCCAATGGTTGGGTGAAACGGTGCTGGGGTTTGAGAAGACTCCGATCTCCGGCATCATGATGGCGATCGTGGTCGGGCTGGCGGTCGGCAACCTTGTCCGGCTGCCGGCGGCAACCCTGCCGGGGGTGCGTTTCACACTGAAGCGGGTGCTGCGCCTGGGGATCATCTTGCTGGGGATTCGCCTGGGTCTGGATGATGTGCTGCGCCTGGGCGTGCTGGGCGTGCCGCTGATCCTGCTCTGTGTCGTCGGCGCGCTGGTGGTCACCCGCTGGCTAGGGGCGCGGCTGCACCTGCCGGCCCGGATGAGCACCTTGATCGCAGTGGGGACCAGCATCTGCGGCGCGACGGCCATCGTCGCCGCCGGCCCGGCCATCGAAGCCGAGGAGCAGGAAATCACCTATGCGGTGGCCAATATCACCATCTTCGGCATCATTGCCATGTTTTTGTACCCCTACCTGGCGCAGATGTTGTTTCCGGCCAACCCCACCTATGCCGGCTTATTCCTGGGCACGTCCATCCACGAAACGGCGCAGGTGGCAGGCGGAGGATTGATCTACGCCGAGTTATTTGATGCGCCGGCGGCCCTGGATACGGCTACGATCACCAAGCTGGTTCGTAATGTGTTCATGGCCGGCGTCATCCCGCTGATGGCCTACCAGTACAGCCGGCGGCAGGCGGCGGAATCCACCGGCGACGCGCGCGTGCGCTTCTGGCGGCTGTTCCCGGTGTTTATCCTGGGTTTCCTGGGCATGGCCGTGATCCGCACGCTGGGCGATACCACGCTGGAATCGGGCGATGCGGCTTTTGGGCTGTGGGATGCCGGCACATGGGACGGCCTGGTAAGCGGCATCAAAACGTGGGCGGAGCGCTTCCTGGCGATGGCGATGGCCGGGGTGGGGCTGGGCACCAGCTTCCGGCAGATTCGCGCGCTGGGTCTGCGGCCATTTTACGCCGGGCTGGGCGCGGCGATCGTCGTCGGCGTGCTGAGCGCGGCCGGGATCGCCGTGCTCGGTCTGTTGGGGGTGGGGTAGTCAGGTTGGGTGATCGTACCGGTGATTGGCGCTTTCGCCTTACGAAAACTGACGGTTATGGCAGGGCGTTTGCGAAGATGGTATAACCAAGCGCTATGGTGAGACAGCGCACTCGACAGACATTCGTCCTCACGGTAGTACCCGCCGCCATCGTCCTGCTGGCGATCTACCTGGGCACGCTCCAGACCATCCCCAACGGTTCCTCCCATTATTACATGATCGACGTCGGGGAAACGCAGATCGTGCTCAATCGCTGGGGCACGCTGCATGCGACCGGCTATCCTCTCTACGTGATCACCGGCAATCTGCTGACCAGCCTGCTGCGCGGGGTGGGGATAAACCCGCTGGCGGCGGCAGCCCTGGTCTCGCTGCTGTGGGGCGGAGTCGCATTGGGGTTGTTTATGGCCCTGGCCGCCCACCTGACTCGTCGCCTGGCGATCGCCGCGGTGGCGATGGTGCTGTTCGGCCTGACGCGCACCGTGTGGATTCACAGCGTGATCGCCGAAATCTACACCTTCACATTAGCGATCCTGGCGGCGTTGCTGCTGCTGGCCCTGTGGCAGCGGCCGGTCCGAGGGCGCTTATACGGGCTGGCGCTGCTCGGGGGTTTCGGTGTGGCGCATCACCGCGCCCTGGTGATGGCTGCCCCCGCGCTGATCTACGCCGTCTGGCCAGACCTGGTCGGCGCCGCCCGGCAGGGTCCGCGGCTGCTGCTGCGCGCCCTGGCCATCTGTGTGGGCCTGGGTTTGCTGGGGTTGCTGCCCTATGTGTATCTACCGCTGCGGGCCAATGCCGGGGCCGCCTGGGTTTACGGCGCGCCGGGCACCTGGCAGGGCCTCATGGACCAGTTTCTCGGGGTGGAGGCCAATCGCTTCGTTGGGCTGCCGCAGGATTGGTCCGCCTTTGTGGGCAATATCACGGCGGTGAATGCCGTGCTGATCACGGACCTGTCGCTGCCCGGCATCCTGGCGGGATTGGTAGGGCTGGTGTGGGCGCTGCGGGACCGGCGGCTGCGCCGGGCAGCGGTGACGCTGCTGTTAAGCGGCGGCGTGGCCTACGCCTTCCATGTGCTGCTGTACACCGACATCCTCTCGGCCCTGATCCTGGCCATTACTTTTTCCCTGGCTTTGGGATGGGCCTTGCTGGCCGACCAGGTGCTGCACGCGATGGCCGGTCGCGTCCCCCAGGCGGATGGGCGCGCCAGTTTAGGCTGGCAGGCGCTGTGGATCGTCCCGGCGGTGCTGCTGGCCGTGGGACTGGTGGCCGCCAATTTCCCGTTCATTCGCCCGCTGGTCACCGACCCCACCGGCCTGGAGACCAGCGCCCTGGCAGCATCAGCGCCGCCCGGTGCCACGTTGATGATCCCCTGGGGCACCCGCCACTTCGCCGTCGGCATCGTTCAGGACGTCGAGCCGGCCCTGGCCGCACCGGGGCTGCTAGACGTGACCCTGGTCGATCACCGGGCCGATTTCGCCGCCATCGTGGCCGCAGGGACGCTCATCACGCCGGACTACACCTTTTTCAGCTTTCCGCTCGAGTGGTGGCGACAGCAGTTAGGCGCGCCCCTTTTTCTGCGGGCCGTCGCCCCCCACCTGGTTCAGATCGATACGGCGCCGGCCCATGCGGCCGGTTCGCCGGAATCGTTTGGGGTGGAGCGGGCTGAAGTCACCTGCGCCCCGGACTCGGTGATCCTGGACGTGACGTGGGTGACCCCGGAGATACCCGCCCAGGATTTGAGCGTGTTCGTCCACGCCTGGAGCGACGACGGCAGTTTGATCGGGCAGGGGGATCAGGCCGCGCCGGTTTACGGCTGGCGGCCGCTGACCACCTGGCTGGCCGGCGAAGCGGTGCGCGACGTTTACCCGGTGCCTGTCGATCCGGCCCTGGTCGCCCGGCTGCGCTACGGATTTTACCGGTCCACTGGCGCGGGCTTCGAGAATGTCTACGAGTACGAGGTGTCGGTCGACTGTCCCGGGTCGGCCGTTGTAAGGTAGTCTATGGAAACGATCAGGGTTTTCGGGAGTCGGCGCTGGGTCCGGCATGGGGTCGTGCCGTTCGCCTTTTATCTGGCCGCTACCCTGGCGATCACTTATCCCCTGGTGACCCAACTGGCGACTCACCTCCCCAACAAAATTCACGGCGACGGCTTTGAAGCGGTCCGGCTGATCTGGTGGACCAGGGAAGCCATCTTCAACGGGATGCACCCGGCCTATCAACCGCTGCTGGCCTACCCGGCGGGATTCTTCAGCCCGGTCCAGTGGGCCGCGCCGCTGGCTCACCTGGCCGGGCTGCCGTTTGCCCTGCTGTTCTCGCCCCTGCTGGCCTACAACCTGACGTTTATTGCCTCCTGGGTGCTGACGGGTTTGGCCGCTTACCTGCTGTGCTGGGAGCTGACCGGGCGTCAACTGGCAGCGCTGCTCGGCGGCCTGATCCTGATGGCCTTTCCCACGCGCCAGGGGCACGCCGTGAGCGGCCATCTGACCCTCATCACCAACTACTGGCTGGTACTTTACACCTGGAGCCTGGTGCGCTTCTGGCGGGGACCGACGCGGCGGCGCGGGATTGTGGCCGGGATACTGCTCGTGTGTACGGCGGGCACGCACGTGACCAGCCTGTCCTATGAGCTGGTGCCGCTGACGGCGGGGTTTGTCTTGCTGCTATTCTGGCGGCAGCGGAAGCAGTGGCGGATCTGGCTGCGGCCCCTCTTGGCGCTGGCCGGCGTGGCAGCGGTGGGCGGCTTGATCCTGTATGCGCCGTTGCTGGTGGGCCTGTCGGCGGGGCAGCTGGCTAACCTGCAGGCGGGGGGCACAGACTGGTACAGCACGGACTTGCTGGCTTTTATCACGCCCAGCCCGTTTAATAGCGTCCTGCGCCAGGCGAACCTGGTCCCCGGTTGGGCGTTGGATATCCTGACCGACAATCACGCGGAAGGCTCGGCCTATCTCGGCCTGGCCGCCGTGACGTTGAGCGTCCTCGCCCTGTGGAAGCGACGCCGTTCAGCCGCCCCCTGGCTGCTGCTGGCGCTGGTCAGTATGTGGCTCTCGCTGGGGCCGACCTTGAAGGTCGGCGGCCGGGTGGTGGAAGTTCCCCTGGGTGACGGGTTGACGCCGGTTTTCCTGCCGTATACCTGGTACAGCGCTATTCCCGGCATGAGCATGGGCCGCACGCCGGGGCGATTCAACCTGCTGACGGGGCTGGCCCTGGCCGTTTTGGCCGCCTACGGGCTGTCCTGGCTGCTGGATCGTGGGGCCGTAACCCGGCGGCGGGCGGTCCGCGCCGGGCTGGCCATCGGGATCGCTGCCGTGATCATGGTGGAATACCAGCTTATTACGCCATTCCCCACCACCCCTGCCCCGCAGCCGGCGTATTTTGAGAACCTGGCAGCGGATGCGGCTTCTGGTCGCGAGCGCGTGGTGCTGGACCTGCCGGCCCGTGATTTTCTGGTCACGCGCTGGCAGCTTTATTACCAGACGGCCCATCATCAGCCGATCCTCACCGGGCACGTCATCCGTTTCTCGCCGGTCAGTTTTGATCTACAGGTGCTGGTCGATGCCGCCGCGCTGCCCCCGGTGGCTCATGGCCTGGTGCCTATCCTGACCGTCGAGCAGCAGGCCGCCCTTCTTCGCACAGTTGGCGCAGACGTGGTGGTCGTCCACCGCACGGCCGCCGATGGCCCGGCCATGGCCGCCCACCTGGTGACCGTGTTAGGCGCGCCGGTTTACGAGGACGACCGTGTCACCATCTTCACGCTGCCATCAGGCCCTGATCTGCAAGTGCCGGTCTATGCCCTGCAGGTCGCCGCGGACACTCCGGACCGGACGGCCTCCTGGTGGCATGAGGGCGCTGGCTTTGATGGCTGGTGGCTGGGCCTCCTGCGCGATCGGCTGGTAAATCTGCCGCCGGTTAGTCCCGACTATCCCCGGGTTCTTGAATCACGGTCAACCTTAGGTGGCCATCACGTGCGAGTCGTGTTCGGCCAGGCTGCCGGCGACTCGTTGGCCGGTGATTGGCCGGGGAAAAGTGTGCACTGGCTGTATTCGGCTTATCTGCCGGGTGAGGGCGTACAACCGGTGCATATCTGGGTGGATGAGGGTGTGGCCGGCTGCGCGCTGCTGCCCGATGATCCTGCCTGCGGTCTGATCGGGCCGCCAATGGTCGACCAAATCGTCGGCCAGCGCCTCGACGTGACCTTTGGTGATGGCCAGATGCGCTTTGTCTCGTATGTCGTTCACCCGGCCGCCCCAGACCATTATCACCTGGACCTGTACTGGCAGGCGGGGGCCGGAATGCGCCCCGATTTTGTGATGTTCATCCACCTGTTTAATGACCGGGATGAGCTGGTTGCCCAGTGGGATGGGCCGTTGGGCGGCCTTGCCCTGCCGACCTCCGCCTGGGAGCCGGGCGTGATACACGTACAGGACGCGGTGCTGGCGCTGCCGGAAGGGCTGGAGCCGGGCAGCTATCGGCTGTTCACCGGCCTGTATACGTTTCCCGATCTGACCCGGCTGCCCGTCAACAGCGACCGACCGGGAGCACCGGATGGCATCCTGTACCTGCAGGACCTGGCGATTCCACCCGCGCCGGTGGATTGATTCGGTTCGAGCGGGCAGAAGCCAGATGATTTGTTGGCACGTACCTGCCACGTGGTTTCCCCATTGCACCGCGATGCCGTTGTTTTCTCATGAGATGCTCAGGTTGTTCGGCCCGGGATTATAGTATAGTTGCTTTGGTGTTGTAGATGTATTGTTGATATATATTGGATCAAAACGAGGTGATAGATGTTCCTCCCAGCCAGTCCATTAACCGAGCGTGTCCGCGCCCGGAACGAACAGATGCAAATGATGGAGTCAACACAGCGCCGGTCCTACAGCCCGATGGTGGCAGCAGCCAGCCAGGCCGCGCCGCAGCCCTGGACGATCCGGATGCGTGCCCTGCTCACCAGCCTGGT
>DAOUEM010000354.1:0-6724 GCA_034430555.1 Anaerolineae bacterium | reverse complement strand
CGGCCAGCATCATGCCGGTGAAGGTGCCTACCAGCGAGGCCCAGGCCAGCGCCCCATAACCCGCGCCGGTCACCTGGCTGAGGTCGAAGCCGATGGTCAGCACCGACAGGGGCAGCACCACCAGCGCCGCCGTGAACATACGAATGCTGGCGACATCAAACGAGTCCATGTCGCGCATGTAACGCCGGATGTAGATCGACGACAAACTGGCGAAGACCATCGCCAACAGCACCAGCCCGTAGCCGATGGGACTGGCCGGGGTATCCGCCAGGCCGCTTGAGCCTTGCAGCACCAGCAGGGCGGCCCCACCCAGGGCCAGCGCCACGCCGATCGATTTGCGCCAGCTCAGCCGCTCGTCCGGCAGCAAGAAATGGGCCAGTAGCACGGTCAGGGCGGGGCCGGTGGTCAGCAGCAGCGAGGTCACGCCGCTGGACTGGTATTGCATCGAGGTGACGATGCAGGTCATGGGGATGGCGGTGCCGATAGCGCCCAGCGCCGCCGCGTGCCGCCACAGGTGGCGGTCGACCGGCCAGCGCCGCCCCCGCAGCAGCAGGTAAACGGTCACGTGTCCCAGGCTGGCGAACAGCAGCCGCAGGCTGATGTAGGTGGTCGGAGCATACTGCCCCACGCTAAAGCGCGAGGCGATCAGAGTCGAGCCGAACAAAAAGCCCACCAGCATCACGTAAGGCAGCGCCTGGATGGGCATCAGAGCAGCCCCCGCCGTCGTAAATCGTCGATCCGCCCGGCGGGCACGCTGGCCGCCATCGCTTCTTCCAAGTCGTGCATTTCGTAGTCCATTCCGTAAATGACAAAATCATCGGTCACGTCGAGGATTCCCGTCCAGTCGACGTGCGTGAGGGCCGCGGCCACCTCCTGCACCACCGTCAGGCCCAGGTCCCACTGCTCTGTCGCGATGACCTGCTGGTTGAACAGATCGCACACCTCGACCGTCGCCGGGTCTTCGAGGTGGATCAGGTCCGGCCCGGCGGGCATCCACAGGCGATAGCGTGCCTCAGCGCCATAAGCGGCCAGGGCGGACTGACGATCGGCCTCCAAACCCGGCGTGGGGAGGGGCGGCACGTAAAAATCGGCTTCGCGGAACCACAATACCAGGCAGTACACCGGATCGGCAATTTGCGCCTGCTGCAGCCGGGCCGGGATGGCCTGGACGAGCCGCTGCTTGACCTCGTCGGCCAGCGCGGAGAGAGTTTGACCTTTTTGCGGGCGGCGATAAGACGTATACGTTTCGCCGGTGGGCTGCACCCGCTCGACGCGCTGCAAGCGGCCAACCTCGTCGTAGGTCAGGTGTTCCTCGAAAGTGCGCGGCGGCGGCCCGGCCGTCTCCACCTCGTGCTGGATGCGGACCAGCCGCTCGCCCTGGTACCTATACAATTCCGTGCTGCGCGTGATCATGCGGGTGCGTTCCGCCAGGGCGAGGATGGCATCCGGCGTGGCCACCCGGATCGCCGGGCCGAAGTTGGTATTGAACAGCCGGTATCGAGTGACGCGCTCGTCTTCCAGGGTGTAATAGGCCACCTGCCAGGGCAGCCTGGGCAGGAAGGTGGTGTAACGCACGCTCACGACGTGGTCGTCGGCGTAGGTATAAAACTCCTCGCTGACCTCAGCCGCGTAATTGTGCATCTGGAAGACCCGCACACGGTCGCCGGCGTCGAAGCCGTAACGAAAGCCGCCGTTTTCCCCAGGACCTTCCAGCACGCGCCCCCGGCCCGGGTAGCGCCGGAAGAAGAGCGGCTGCAAACTGTAACGCTCGCCGCTGGTCCATTCCCAGCGCACGACGGCGCCCTCGGCAGCGGCTTTTAAGGTCTCATATTGCTGGAAGGCGGCGGCCCATCGCGCCTGGAGGTCGTCCAAGGCGCGCTAGCCCTGCATATCGGCTATGCGAACCGCCTTGAGGAAGGCTTTCACGCGGGTGGGGTCCTTACGACCGGGCGTATCACCCTCGACGCCGCTGGCCACGTCGACGCCCCAGGGCCACACCGCCCGGATGCGCCCGCCGACGTTCTCCGGGTTCAGGCCGCCGGCCAGCATCAGGCGCGGGGCGCGCTCCTGGATGGCATTGGCGACTTCCACATTGACCTTTTCCCCGGTGCCGCCGTACAGGTCCTTGTGATAGGCGTCCACCAGCAAGGAAGGGCAGCGCTCGTCCCTGGGGGCGGAGGGCAGGTAATACATGGAATCGCCCACCGCCTGCTCGACGTCGTAGGCGCGGATGGCCTTAAAGCCGCGGCCGCCCAGCGCGGCCAGCACCGCTGCCGACTCATCGCCGCTGAGCTGGGCGAAGTCCAGGCCGGCCCGCCGCAGGATGTCGTCGGTGCGGTCCGCCGATTCGTTGACAAACACCCCCACCAGGACCGGGCAGCGGTCGCCCAATTCCGCTCTCAAGCCGTCGCGGATGGCGCGGGCCTGGCGCAGTTCCAGGTAGCGCGGACTCTGGCGGTAGAAGTTTAAGCCGAGCATATCCGCCCCGGCTTCGGCTGCAACCAGCCCATCCTCCAGCGTGGTGATCCCGCAGATTTTGACTTTGGTCGTCATCGCCAGCGTTCAGTCCTTGCCATTCAGTAGACGGTTAGCCATGGGCAGTATTGAGGATAGCGGTGCCTGTACGGGTAATTCTAGCCGATTTCTCGCCGCCACACAGCCCCTCCACCAGGGCCCGCTCGCCATTCAACCTTAGCGGCGGCCTCAGCCCTCCTCAAACAACCGGTCGCCGCGTGACAAACGGGCCGCGATGTGGAACGTCTGGCCCTGGGCACGCATGGTCGGCGCATGGGCGGCTAAATAGCGCGCCGCCGCCACCAGCACGTGCGGCGCTTCCGGCTGGTCTTGCAGCAGCGTGTACAACCGGAAGGCCGCCTCCACCGTTTGAATGGTGTGGAAGTCGCGGTCTTCGCGCAGCAGGGCCTTACCCAGCGCCGCCAGCAGACGATCCTCCGCGCCACCCACGTAGAGGTGGCTGGCCACCAGCGCACCCGCTTCCGCCACCTGCTGCTGCCGGTCCAGCAGTGTGGGCAGTTCCATCAGCAGCACGTCCGGGTCCCAGGCGACCGTGCCGTCCGGTTCCGGCAAACGGGCCGCCGGCACGTTGAGGAAGCGGTCCAGGTAAACGCTCATCGCCGCGTCAAATACGCCGCGCAGCAGCGGGATGTAGGCGTCCCCGCGCAGCGGCTCCCGGATGCGGCGCAGGCTCTGGTGCACGGCACTGGCGAAGGTGAAGGTATGCAGCGCCGTGTCCCAGTCGCCGAATTCGTTGCTGGTATGGAAGCGCGCGATACGTAACGCCGCCGCGTAAGACACGAGACGGGCCAGGCGTGCCTCCTGACAGCCCTCCCGCAGCGCTTCCAGCAGGCCTCGCGCGATTGCTTCCGGGTCGTCGCCCATCAGCACCTCGACCAACGCCGCTTCGTCGGTCCACAAACCGCGCCGCCCGTGCCCGCTCTTGATGGCGGAAGGCAGGCGCTCGAAAGCATCGTCGAGGATGGCCACCAGGTCCACCGGGTAACGCCAGGCGTTGGCTTCTTCCATGCGCTCGGCAGCCGCATAACCGGCGGCTAGGCTGCCCAGGACGTGCTCGGCCTGGTCCCAACCGGCGATATCCAGCGCTTCCAGGGCTTTGTTGGTGAAATCCAGTGGGTGGCCGGTGCTGAGGTAGCGGTGATCGGTCGCCGCCGCGCCCAGCATGTCGGCCATCTGGCAAGAATCGGCCCCGGCCCGCACCGCCGACACGAGACAGCGCTCCGCGCCCTGGGCGTCCCGGACCTCCACGAACTGGCGGAACCAGCGTTTGAGCGTGGACAGGTCGGCGCCTGCCAGGCCCGGCAGCGGCCCGGTGGGGAAGCGCGGCGCCCAGCCGGCCGTATCCGCGGCCACCGCCGACAGCCCGTGATAGAGGGCGTGGGCGTGGTCCGCCGCGTCGAGGTGGGGCAGCAGGTTCATCAGGCAGGTCAGGATGGTCAGACCCTGGCCCCAACCCGGCTGCCGGTACAGCGCCCCGAAATCCAGGCCCGCGCGGAAGGCTTCCGCCGCGCCGTCGTCGCCGTCTTCCAACAGCGCGATCACGGCCTTGGCGATCACCAGCGGCAGGTTGTGGGCCAATCCCTCGCCCAGACGCCGCTTGTGGTGGGCGACGCGATCGGCCAGCGGTGTGACGTCCACCCAGATTTCATCGTCGCGAATTTCTACCGGGAAGGCGCGCACGTCGTCCGCCCACAGGTCGAAGGTGCCGCCGCTGGCCAGGTCGAAGCGGGCGTGGTGCCAGTGGCAGGTCAGGATGCCGTCGCGCACCGTGCCCCGCTCCAGCGGGAAGCCCATGTGCGGGCAGCGGTTGTCGAGGGCGTAAACCTGCTCGCCAACCGCGAACAGGGCCAGGGTGTGCCCCCCGACCTGCACGGCCAGGCAGCCGCCGTCGGGGAAATCGGCGCGCCGGGCAGCAAAAACGTAGTTGTCGGTGGTGTCTGCCATGGTGGTTCTCCTCACAATAAAAGCTTTTAGCGATCAGCCCTCAGCAATCAGCTTCAGGTCATGGGTCGGCAACAAAACGGGCAGATGGGTAACTCGTCATATAGACCAACATCCCAGGCACGTCAGGATCACGCCCCGTAAACTGTTCACTGACAACTAATGACTAACCCAGGGCGTCCCACACTTCCAGCTTGGCCCCCACCCGCCGGATCACCTCGTCGGTGAATTCGGTGGTGCTGGCCTGGCCGCCCAGGTCCGGTGTGCGGATGCCGTCGTAGACCGTCTCCAGCGTGGATTCGTAGATGGCGCGGCTGGCGGTAGCGGCGGCGTCGGCCCCCACGTAACGCAGCAGGGCCGCCCCGGCCAGGATCATGGCCATCGGGTTGGCGATGTTTTTGCCCTCGAGGCTGGGCGCGGTGCCGTGCGGCGCCTCGGTGAGCGCCACCTGCACGTCGAAGTTGTCGTCCAGGCTGAAGATCACCGACTCCGCCCCGGCGATGGTGCCAAACATCTTGAGCACCAGGTCGCTGAGCGTGTCGCCGTCGCGGTTCAGGGCGGGGATGACCAGCGCCTCGCCGGTCGTTTCCAGCAGCAGGGCATAGGTGGCGTCGATGAGCTGCGGGTTGTAGCGCACATCCGGGAAGCGCCCGGCGGCTGCGTCCAGCTCTTCCTTGAACATGCCCTCATAGACCGGGCTGACGGTGTACTTCGGCCCGCCGAATACAATCGACCTGGTGCGCCGGGCATAACGGAAAGTGAACTCGGCCACGGCGCGGCACACCCGCCGCGAGATATACCGGGTGCTGTAGGCTTTTTCATCCAGCCCTTCACCTTCGCGCCATTCTTTGGCGTTGTAGGCGCCTTCCACCGCCATACGGACCACGGCGATCGGCGAATGCACGCCGGCCAGCGGCCGCACCGCCGGGATGCGCCGTCCCGTCCGCAGGATGACCTGCGCCCCGACCGCGTCGCGCAGCAGGGCGTTGGGGCTGCCCACGTCGTCGGGATCGCCGGGGGTGATGGTGGCCGCCTTGATGCCCAACCCGGTCTGCCTGACGCGCGCGGCAGCGTCGTGCACGATCTGGTTATCGGTCCGGCGGCGGGTTTCCAGGGAGAGGTCGAAAGTTTCAAAAGCCAGTTGGCAGCGCGTAATGCTAGGGGCCAATACGCGCAGGGCCTCGTCCAGCAGTTCCTGGCCGGTCTGGTCGCCTTGCAGCACAACAATCGTTCGTTCGCTCACATCTTTTTCCTGGTTGGTTTCGAGCCGGTATACGGTATACGATACGGTCCCAGTATAACGCGAAAAATCGGCTATCTTCAGCCGGTTAACAACTGCTGCTTGGCCCGGTCAAACTCTTCTTCGGTCAGCGCCCCATCCTTGAACAGATCGTGCAACTCGCGCAGTTGGACGGCCAGGCTGCTCGAAGGCACGGCAGCGGCGGCTTCCAGGGCGGCTTCGCGCAGGGCGGGATCGGCGTTCCAGCGCGCGGCCAGCCGTTCGATGGTGGCGGTAAAAGTCTCCAACCGGTCGCGCACGGCGGCGGGCAGGCGGCTGCGCGTGATCACGATCAGGGCGTCTTCCGTCTTGGGCCGGTGCAGCACGATGCGCGTGTACTCGAAGAAGCTGCCGGGGGTGATGGTCAGCTGGTCGAGGGTATCGTAGCCATACTGCCACACATCAAAGCTGAGGTCGGTCAGGAACATCGCCCGGCGCGACTTGATTTTGGGGAACTGCAAGATGCGCCGATCGGTGGCCAGGATCAGGCCGCTGAAGTCGGTATCCCACCAGCAGGCGTAAACCGGCTCGCCCGGTTGGAGCGCCCCCTCCACCAGGGCGCGATGCTGCTTTTCACGGTTTTCCAGGGCGCGCGCCGCCGCCGGATCGGCATAAACACTATCCAGGGAAAAGGGGGATGGGACGGCAGTATCGATCATAGGGGCCTTCCGAGGGGAACCGGGCTGCGGGTGCTGGCGAGTGGGTCGTTTATAGCACGGATCGCGGGGCGTGTCATCCACTCAAACGTATATGCAATTGTGGGCGTTTATCACCGCCTGGAAGCCTGGTTCACCTGAATTGATCGCGGCGCGAATCGACCAGGGCATAGAGGACGCCCACGCCGACCAGGCCGACCAGCGACCATCCCAATGACAGACCCTGCAACAAGATAAGGATCACGCCCAGCGCATAGCCGCCGATGAACAGGTACAGGCCCCAGCGGTACCAGAGCCACAGCGCCACAATGCC
>DAOUEM010000353.1:0-4835 GCA_034430555.1 Anaerolineae bacterium | reverse complement strand
AGGAAGGCGGTTCCGGTAAGTCGAGCAACTCGACAAAGTCCGGGCCGCCGCGTGGGCCGACGACGGCTTCGGCGCAGTCGAAGTCTGGTACGCCCATTTCCTCTTTCGTTTCTTCACAGGTCGCCCAGATGTTGACCTCGCCGCTGACTTGCAGGCGGTACCGCTGTCCAGCTCGCAGCGCGATGCCGGTATCTAACCACTCCGCGTTGCCGGGCACGGCGATGGTCCGGCCTGCCGGCGGAGCTTCATCCGCCTGCGGTGGCGGTCCAGCTTCGCCCCGCCACTGTGGGTGATAAGCACCCATCCACCAGTAGGGGAAGGCCTCCAGTGGTTCCGGTTCGCCTGACCCACTGGCGGGCACGAGCAGCGGCTGGCAGCGTTCGTCCATAAAGGCAACGTGCGTTCCATCCGGGCTGAAGGCGACGGAAAGGTCGATGCAGCTGTTGTTTTCGAAGATGGTTGTCGCCACGATTGCCAGGACGGCGCCGCTGCGGTTGAAGATCCTCACTTCTCGCGTGAAGGGCGGTTGCTCCGCGCAGCCATCGCGCGTGATGGAGGCCACAATGTGCCGGCCGTCCGGTGACCATTGCGGAAAGATAGTGCAGTGAATGTTAAGGTTTAGCTGTTCTGAGCCATCGGGGCGAAGCAGCACCATGTCGCCGGAACGGTGCGCGACTAACCACGCGCCGTCGGGTGACCAGGCGGGCATAACGTTGTTGCCACTGCTGGTTAGCTGGCGCAAGCCGGTGCCGTCCGCGCCGATAATATATAGCTGGATGTAGGCGGACCTGCCCGGCCCGGTCGCACTGAACACCACCTGCTGCCCGTCAGGACTCCAGGCGGCTGACGAGATATTGGTCAGCGACTCATCCGGCAGAATCCGGGCAGCGACCTCACCAGCCGCGTCGTAAATGCACAGGTTGCGGTTGTTGTCGCACGCTTCAAGATATCGGCCCACTGGCGCGGGTTCTTCGGTTTCAGGTTCCACCTGCGCCGCCACCGGAACCGGCTCATCCGTCCGCGCGATTCCCCACGGCGGGTATACGCGCGAATTCCACCAGAAGGGGAAGGTGTCCACCGGTGTTGGTTCGCCGCTGCCATCGGCGTTGATCAAGCGTGGCTGGCAGGTTTCGTCGAAGTAGGCAATCTGGTTGCCATCTGGGCTGAAGGCGACTTCCGACGAGAAACACTCGTCGTCGGTATGGCTCATCTGAACGATAGATGTGATCGTCTCGCCGTCCGGCGTGATCACCCAGATTTCCACCTCCCTCGGGAAGTCCCACCGGCACCCGCCCATCTGCATGGCGATCACAATCTGCTGCCCGTCGGGTGACCATTGGGGAGTAAAGCTGCACATCTCATCGCTGCCGAAAATGACCTGCTGCTCGGAGCCATCCGGGCGCATGCGAGCGATGCCGCCGCTGTGGTGGAAGACCAGCCACGCGCCATCCGGCGACCAGGCCGGGGAAAGATCGTTGCCATGTTCGCGCAGCCACGGCAGTTTGACAGCAACCCGGTCCTCAACACCGGCGATGTAAATCTGAAAGCTGTTTTCCGGTTCGTCCGGTCGGCGGGCACTGAAGGCGATTTGCGTGCCATCCGGGGACCAGCCGACGTTCCCCTCGTAGATCAGATCGTCATCCTGCAAAAAGCGCGAGGTCGCACCGCCGGGCAGTGTGATCTGGCACAAGCCAAGTCGGGGGTCTTCGTGGTTGCACAAAGTAATCTCGACGGCGTGATCCGGTATGGTGTCGCTGATGGTTACAGTGTCCGGCAGCTGCGCCACGGCTGGTGGGCTGGGCGGAATTTCGGTGGCGGTTGGCGGGATAGGCGTTGGGCTGGGCGGGATGTCGGTGGCGGTTGGCGGGATAGGCGTTGGGCTGGGCGGAATCTCGGTGGCGGTTGGCGGGATAGATGTCGGGCTGGGCGGGAGGTCGGTTGGCGCGATGGCGTTGGCAGCGGTGGGTGGGGCGGTCGATGGCACTGCGCTCAGGCCGCCGGAGGACAGCGCCAGGACGGCCACGATCACCACAGCTGCCGCGACCACGCCGACCAGCGCCAGTGGTAGCCAGGATCGACGAGCCGGAGGTTCGTGGGTGACGGTTTCCGTCGGTGCGGGTACTGGCGCGGCGGGCCGGGTTTGCGCCGGGCGGGTCGATCCGATTACGGTTGCCGGTGAGTCATCGACCGCCGCTGCGGCAGATGTCGCAGCAGGTGTTGGCGCGCTTACCGTCTCATCGGTATCAGCCGGGCGCGTGATGGCTGGCTCAGTGGTGTCGTCTGTGGCAGCCGCCAGCGTGACGGCGCGTTGCAGGGCTTCAGCCATCGCTTTGGCCGACGGATACCGGTCGTCGGGGTGTTTGGCCAGCGCCTTCAGGATCACATTCTGGACGCCTTCCGGCACGGATGGCACAATCGTGCGCGGCAGGGGAAGCGGGTCGCTGATGTGTTTGAAGATCACGGCAACCGGCGTATCGGCGCTGAAGGGCACGTGCCCCACAACCATCTCGTACAGGATGACACCCAGCGAATAAATGTCGCTGCGTTCGTCGATGTCCTGGCCCTGGCCCTGCTCCGGGGACATATAGGCCGGTGTGCCGATGACGCCGGTGCCCGTCAGCGAGCTGGAAGACTGCGCCATGCGCGTCAGGCCAAAATCGCTGAGCAGGGCGTTATTGCTGTCGTCCAGCAGCACGTTACCCGGCTTGAGATCGCGGTGGATGATGCCTTTGCGGTGCGCGTAATCAACCGCGTCCGCGATCTGGCCGAACAGGCGCGCCGTCTCGGCCAGGGATGGCAGGCCGCCTAACAGGTAATCCTTGAGTGTGCCTGTGGAGATGTAGGGCATCACCAGATAGGTGGTGCCGCGTTCCTGTCCGTAATCGAAGACAGGCAGAATGTGCACGTGCTGCAGCCCGGCGACGACGCGCGCCTCCCGCTCGAAGCGCGCCAGGAAGCTGGGATCATCGGCCAGCTCCGATGGGAGAACCTTGATGGCGACGTGGCGATCGGTGGCGGCGTGGTAGGCTTTGTACACTGTCGCCATGCCGCCGCGGCCTGCCTGTTCTACGATCCGATAAGGACCAAGTGATGCCCCGATCAAATCCGGCATAATGAATCTCCTCGGCTGGGACCGGCTGAAAGTCATTGGGAAGTATCACATAGGGCAACAACGAAAGATGGTTGGATAGTTTCATTATATGAGGAAGTCGTCCCCGCCGATAATCTATCGGCATCTGTTTAATGCCGTATGGATGCCGGTGGGAGATCGTGGATCGTTCGTCCATCACACTCGGGCGCATGTTGGTATAATCATGCCGGTGGTTGGGCAGTAATGCTGCCCGGTCTACCGGGTGTGACCAGGGGAGAAAGGGACCATGACATGCGCATTGGCGTGACGGGTAGCCAGCCGCTGCGGGGGACATATACTCCTGCCGGCAATAGCAACGCGACGATGGCGCTGGTTGCTGCTTCCCTGTTGACGGACCAGGAAGTCGTCTTGCACGACATGCCGCCGACTACCAGCGTGAACGTGATGCTCGATGTAGCGGCACTGCTCGGGACGCAGGTGATCCATCCGGAAGATCGTCCCCATAGTGTGATCTTAAGAACGCCCAAAATAACCACCCGCGTGTTGAGTCAGGACATGACTGCGGCCAAAGTCGGCGTGGTGCTGTTTCTGGCAGCGCTGCTGGCACGGCGGGAGCATGTGCGGATGGACATCACCTACCCGGCCAGCCGTCTGCATACGCATCTATCCGCCCTGCGCGACCTGGGCTGCCAGGTATCGGTCAGCGCCGGGTTGATCGAACTGCGCTATTTGCCGTGGGATCGGCGTGAGATCATCCTGGTCCAGACCAGCGTGACGGCCACCGCCATGGTCGCCATGCTGGCCGCCGCCAATCCGGGCCTGACCGTGATCCATAACGCCGCCTCGGAACCTCACGTCTGCGATCTGCTGGCGATGCTGGTCGCCATGGGCGCGGCCATCGACGGGGTGGGTTCCAACCTGCTGCGCATTCAGGGACGGGATCGGCTGGGGGGGGCGGAACAAACGGTGGCCCTCGACCATGTCGAAGTGGCAAGCGTGGCCGCCATCACCGCATTGACCGGCGGCCGGCTGGATATAGCAGGTATTCGAGCGGCTGACCTGCGGATGATCCGCAAGGCCTATGACCGGCTGGGGCTGCACCTGGATGTCGATGACGATCATTTGCACGTCGCCCATCACCAGTCCTTTAACATTTCCAGCCGGGAGGAAGAAGTCGACGTCAGCATTGAGACTGCGCCGTGGCCCGGATTCCCCTCCGACCTGGTGGCGGTGGCGACGCTGATCGCCACGCAGGCGCAAGGCACGATCCTGATCCACGAAAAACTGTTCAAGGATCGGCTGCTGTTTGTCGATAAGCTTAAAGGATTTGGGGCGCAGATCGTATGGTGTGATCCCCATCGGGCCGTCGTCATCGGGCCGACTCCGCTGCACGCCGATTATCTCGATACGCCCGATGTGCGGACCGGCCTGGGCTTGCTGGGCGCGACTCTTTGCGCCGACGGGGAATCGATTATCGACGGCGCCGAGGTATTCGAGTGGAACTTCGGCGATGTGCTGGCCCGGCTTCAGGCCGTGGGCGCCCAGATACGGGTCCTGAATCGGTAGGGTCGCAGCGCCATCCCTGGCCGCGCCTGGTCGGATGCTGCCCGCGCCTGGCGCGAGCGCGTTGCAGTTTGCGGTCGATGGTCGCCGGACTCATTTGACACAGTAAGGTTTTGATCCGCGGCTCATAGACCAGTTCATCATGCCGCTCCAGGGCGTCCAGCAACTCGCCCATGAAAGG
>DAOUEM010000352.1:0-16480 GCA_034430555.1 Anaerolineae bacterium | reverse complement strand
CGCCCAGGGTATCCAGGCGAAAACCGCAGGCCACACGTGCGGCAGCCGGCGCGAACAGATCCCGCCCGTGAAAGGTATGGCTCAGGGTTTTCAGGCCCACTTTTGCCGGATCGATGGCGACGCCACGCCAGGCGATGATGTCCATCAACACCTCGCTGAAGACGCCGTTATCCGGCCCGACGTACCGTCCCTGCTGTGTCTCAATGGCGATGGCCTGCCGCACGGAGCCGACGCCGGGATCGACCACCACCAGGAACACGGTATTCGCCGGGAAAAAACGGTAAGCGGTCCACAGGACAAACGCGGCTTGCGGCACGTTTTGCGGCGAGATGTCGTGAGACAGGTCGATGAGCTGCGCCCCCGGGCACTGCCGAAGGATGACGCCTTTCATCGTGCCCACGTAGGCATCGCTCGTGCCGAAATCGGTCAGCAAGGCAATGGGAGCGGGTGTTTGTTGGGCCATGCCCGGCATTGTAACCCGGCCCTGGCAGGGCTGCCAAGACCCGGGAATGCCAGCTTTACTCCATCCTGAGGCCTTCGCTGACCGCCAGGCGGCTCAACCGCCAGGCCGGGTAGACGCCCGCTGCCAGGGCGGCCAGCACTGCCACCAGGAAAGCCTCCACAAATTCACCCGGTGTGAAGGCCAGCTGCATCGACCAGCCAAAGGAGCGCACGTTGATCACCTCGATCAGGACGACGGCCAGGACCAAGCCGATTGGCACGGCCAGGAGTCCCGCCGTCGCGCCCATCAGGCCGGTTTCCATCAGGATGAGCTGCCATAACTGGCGTGGAGTCATGCCATTGGCCCGCATCACGGCGTACTGCCGGGTATGTTCCAACTGCAGCGCCATCAGTGCACTCAGCACGCCGATGAAGGCCACGAGCGCCGCCAGCAGTTGCAGCGCTACGGTGATCGAGAAGGTGCGTTCAAAAACGTCCAGGGCGCTGTCGCGCAGGGCACGGTTGCTGCGGATTTGAAGGTCCAGGCCGGCCAGCGTATCCGTTCTGAGTGTGTCGATGACTGCGTCCTGGTCGGCTCCCGGCGCGAGGACGAGGCCCAGCGACGAGATGAAGGGGTCGTCGAAATACCGGCGATAGACGCTGTCGTGCAGCATGACCGTGCCCTGGTCGGTGGTGTAATCATAGTACACGCCCCTGATGGTAAAGGTGACCACGCCCCGGTCGGTCAGCAGGGTGAGCGTATGTTGCTCCGGCGTGATCCCGCGGCGGAAGGCGAACGGCTCGCTGACCAGGATATCCCCGGCCTGCAAGGCAGCCCAGTAACCATCATTGGCGGCTGTATTCCACACAAAGCGCCGCCGGCCGTTGCTGATGTCGTGACTGGGTACCGTCAGGTTCACCGGCGGTAGATCGGGGTAATCTGGGGCGATGGCGGTGACGTTTCGTACCGTGGTGACTTCGGCCACGCCGTCTACAGCGGCGGTCAGGCCGATCAGGTCGGGGGACAGGTCGGCCCGGTTGCTGGTGGCGGTCACCGTTACCGGTGAGATGAAGATGTCCGCGCCCAGCGTCGTGCCCAGCCAGTCGGTGACCGTGTTGCGGAAGCTGCCGATCATCACGCCGACGCCGACGATGACGCTCACGGCGACCGTCAGGGCCGCCACCGCGATAGCCGTGCGACTCAGGGAGCGGATCACGTCGCGCGGGGCCAAACGGCCGATGACGCCCAGCAGCCGTCCGCTGACCGGTAGGACCAGGCGCATGGCGATGATCAGGCCCAGCGGCGTCAGCAAGGCGCAGCCTACCACGATCATAAACAGGGCGGCAAAACCGGCGATGATGCTTTGCGTGGGCAAGTAAAGGACCGCGATCCCCAGCAGGGTCAGCAGCACCGCGCCCGCGGTCATAAACGGCGTGAACTGCCGGGCGCGCGACTCGACATCGGAGCGGCGCATCGTACCGGCAGGCGGCGTGCGGGTCGCCTCGTAGGAAGGCACGATGGCGGCAGCCAGGCTCGCCAGCAGGCCGACCGATACGCCGGTCAGCAGCGTGGCCGGGCTGACTGTCACGCGCTCCACCGTCACTGAGAAGTACAGGTCGCTGATCGTCTGGGCGATGATCCCGACCACGGCCCGCCCCATGATAATGCCCAGCGCTAACCCCAGGATGGTGCCGATGAATCCCAGCAGCACCGCTTCGCCCAGGATGAGGGTAAATATCTGGCGGCGGGTGGCCCCCAGCGAACGCATCACACCGATCGTCTGGCGGCGCTGCACCACGCTGAAGGTCACCGTGTTGTAGATCAAAAAGACGCCGACCACCAGCGCCAGCAGGCTGAGCGCGCGCAGGTTTAGCTCAAAAGCCGCCGTCATCTGGTTGAGGGCGCTGTTACTGGCATTGGGCGTGGTCAGGACAGCGCCCGGCGGCAGGACAGCCGTGATCAGGCCGGTATCGTAGTCGTCGGGCAGGATCAGGTCGATGCGCGTCAGGACTGCCGGTTGGCCGAGCAGCTCCTGGGCAGTGGCGATGTCGGTCAGCAGCAAAGTGTTTATCGCCTGCGCGCTCAAGGCATCGTTTGGCCGCAGCAGCCCGGCGATCTGAACCGTGACCTGTTCGGCGTTGATCCGCAGCGTGAGGGTATCGCCGGCTTGCAGGTTATGGCGCTGGGCCATCGTCTGGCTGAGCAGAATTGTGCCAGGTCTCGTCAGGAACAGGTTCAGCGCATCGAACGATTCGCGGTTCTCGCTTTCGATCGTCGCCGTGGTCAGGTAGTCACGGAAGGGCGCTTCCGCAAAGGCATCAACGCCGAGCAGGCGCAGTGGCTGCTCGGCCAGGTCCGGCGAACGCACGTAGGCCTCGATGAGTGGCGCGCTCTGACGTAGCCCTAACTCGACCCGTATCTGTTCGTACAGCGAAGTGGGCAGCCCGCCAGGACCGGCCACGATCTGGTGAGTGGTGCGGCCGGCGATGCTTTCCGCACTCAGGTTGAAGGCGTTTTTAGCGGAACCGTTCGCCAGGTCAATGGCCACGCCGACGGCCACGCCCAGCGCCACCCCGATCACGAACAGGATGCTTTGCAGTAGCCGGCGGCTGATGGAGCGCCGCGCCAGCCGGAACATCAACAGGCGTTGGGCTATCATGAGGTGATAACCTTGTCCGACGCCGGCTCAACCAGCAGCGCCCCATTATGCACGCGGCATACGCGATCCGCCTGCGGCACAATGCCCGGATCGTGTGTCGCCATGACCAGGGATTTGCCGGTGTCGCGCGTCAGTTCCAGCAACAGTGCCAGGATGCTCTCGCCGGTGGTTTCGTCCAGGTTGCCGGTTGGCTCGTCGGCCAGGACCAGTATCGGCTCGTGCACCAGCGCCCGGGCGATGGCGACGCGCTGCTGCTCGCCGCCGCTCAGCCTGTCCGGGTAGTCGCCGGCACGGCTGCCCAGCCCGACCCGGTCCAGCAGGGCGCGGCCTAGATTTTCGCTGGCCCGGCGGCTGGTGCCCCGCAGTTCATGGGGCAGGGTGATGTTTTCGATCACGGTCAGGGTTGGGATCAGGTTGAAGAACTGAAAGATAATGCCGATGTTGTCGCGGCGGAACAGCGTGCGCTGCCGTTCGTTGAGCGCCGTGACGGTCGTGCCGTCGATGGTGACCTGCCCTTTATCCGCATTGTCGATGCCGCTGATCAGGTTGAGCAGCGTGCTTTTCCCGCTGCCGCTGCTGCCCAGCAGGACCAGAAATTCGCCGCGTTGGATATCCAGCGAGACATCATTCAACACGGTCAGTGTCCGATTGTCGTCTCCGTACGTTTTATGCAGCCCGCGTATTTGCACGATTGGCGGGTCTGAGTGGTTGTTTGCCATCATACTATGCTCGTTTGTGAACCACCATCCAGTGCTGGACGGTATCATAGCCTGTAAACTGGACAAATGCTGGACATTGTTATCGATCGATCATAAAAAAGGCGCTGACTCGTCCGAGTCAACGCCTTTGACATGCTTTTGTATCGCCTGCGCGATTACTGGTTTTCCGCCAGGCCAAGCAGACCGGTTTCCAGTTTGGGCGTGCGAGATTTTTCTTCGTCCTTGCCAAACTGGATGACGTCGCCGCTTTCGGTGATCGCTTCCACGGCTAGGCCGAGGCTTTGCAGTTCCTTGACCAGCACGCGGAAGCTGGCCGGGATGCCAGGCTCTTCGATCGGCTCACCCTTGACGATGGCTTCGTAAGTTTTGACGCGCCCCTGCACGTCGTCGCTCTTGACGGTGAGCATTTCTTGCAGGGTATGGGCTGCGCCGTAGGCTTCCAGTGCCCAGACTTCCATCTCGCCGAAGCGCTGCCCACCAAACTGCGCCTTGCCGCCGAGCGGCTGCTGCGTCACCAGGCTGTAGGGGCCGGTGGAGCGGGCATGCACCTTGTCTTCCACCAGGTGCGCCAGCTTGAGCATGTGGATGTAGCCGATGGTCACCGGGCGGTCGAATCGCTCGCCGGTCTTGCCGTCGAACAGCCACAGCTTGCCGTAGATCGGCACCGGTTCACCGGTACGGAACATGATCCGGTCGGCGATCTGCTTCAGTTCATCGCTGGGGATATCCGCTGACGGCTGTTCAACGCCTTGGTCGGCTATCCACTGTCGCAGCGCGATATCGCGGGCATACAGGTCGCGTCTCTCGCGTTCCTCTATCGGCAAGCCGTGCGTGTCAAAGACCATCGCCGCTTCGGGATCGTAGCCTTGTTCCCGCAGCCACTCGCTGACTACTGCCCGGCGGGCATAGACTTCGTCGAGGGCCAGCAATTCGGCGTCGTAGGGCGAGTTCTCGCCCAGCCAGTGATCGATGTACAACAGGCGCGCTTCCTGGTCGTCTTCCAGGTACTCGGTGTCATACTCGATCTCGGCCAACCACTGCCAGGCGCGCTCAGTGATCTCTCTCCAGGTCTTGTCGATCATCCAGGCGCGGCCCAGTTCGGCTTCGATCTCGTGCTCTTCCGCGCCGTCGAACACCGGGGTGATGGCCCGGAAACCGAGACGGTCAGCCGCCCAACCCAGATGCGTCTCCAGGACCTGGCCGATGTTCATACGACCGGGCACCCCCAGTGGATTGAGGATGATCTGAATCGGCATGCCGTCTTCCAGGAAAGGCATGTCGTCAATCGACACCACCTTGGAGATAACGCCCTTATTGCCATGCCGACCAGCCATCTTGTCGCCCTGCGTGAGCTTGCGCTTCTGCGCGACGCTCACGCGGACCATCTGGTCTACGCCGGCAGGCAGATCGCGGTGCTCTTCCCGTGTGAAGATGCGGACATCAACAACTTTGCCTTTTTCGCCATGCGGCAGGCGCAGGGAGGAGTCCTTTACTTCGCGGGCTTTCTCGCCAAAGATGGCACGCAGCAGTTTTTCTTCCGGGCTGAGTTCTTTCTCGCCCTTCGGCGTGATCTTACCGACCAGGATGTCATTCGGGCCGACTTCCGCGCCGACGCGGATGATGCCGCGCTCGTCCAGGTTTTTCAGCGCTTCTTCGCCGACGTTGGGGATGTCGTGCGTGATTTCTTCCGGCCCCAGCTTGGTGTCACGGGCCTCGATCTCATGCTTCTCGATGTGAATGCTGGTGAACTTGTCATTTCGAATCAGCTCTTCGCTGACCAGCAGCGCGTCCTCGTAATTGCCGCCTTCCCAGCTCAAGAAGGCGCACAGCACATCGTGACCCAGCGCCAGGTTACCGTTGACGGTGGATGAACTGTCGGCAATGATTTCACCTGCGTGAACCATCTGACCCTTGCGGACGATGGGGCGCTGGTCGATGCAGGTGGACTGGTTGGACCGGTTGTACTTGCGCAGGTGGTAGACGCGCTCGCCATTGTCGGTCTTGAGCACGATCCGATCGCCCTGGACGCTGAGCACTTCACCGCTCACATCGGCCACAAGCACCTGACCGCTGTCGTAGGCGGCCTGGTCTTCCATGCCGGTGCTGACAATCGGGACATCCGGCTGGAGCAAAGGTACAGCCTGGCGCTGCATGTTGGAGCCCATCAGGGCACGGTTAGCATCGTCGTGTTCCAGGAACGGGATCAGCGAGGCGCTGATCCCCACGATCTGGCGCGGCGCCACGTCCATGTAGTCGATACGGTGGATCGAAGCGCGCAGGAATTTCTGGTTATGCCGGGCGGAAACCCGCTGATTAACAAACTGACCCTTTTCGTCAAGTACCGCGTTGGCCTGCGCGATGAAGTAATGGTCCTCTTCATCGGCGGAAAGGTTGTGTACTTCGTGGCTGACAAAGGGGTAAATCGGGACCGCAGTGACTCCCGCTTTCGCCAGCTTCTTCGCCAGCTTTTCATCGACAACCGTATCTTCTTCCGCCAGGAGCGAATCGTTCTTCGGGCCCGAGACATCTTCGCTCAAGGTGCGGTCGATCAGGGCCAGATCGTCCGGCGCGAGCGAGCGCAGCACTTTGCGATAAGGCGTCTCTACGAAGCCATAGGCGTTGACCCGCGCATAGCTGGACAGGCGGCCGATCAGGCCGATGTTGGGGCCTTCCGGCGTTTCGATCGGGCAGATGCGTCCGTAATGGCTGTGATGCACATCGCGTACATCGAAGCCGGCGCGCTCGCGTCGCAGGCCGCCCGGCCCCAGGGCCGACAGTGTGCGTTTATGGGTGAGTTCGGCCAGCGGGTTGGTTTGATCCATGAACTGGCTCAACTGGCTGGAACCAAAGAACTCCCGCACGGCGGCCACGATGGGCCGAATGTTCACCAGGGTCACTGGCGTCAGGTTATCGTTCTCACGGATCGACATACGCTCGCGGACCACGCGCTCCGTGCGCCGCAGGCCGACACGCAGTTTGTTCTGGATCAGCTCGCCCACCGTCTTAACACGGCGGTTACCCAGGTGGTCGATGTCGTCCGGGCTGGCCGCACCGTTGTTGATCTGGATCATCCGGCGGATCAACTCGACCAGGTCTATCTTGGTGACGATCCGCGTCGTGCGCTCGATTCGGTCGTCCAGCCGTAAGCGTTGGTTGAGCTTGTAACGCCCCACGCGTTCCAGGTCATACCGCCGCTGATCGAAAAGCTGGCTCTCCAGGTATTCACGCGCATTATCCAGGGTGGGTGGATCGCCGGGACGCATGCGTTTGTAGAACTCAAGCAAGGCCGCTTCCCCGATCTTCTGGCCTTCTTTGAGTCCCCAGGCCGGCTCCATCTTCATGGTGCCGAGCAGGTACTGGTGATCCGGATCGTTGTCGGTTTCGGCATACAGTTCCAGCAGTTCTTCGTCGCTACCGGTTTGCACCACCGATGTGTGGTCGAAGGTATCACTGACTGCCGCCAGCGCCCGCAGCAGGATGGTGACCGGCACCGTGCGCTTGCGGTTAAATTTGATGGTGATGTAGTCGCTTTTGCGCGTTTCAAATTCCATCCACGCGCCGCGATCGGGGATCAACTTGGCTGTGGACAGGAAACGCCCGGTGGTGCGATCTTCTTCCGCCGCAAAGTAAACACCTGGGCTGCGGATGAGCTGGCTCACCACCACACGTTCCGTCCCGTTGATGATAAACGTGCCTTTTTCCGTCATCAGCGGGAAGTCGCCCAGGAAGATATCGGAGACGGTGACCTCGTCGCCGGCTTCCCGGTTGATCAGCGCGACCCGCACATAAAGCGGCGCCGCAAAGGTCATGTCGCGTTCAAGACATGTTTCCTCATCATATTTAGGCTCTTCGAACCAGTACTTCAGCCCAAACTGCTCAGCCTCCGGGCTGCTGCCGGGAAAGTACAGCTGTAGATTGCCGTTAAAACTCTCAATGGGGCTGATTTCGTCGAACAGCTCGCCGAGTCCGTCTTGTAAAAACCAGTTAAATGAGTTTAACTGGACTTCGATCAGGGATGGAAGCTCGTGAACGTCATATGTACGCGCGTAATTCTTGGTATCCAGCCGCCGCCTCATGAGCACTCCTCAGTATACAGGTTTGACTCCCCTAGGATGGTTCCGCGATCCATAGAGTGGCCGATTATACCTAGTCTGGCAGGAATCGAAGCGTTCCAAAGGTAACTAGAGGTTTCAGGAAGGACTGCAAACTAACATTTTATAGAAGAAGTTGCCGGATGTCAAGGGTTAAAATTTTTTTTTGCCCAGGCCTAGTAGACAGCGCTATCTGCCCTATGGTAGACTGTTTAACAGAACAGTATGTACTCTTGATTATGAGGTGGAGGCGCGGAAGGTCATGGCTCTAGAGGAAACTGGCCCCACAAAAGTTGTTTGTATTGAAGACGAACCAGAGATGATTGAACTGGTCAAGCTTATCCTGGAGAAAAAGGGCGTTGAAGTGATTGGGGCAGCAGGGGGGCGGGCCGGACTTGCGATCATCGCCCAGGAGCAGCCCGACCTTGTGTTGTTAGACCTGATGATGCCCGATATGGATGGCTGGGAAGTCTACCAGCAGATGAAGGCCGACCCGGATATGCAGAATATCCCCGTGATCGTGGTGACGGCCAAAGCCCAGAGCATTGATAAAGTACTGGGTTTACATATTGCCAAGGTTGATGATTATATTACCAAACCATTCGGGCCTTCCGAGCTTTCGGATAGTGTCCAACGCGTGTTGCAAAAGAGCGCAGTCGGCAAGTAAGACCGGAGTCGTCCAGCCGTACCCCGGCCGATTCTTCTGCGATCTGCCTGGCTTCTGAGACTCTCAGAGGCCTCTTTTTGTCCACTGGCGCGATGACGCAACTCTGTCCATAATGATGCTCAACTCACTAGGTTATTTTGAGGCACCATAATCGCCATTTCGTGTGTCCACAGGGGAGTAAGGTATGATCGACCGACGAAAATTACTGGCAGTGGTGGCGCTGCTGGCGCTGGTAGGCTTTTGGGGATTCAGCCTGCCGGCCCGGGCGCAGACCAACTTACTGGACAACCCGGGGTTTGAGGACCCCTACGTGCCGTTCCAGGGTGATACGACCCGCATGGTTGCCGATGGCTGGTCGGCCTGGCATGTGCCCCAACGGGAAGGCGACGACGGCTTCCGCAACTTGAAGCCGGAGTATCAGCCCGCCAGCGCCAGCACTCCGGCTCGCATCCGCCAGGGCAGCAATGCCCAGGAGTACTTCAGCTTTTTTGCCACGCATACCGGGGGGATATACCAGCAGGTTTCGGTTCCCGCCGGCGCGCGCTTGCAGTTCAGCGTGTATGTTTATGTGTGGTCGACGCGCTTTGACGATGTGAACCGGAGTGAAGACCCGGGTCGAGTCCAGGTGCAGGTCGGCATCGATCCCAACGGCGGCACCGATGGTGAAAACGAGCGCATCATCTGGTCGTCGCCCTTAGAGTACTACGATGAGTACCGGCAGATTTCCGTCGAAACCAATGCCGCCGGTGACATCGTCACGGTTTTTGTGCGGACGACCTTTGACCTGCCGCAGAAGAACAACAACATCTACCTGGATGAAGCGTCGCTCGCCGTGACCGGCACCGCGCTGCCCACCGAAACCCCAACCCTGACTCCCACCTCGCCGCCGACGGCCACGCCGCCGCCGACCGCAACCGGTGTAAGTGTGCTGCCCACCCCTACTCAGGAGAATGACGATCTGCCACCCGGAATCGAGCCGACGCCGATTCCATCCGGCACCGGCGAATTTCCTTACCAGGTGTTGTACAGGGTTGTCGCCGGCGATACCGTTGGCAGGCTGGCGCAGCGCTATGCCAGCACCATCGATGCGATCATCGAAGCTAATGGCCTGAACAGCGAGGCGCTGATCTTCGTCGGGCAGGAGTTGGTCATCCCGGTGCAGCAGCTGCCATCCGAGCAGCCGACGGCTATACCCACACCGCTGCCGACCGCGGCAGGCATCATCCCCACCAATACACCGGTAGGTGGCGCTCAGGGCACGCCGGCGGTTGGCACCGGTGGACCGACGACCCCGACGGGCACCTTTGCCAACTATCCCGTACAGCCCGGTGATACCTTGAGCCGGATCGCGGCTAATTACAACGCAACCGTCGCCACGTTAGCCCAGCTCAACGGTATTGTGAACCCCAATCTGATCCGAGTTGGTCAGGTGTTGCGCGTGCCAGCCGTTGCCCAGCCGGCCACGTCCGAGCCGCCGACCCAACCTCAAACACCACGGACGCACGTGGTCCAGCCAGGGCAAAACTTGTTCCGCATCTCCCTGCGTTATGGGGTCTCGGTGGAAGAACTGGCACGGGTCAACAACATCGCCAACGTGAACCGCATTTTTGTCGGCCAGGCGTTAACCATCCCATGAGCGGCACCAATGCGAAATGGCGCGTGCTATGCCAGGAGGACGGCGACGTCCTCCTGGCCAGGATCCGCTGGTGCGAGAACTTCTGGTGCAAAGGCCGGGGGCTGATGTTCCGCGCCAGGCTGCCGTCTGATGAAGGGCTGCTGTTTGTCTACCACCGGGAAAGCAAAATGGATACCACTATCCACATGCTGTTCATGCGGTTCCCAATCGCCGTTATTTGGCTCGGCGCCGATGGCATGGTGGTGGACCAGGTATTGGCCAAACCCTGGCGGCTGGCTTATGCGCCCCGGCAAGCCGCTCAGTTTTTCATCGAAGGTCCCCCTGAACTGCTGGACCGTGTTAAGATAGGTGACCGTCTAAGGTTCGATGAAGCAGCAGCGGTCGAATCAAGCTGACAACCGGCATCTGTCTCAGGAGGTCACAGCAGCACCATGCGACATTGGCTGATACTCTTACTGGCTATCAGCCTGTGGCTGGGAGTAGCATCGCACGCGCTGGCTCAGGGCGGCGATAGCGGCCAAACGACCATCCATGTCGTTCAGCGCGGCGAAACCCTCTACCGCATCGCCCTGAATTACGGCACATCGGTCGAAGCCATCAGCCAATCCAATGGCCTGAACGACGCCACCAGCATCCAGGTTGGCCAGCGCCTGCTTATTCCCAGCAGCGTCGTTAATGCCGTCGTACCGACTGCCGGTCGGCATATCGTCCAGCCAGGCGAGTCGTTAGCCCACATCGCATTGCAGCACGGGACCACGCCGGAGCTGATCACCGGGCTGAACAGCTTGGTCAACCCCGATCGATTGTACGTAGGTCAACTGCTCGATGTGAGCGAGACTGCACCGGGGCATCCCACCTATGCGCAAGGACGCACCTATATCGTTCAGCCGGACGATACGCTTTATGCCATCGCCCTGCGCTTTGGGCTTGACCTGAATACCGTGTTATCCGCCAATAATCTCGCCTCACCGACACTGATCTTTCCCGGCCAACGGTTGCTGCTGCTCGGGACCGGCGCTGCTCCTGCCTTGCAGGCGCTGCCCCCCCCGCTCACGAGTTTGGATATCGCCCCGCTGCCGGCAGAAGTAGGACGCACCATTCAAATTCGCGCCACCGCTGAACAAGACGTCATCCTCGGCGGCACCTTATTAGATCGGGCGCTCAACTTTGCGGTAACCGCGGATGGCCGCACTTATAAGGCCTATTACGGCGTTCATGCTTTTACCGTCCCGGGACTGTACCCGTTGACCATCACGGTTCAGGACGCAGCCGGGAATGCCAATTCGATGACGGCGCAGATTCGCGTGGCTGACGGGCGTTACGGAAGTGAAACGATTTCCCTGCCGCCCGGCCAGGACTCGCTGCTCGATCCAGTAGTGGATGCGGCTGAATACGCGCGTATCCAGCCGGTGATGAGCGGCTTTACGACCCCGCGCTATTTCGAGGGTCCGATGGGCCTGCCTGCCGCCGCGCCGGTCACTTCACCTTTCGGCACCCGGCGCTCGTACAACGGCGGGCCGTACGATCGCTTCCACACCGGCACTGACTTCGGCGGGCCGCCGGGTTCGCCGATTTATGCCCCGGCTGCCGGCACGGTTGTGTTCTCGGAGTTGCTCCAGGTGCGCGGCCTGACCACGATCATCGATCATGGCTGGGGGGTGTATACCGGCTACTGGCATCAATCCGAGACCAGCGTCACGGTGGGGCAGGTCGTGCAGGCCGGCGACGTGCTGGGCACCATTGGCAGTACCGGGCGCTCAACCGGCGCTCACCTGCATTGGGAAATGTGGGTCAACGGTGTCGAAGTGGACCCGCTGCAGTGGGCGCGTTTTTCGTTTCCGTAGATTCTTCACACTTAAAGGCATATCATCGTGAACGTACTGGAAAATTTCTCCATAAAAAAACTGCTGAATCTCAACACCTTGCTGATATTCGGCGCCGTCGCCGTCGCCATCGAGTGGTTGGGTTTGTTTGGAGGCCCGTCAGGCAACGAAGTTCTGGTTTTTGCCACTTCAGCCCTGGCGATCATCCCCCTGGCGGGGTTGATCGGCCAGGCGACTGAGGCGCTCTCCAGCCGTCTGGGCCAGCAGATCAGCGGCTTGCTCAATGCGACCCTGGGTAATGCCGCCGAGTTGATCATCACCATTCTGGCGCTGAGCCAGGGGTTGACCGAGCTGGTCAAGGCCTCGATTGTCGGTTCCATCCTGGGGAACCTGCTGTTGGTCGCCGGGTTGAGCCTGTTTTTGGGCGGCTTGCGGAACGGGCGCCAGCGTTTTAACTCCCGGCAGGCGGGCATGAACGCCACGCTGCTGGTCCTGGCATTTATGGCGCTGGCTATTCCCTCCTTGTTTGATGTGGCGCTGGTCGAGGTTAACGCGCAAGACGCCGAGTTGTTGTTTAGCGAAGGCGTCGCCCTGATTCTGATCGTGCTCTATGGATTGAACCTGCTCTATTCGTTGCGCAACAATAACGTCGAAGACGACGACAACCATGATGACGACGAAGGGCTGCATCAAGGTCCGGAATGGAGCCTGAAGGAGGCGGTGATCGCGCTGGCGTTGGCCACGCTCGGCATCGTAATCATGAGTGAGTTCCTGGTGGGATCGGTGGAACCCGTGGTGGCGCAGTTGGGGTGGACCGAGTTTTTCGTCGGTATCATCATTGTGCCAATCGTCGGTAACGTGGCCGAACACCTCGTCGCCGTGCAGGTGGCGATTAAAAACAAGATAGACCTGAGCATGACCATTGCGCTGGGTTCCAGCCTGCAAATCGCGCTGTTTGTCGCGCCGGTGCTGGTCTTCATCAGCCTGCTGTTTCAGGAAAAGCTGCTGCTGGTCTTCAACGTCTATGAGTTGATCGCCATCTCGGCAGCCTCGTTAATCACGGCTCTGGTCGCCCTGGATGGTGAATCGAACTGGTTCGAGGGGGCAATGCTGCTGGCCGTTTACCTGATCCTGGTGCTGGCCTTTTTCGTGCTGCCCGGCGCGGTTCCAGCCCCACATTAAGGGACCTGCGCGCTGCAGCGCTGCACCGTCTGGTTGCTTTGCCGGGGGTCCGTTGCTATAATCGCGCCGTTTTAGGCGCTGATGTCGCCGTTTATGATGTCTTTAGGAGCCAACCATGTTTACTGCTCTGCAAATCGTGCAGATTATTCTCGCTATCGCGCTGATTGTCCTGATCATCCTGCAGGCGAAGGGCAGCGGCCTGGGCAGCCTGTTTGGGGGTGAGGCAGGCGCGATCACCAAGACCCGACGCGGGCTGGAAAAAACGCTTTTCCAGATCACGATCGTTCTGGCAATTGCCTTTTTGTCGATCGCCATCCTCACAGTAGCATTCTTCGGGTAATCGACCGTTCCTGGCTTCCATGCCGGCAGGTCATCCGGGTGTTTTGCGCGCGCAGAACACCCTTTCGTTTGGGGGGCAACACGTCAGCCGGACGCCCGGTAACCGGTCCTGAGCAGGGGCTATGTCCGGCCACTATCCAGCTCTCTGGTTAGGGAAGGATAAATCACGTGCTGCGAGGATTCCGCTGGCAACTGGCTTTTCTGGTGGCTGCCATCATCTTGCTGGGTGTCGCCATCATCTTGATGCCCAAAGGTGCCGTCGAGGAGCCACCCCCGCCGCCCCCGGCCACAGTTACGCCCCAACCGGCCTTGGCGCCGACTCCACTGCCGCCCCAGGCCGCTGAGACCGTGGCCACGTTTCGGGAAGGGCTGATCGGCCAGGTCCGGCGTCTCAACCCCTTGTTCGTCGATTTGAATCCGGTCGACCGTGACATCACCGGCTTGATCTTCGAGGGGCTGGTGGGAACTAATGCCTACGGTGAATACGTGCCTGCCCTGGCCGAAGCATGGAGCATCTCGGCGGATGGTTTGGAGTATGTATTCCGGCTGCGGCAGGATGTCCTGTGGCAGGATGGTTTGCCGTTTACGGCAGATGACATCGTCGCCACGATCGCCCTGCTGCAAATGCCGGGCGATGTTTTCCCCACGACTCTTACCGACTTCTGGCGGACGGTTGAGCTTGAATATCTCGACGCGCACACCGTGCGTTTCCGGCTGGCACAACCCCTGGCCGCTTTCCTGGACTACGCCCGGATCGGCCTGCTGCCGGCGCATGTCTTCGACGGCCTGGCGCCGGAGCAGATTATCAGCCACCCCTTCAACCTGTCGCCAATAGGTACCGGCCCTTACCAGTTGGAAAACCTGGCTGCCGGCGAGGGCGGCATCACGGCCGTGACGCTGCGTGCTGCGCCGGTCTATCGCCAGCGCGCCGCAGGGCAGCAGGGCTACCTGATTGAGCGGCTGGTTTTCCGCTTATTCCGGGATCAGGATGCGGCCCTCGTGGCCTGGCAGCAGGCTGAGCTTGACGGGTTGGGCGGGCTTGATCCGGCTGCTTCCGCCAGCCTGGGGCAGTCTGGATTTGGTCAGACGTTTATCACGCTAGAGCCGACGGTTGGCGTAGTGCTGTTCAACTGGGAAAGCGATCACACTCGTGCGCTGCGCGACCAGCGGACCCGCCGGGCGCTCATCATGGGCGCGGATCGCCAGGGCCTGATCAACCGTCATTTGAGTGGGTATGCGGTCCTGGCAGACAGCCCGCTGATTCCCGGTTCCTGGGCCTACCGCCAACCGTCGAACTGGCCGGCCTATGATCCGATGACGGCGGCTGAGCTGCTGGCCGTGGTTGAATTCGCCCTGCCAGCGCCGGAGCCAACGGAGGCAAGCGAGAACACTCCGGCTGAGACTGACGTCACTCCCGCGCCGACAGCCACCCCGCCGCCGGATTATACGTTTACGCTGTTGTGCCGCGATGATCCCGTGCAATCGGCGCTGGCAGCCGACCTGGCAGCGCAGTGGTCGCAGCTAGGCATCCGGGTCGTCCCGGAAAACGTCCCGGAAGCGCAGTTCCAGGAACGGCTGGTCATGGGCCAGTTCGATGCCGCTCTGACCGAACTCAGCCTGAGTCCGCGCGCCGATCCCGACCCCTACGTCTTCTGGCACCAGGGCCAGTACCCGGACGGGCAAAATTACGGCGGGATCAACGACCGTCGCAGCAGTGAGCTGCTCGAACGCGCCCGGCGCGATCCGAACGGTTTACATCGCGCCGCCTATTACAGTGAGTTCCAGCAGGTATTCGCCGACCGGTCCTTGGCCCTGCTGCTGTATTATCCGGTGTACCACTACACGGTCAGGACTGCGGTAACCGGTGTGCAGCTAGGTGCCCTGAGCACACCCGCCGACCGCTTCCGCAACATGGCTGAGTGGGCGCTGACAGGCCCATAATGCGGCCCGTTATGCGGCCCGTTTGCGGCCCGTTTGCGGCACGTATTGCCTCAGTGAAGAATCTAACCGAAAGGGTATCGTTGCCTCAATGAAGAATCTAGCCGGCTACAATTTAAGGTGCCATAGTTGGTGTAAGTGTGCATCAATCTGACGTTGCAGGGCAAGTGGGTTGAGGCTGAGGTACAGTTGACGCAGTTGGGCTTGGTTGTCGCCGGACACCTGAGGTAAGGCCAGGAGGCGCTGGAAAGGGGTCTGGGCAGGATGGTAGCGTTTACGGAGCTTGCTGCCAAGGCGGGTCTTCTCGGCGAGCTTCAGGGTCGGTTGGAAGAAGTTGACGAGCAGCCGCAGGTCGGCGTAGATGGCGGTGAGCAGGGCCTGAGCCTCGGCGCTTTCGTAACGGTGGTAGCCGATGAGGCGGCGCACGGCGGTCCAATTTTTCTGTTCGACATGAGCCTGGTCATTTTTCTTGTAGGGACGGGAGCGGGTGAAGGTGATATGTTCGTCGAGGCAGTAGCGATAGAGCTGGTCATTGATGAACTCGGAACCGTTGTCGGAGTCGAGACCCCGCAGGGCGAAAGGGAGTTGGTGGCGGAGGGTTTTGAGGGCGGTGAAGGTGGCCGCTTGGCCTTTGTTGGGTAGGGCGGCCAGTTCACACCAATGGGTGTGGATATCCACCAGGCACAAGGTGTTGAGATAGGTCCCGGCGGTTGTGTCGCCGCAGTGCGCGACCAGGTCGACCTCAACGAAACCGGGTTGCTGCTCATTCCAGTCGGCAAAGGTGCGGACCGGAATGGCTTCTTTGAGCAGCGTGCCCGGTTTGGTGGTGCTCCGGCCCCAGTGCCGCCCGCGCCTGGCGCGAGCGCGTTGCAGTTTGCGGTCGATGGTCGCCGGACTCATTTGACACAGTAAGGTTTTGATCCGCGGCTCATAGACCAGTTCATCATGCCGCTCCAGGGCGTCCAGCAACTCGCCCATGAAAGG
>DAOUEM010000351.1:0-8293 GCA_034430555.1 Anaerolineae bacterium | reverse complement strand
TTCGTCTCATTTCTGACGCAGTCATGACTGACCTGGTGTTCAATAAATCCTTCCAGTATGTGTTTTTCTGATCCAATGCCAGATTTCAGGCGGCTTTTAACCCAAATCAGACCGATTCAATTTTGATGCGATGGCCCTGATGCTGCTGCTGCTGTTGGCAGCCACTCTTCTTATAACCGGCCCGGCCGGCACCGGCCCGGCTGGCGCCCAGGGATCAGCCGGGGATGAGTTGACCATCCTGCTCGCCTCTCCCGGCGAGGGCGAAACCTTCTATGCAGCCTCGGAAGGCTTCCGGCTCAGCGTGCCGATCGCGGGACAGGTCGTCAGTTACGAAACCCCACTTGACCCCCAGACCGTCGAGCTTACCGTGGACTTCATTGACCGGGCAGGCAACAGTGTCGAAATCACGACGACCCTTGATGACAGCGGCCGCTTTCAAGTCTGGGCCTCGATCATGGCGCCAGACCGGCCCTTCCCATCTGATGACCCGCATGATATCGAGGATTGTTCGACATGTCATCGCTGGGATTTCGACCTGCCGTTGCCCGACGCGATCACGCAGGTGGTGGTGCACGCCCGCGCCGCCGATGGCCGGACCGGCCGCGCCGCCCGCCGCCTGCGCCTGGATCGCGGCTTTCATCTAGACCTGGTGGCCCGGGTGGAAGGATTACCGCCTGGTGCCGAAAATGCGCAGGTCAATGCCCGCACGCTCATTTGATTGGCGGCGCCGCACCTTCTACGGCACGGTCGTGGATGGCCAGGCGGCCATACCGGTCGAAAGGCTGACCTACGGCGACCTGACCTATGAGGTCTGGCTGGTGCCGGTCATCGTCAATGGCACTCGTTTCACCACCGCCCCTGAACCGGTCGTGGTTCGTGGCGGACAGGAATCCCCGGCCAGCGTGACGCTCCACGCCCGGCCCGAGCGGGGGTCCATTACCGGCACGGTCGTGGATGGCGCGTCCGGCGAAGGGCTGGAAGCGGCGCTGCTGGTGGTGGACCTGGCATCGGGCGCCGCGCAAACGACCACGGCCGCCGCTGACGTTCATTTTATGTTCGATGATCTGCCGGTGGCCGAACACGCGCTGCTGGCACGACGCGCCGATGGGTTTCATCTCCCGCAGCGCCATGACCTGGCCGAAGCGTCGACCGTCGAGACGCGCCTTCGCCTCACGCGGGCCGGCACGGCGGTCCTGCGCGGTGTGGTGACATTTGAAGGTGAGCCGCTGCCATTCGCCCAGGCCGAAGTCGAAGGCCTGCCGGCTGCCCAGGCCGATCCCATGACCGGCGCTTTTGCCCTGGACGCCGTGGCCGGCGAAGGCGAGCTATCGGTGGAAGTCGCCGCCGCCGGCTGTTACGGGGTCAGACTCAATACCACGGCACGCGACCTGGGCGAGATAACGCTGGCGCTGCATGAAGACACGACTGTGATCGAGCGGGGAGGATCTCGCCTGTACGTGCCCGCGCAGAGCAGCATCACCAGGGATGGCGACCGGATGGTGTTACAGGGCGGCGTGCTCTGGGTGACCGGCGCGGCCCCGTCGGCGGTTACGCCCCGGCGTTAGTCTCAGGCTGGCAGTTCTTGCGGATAGCTCAGCGGGCCGAGGTGCTGGGCGGGACTGTTCAGTTCAGGGAGCTGCCTGGGGAAGGTGCGCGAGTCGAAGTCACGCTGCCGCTAGAGAATCGAGAGATAGAATGATCCGGATTGTTGTCGTGGATGATCATGCGGTCCTGCGTAGCGGGCTGCGCCTGCTCATCGACAATGAGGCGGACATGGAAGTTGTGGCGGAAGCGAGCGACGGTGCCTCGGCCTTTAGCCAGATCGAAGCCGCGCGGCCCGATGTGGTCCTGATGGACATCACCCTGCCCGATATGGCGGGCACCGAGGTCATTCGCCACTTCAAGCAGGACGAACAGTGCCGTTGCCAGTTCCTGGTGCTGACCATGCACTGTGAAGAGAGCTGGCTGCGCCCGGCCCTAGATGCCGGTGCCGCCGGTTATGTGGTGAAGTCGGCGGCCGATGACGAGCTTCTGGTGGCCATCCGGGCGGTGCACAGAGGGCACTCCTTTTTGCGTCCGGAGGCCGTCGCCGTGCTGATGGATGACAGCCCGGCCACCGACAGCCCCGAGGATATCCTCTCTAACCGTGAAATCGAAGTGCTGGCGCTGGTCGCGCGTGGACATACCAATGCCGAGATTGGCGAGCAGCTCTACTTGAGCCACAAAACCATCGACACCTATCGACGCCGGGTAATGCACAAGCTGGCCCTGGAGACCCGCGCCGATTTAGTCGATTATGCCTTGAAGCACGGGCTGCTCAAGCCTTAGCGAGGTGCAGTGATGCCATCAACCCTGGGAAGCCTCGTGGAGGTGCTCAGCAAGCTCAGCGACCGGACCCCCCACTGGGACGGCGCCTCCTGCCTCAATCAGCGTCACCGGCAGGCGGGTCGGTGTACCGCCTGCGCGGATGCCTGCCCGGTGGAGGCGATCGAACTGGCGCCTGTTCCGCTTTTTGACGCCGGCGCCTGCCTGGCTTGCGACGCCTGCGCCGCCGCCTGCCCGACCAGCGCTTTGCGCGGCCAGCGTTCGCCGCTGGATATCTGGCGCGAAGCAGCCCGATCGGCCCGGGCAGGGACGGCTGTGCTGGCCTGCCGCGCGGTAGGCCCCGGTCACTTGGCAGCGACCCGCATCCCCTGCCCCAGCGCGCTAACCCCGGAGTTTTATATCGGCCTGGCGCTGGAAGGAATCGACAGTGTCACGATCTTTACGGCGCCGTGCGCGACCTGCCCTGTGCAGGACAGCCTGCCCCAGGCGCAGCGCGCCACCGACATAGCCCGTGATTTCCTGGCGCAGCTTAAGGTCGACCTGAAGGTCACGACGCAGGTCGGCAGGCCTCCTCTGCAGGAGGCGCCGGCGCCGGCGACGGCGCTGTCGCGCCGGGGATTCCTGTCCGCCCTGGTCCAACCGCCGGCCCCAGCGCCGGGCGCGGGCGACACGCTCGACAAACTTTTGACCACCCGAGTCGGCTGGCGGCGGGCCTTGCTCTTGAACGCGCTGCTGCGATCATCCATCGATGTCGACGTGACGCTGCCGTCGCAAGCAGGGCTGTGGGGAGACCTGGCGGTCGATGACCGGTGCATCGGCTGCCAGATGTGCGTCGAGTTCTGTCCGACCGGTGCCCTGGCGAGCACGGTGAACGAGCTGGAGGGAACGGTCACGCTTTCGTTCTCGGCAACCAGCTGCAGCGCCTGCGGCTTATGCGAGCGGGTATGTTTTAAGCGGGCCATCGCGCTCAAAGACGAGGTCTCCCTGTCGACGCTGACCGCTGCGGCGTTCGTCCCGGTCTGGCAGGGGCAGCCGCCCGCCAACCCGCTGACGAAGGTCGGGAAAAACGCGGCCGTCTCATCGCCCGGCTGAGGTCGGCAGGAATACCGGCCAATACCGATCGTTTCGTATCGATTTCTGGAGGAGAATCATGAACCTGGGACCCACCGAGTTAATCATCATCCTGGTAATTGTGATCGTGCTGTTCGGCGTGGGACGCGTGGGACGCATCGGCGGCGAATTGGGCACTGCCATCCGCGAATTCCGGCGGGGCATTCAGGGAGATACGCCGCCAGCCGGCGAAGAGTCCGGCGCCGAGTGACCGCTGCTGGCCAGGCCCACACCGGGCCGACGGTCAGATAGGACATCTTGCCAAACCGCAAACTCGTGCCGCTGGCTGCCTGGCGACAAGCTATCCACATCCAACCAACCCTGGCGGAGGATAACCGGTGATCATTGAAATCACACGTGACAATCACGACACCATCAAAAACCCGGTTTTTGCCGAATATGCGGCGATCTACCTGCAAATCTATGATGATTTTATGGACCAGGTCCGGGCCTCTGGGATCGCCATCGACGAAAACGACTACCAGGACGAGACCAGGGCCAGACTTGAGGCCCTGCGCCAGAAAGGCGCCACCATCCGCAATGGGGGCAGAAGCATCTTTGTCAATGCGATTTCGCCCGCCTGCGTGGCCTGCCAGACGGGCGTCGAGAGCGAGACGTTTTTCATCTCGCTCAAATGCCACCGGGACTGCTACTTTTGCTTCAATCCAAACCAGGTCGATTACGAATACCACAGCCAGCACCAGCGTGATCTGGTCCAGGAACTGGATTCGTTGCACGCCGCCGGGGTAGCGTTGAAGCATCTTGCCGTTACCGGTGGGGAACCCCTTTTATTTCCAGATGAGCTTGTTCAGTTTTATGCCCATGCCGGGGAAACTTACCCGGGTGTGCATAAGCGGCTCTACACCTGCGGCGACCACGTGAACGCCGATATCCTGCAAGAACTCCAGGCGGCAGGGCTGGAAGAGGTCCGGTTCAGCATTCGTGTCCATGACCTGGAAAAGGGGCATCGCCATACGCTGGATCACATCGCCCTGGCCAGGCAGTACATCCCGGACGTGATGGTCGAGATGCCCGTGCTGCCCGGCACCTCCGCTTTGATGCAGGACCTGCTGCTGGAACTCAACGACCTCCAGATAACCAGCATCAACCTGTTAGAGTTCTGCTACCCACTTTCAGGGGCCAGCCGCTACAACGAGAAAGGCTTCAAAGTCAAACAACGCCCCTACCGGATTCCCTATAACTACTGGTATGCCGGGGGCCTTCCCATATCGGAAAGCGAATTGTTGTGCCTGGACCTGCTGGATTTCGTCATCGAGCGCGAACTGGGCATCGGCGTGCACTACTGCTCACTGGAGAATAAATTCACGGCGCAAATCTACGAGCAAAACATCGACAAGCCCGTACCCGGTATCATGCAGTTTTCGCCCACCGACTACTTTTTCAAATCCGCCAAGGTGTTTGGCGAAGACGTCCCGCCGGTGCGGCAGTTGTTTGATCGAAAGGGGTACGACGGCTATTCATACCATCAGCAGCATCAATACCTGGAGTTTCATGTCGATCGGATCAGGATGCTGCGCAAGCTGGACGTTGAGGTTGGGATCGCGATCAGCGTGATCGAGACACGCGATGGTGAATCTTACCTGCGGGAACTCAAAGTCGACCTGACCCATCCCGACAAATTCAAGCGCCACAAGGACATTTAAGCCGGTCCGCCCAGAGCTTATTGTCGCCTGTCCTATTACCAGCAGTCCGAACATCTGCCAGGCAAGCCCCCCGCGGCCTATGCCCCTGCCCCATAGTCTACCCACAACCGCAGATTTATAACGGAATTCAAATTGTACATACGTTCTAATTGTGCTACAGTTCTGTATGAACAGGACCGAGGTGTAACGGTATGGAACTCAGCAACAAAGCCCAGCGTGTCTGGTGTGCCATCGCCTACTATATTCACCACACCGGCGTCTCGCCGGGCCGCACGGACCTGGAACTGCTGACCGGCATCCATTGCCGTGCGATGGAGCGGTATATCTGGGAACTCAGGACTTACGGATACCTGACGGCCTCCCCTTCGCATTCGGCCAGGACCATCATCTGGTTGATGATCTGGCCGCCGGTCAACGTCTTCCTGCAGCCATCTTGCTGGCCAGCGCCTCGTATCATCAGCCTTGAGTATGATGAAACTCAGGGCAGCAAGGCAGCTGAATCAGCCGTGCCAATGTAAGCCACAGGCGACACCCTCAACCGTCAGCCATTCGCAGCCGCGAGGGGATAGGCTTTGCCCTCGCGAATGAGGAGCACCCGATCAGACTGCCAGCGCCGGTGAGCCGCCGCCAGCAAAGCAGGACGCACGACCACCAGGCCAACCTGGTATGCCCGGCGATCGATGACGTCAAAACCGGCCATGAGACCCTGGCCATGCTCAAACTCGAGCGGCCCCATTTCGTCAATCAGCAGCACCTGGAGGGCTTCTTCCTGACGCTGCAGAATCTGATCGCCCCACCGCAGCACCTCGTCGTCAAAACGCCACTTTTTCGTCGGCGCATCTTCCTGAAGCTGGGGACGCCGTGCCGCCAGTTGGCGGCGTTCGCCCGTGGCCAGATTCTCCAGCAGGATACCCGTTTTCACCTGACCGGTGAATTCAGGCGGCGAGAGCACGCCCCCCACGCTTAAGCCAAGTGAGCGGGCACACGTCACCAGCGTTTGACACCAGGCAGTCTTGCCGGCGCCCTTTTCACCGGTGACGAAAACCAGTTGGGGCTGCTGTTTTTCGATCAGATCGTGCAGGATTCCAGAGACGGAATCGGTGGGTCCAGAATTCACGGTAGGTTCTTCCCTGATGGGCGGGCACACTGCTGCCCTGCCGGCAACCCTATAACGATTTTACTCGACCAGCGGTTTGTTTGTCACCGTCATTGCTGTGCCGGCTGACGTCATGATGTCTCGCCGCACCCGCCGCGTCGCCTTGAGCGGCCTCACAGTTGACGACTGAACATGTGTTCTGTTGTGGTCGGGATGGTAACCACTATCCCCGGCGAAACAGCTCCAGGTCGATTCCAACCGGTATTGCCGCGTCAGGTGGAGAGGGCTGATGAAGATTCAGGTGCAGGGCGCCGCCGAACACAACCTTCAAGGAGTCGATGTCGAATTTGGGGATGGGCTGACCGTCGTCACCGGCGTGTCCGGATCGGGTAAAACATCGCTGGTCTTCGATATGCTGTACCACGAAGCGCGGCGGCGGTTCATCGACGTCTTTGCGTCAGGGTCGGTCAGCCTGCGCCTGCGCCCTGCCGCCGTGCGTGCCATCACCGGCCTGGGGCCGGCGGTCGCGGTTAGCCAGAATCTGCTGAACCGCAACCCGAACTCCACGCTGGCCACCGCTTCCGGGCTGCACCCCTTTCTGCGGCTGTTGTACGCCAATTACGGCAGCGTGCGCTTGCAGGCGGATGCGGACCTCGCCGTGGATGGCGTGCAGCACTTTGCGCCCTACGGCGTGCCGTTCGGCGAACAAGGCTCGTTTGCTGCGCCGTTTGGCTTCACCGGGGAGCAGGTGGACGACAACGACCTGCTGTACCTGCGCGCAAGGCAGTACGAACCAGGGTTGGGAGTATTCCCCAGCCTCGATCCGGTGGAAGGTATCAATCGCTATGCATATGTTGTAGGCAACCCCATAAACTATAGCGATCCGACCGGTTTACAGGCAGGGGAGGTGGGCGCAGCTGCGGTTGCAGCCTGTGCTGCCAACCCCCCCTTGTGTGCTCTCATAGGGCTAGCAATATTATCGGTGGGAGCAGTATATGTAATCAGCGTAAATCAAATTGACCTTGATTTGAGTTTAGATATTGATTTGGGAATAGACATTTCAGGCCCCTCGGTAAGTTCATACATTGATCAATACAATGAACTAATCGAAGGGCGATATCCTCCAGCCGACGTAACTATCGATTCTTTCTATGTTCCGCCACAAACCGATACTCAAGGTGGCGTTGTGACAGACCTGATACCAAGTATCCAGCCTCAACCTTATCCCCCATCGCAGCCTGATGGCGAAGACGAACCAATTCCTATCCCGGTTCCAACGCCTGATAACCCAACTCCGTGCCCAACAGACGAGCCAGATGACGATGAAGACGAGTGTTACGATCGCAGGACTGGCCTTTCATGGAATCGAACGATATTTGTACCCGATGAGACTCCTTTACAATTGATAGCCCGTCGTAGCTATTTGGCGTTTCTTGATTTCGATCCAGCAATGCCAAATTTTACAGCATTTCCACCGTTCCACGCCGGCCAATTCGGCGTAAATAAGGCCAATGTAGAATGTATAGCATCGGGCATGATGAATGGTCTTTTTACCAATACCGACCCGATACAATTTGAACAGCTTTCTCATGACTATTCCAATGGCATCAGTGCCGGTGAGTGGGCATTAGCAAATGGACACCATCGATTCTTAGCTGCTATACTTGTTGGATATCATCTTCCAACCGCACCAGGAGGGATAGCAATGCAACCAACGCCCTGGGAATTAGTAAGATGGAGTGAATAAATGTCCCTAATGAGCAACCAACAGTCTGAAAATAACGAAATTCCTGATTTCGTTTCAAAAGAACTACTCAGTGAGTTGGACAGTTTCATTGCATACTACATCCAACGCAGGAGAAATACGGTCGTGCAGGCAATGGTTGCTCTTCGACCTGATCTCATTAAAATGCACAACTTGATGGAGCTACTGGGGTTACAAAATGACGAGATAGATGAGAGTGTCAACAGTTTTCGCAACCAACAAATAGAAGGCCAAGTACAACAAGAAGGCTCTTGGAATAATCAGTGGAAATATCAACTTCACGGTCATGGCTGTGAGTTAGTAAATACTCAAACAAGTGAATCATTTGACTGG
>DAOUEM010000350.1:0-6501 GCA_034430555.1 Anaerolineae bacterium | reverse complement strand
CATCCTCGGGCAGCAGTTGGCCAGGCAGACGCGGCGGCGTCATGCCCCGCAGCGGGGCGACGACCTCAGCCCAGTCCGGGAAGGCCTGACTGAACGTCTCCGGGTCCACGCCAAAAACGGCGATGGTCGACTCGCCGGCGCGGCGCGGCGTCTCCATCGCCATCACCGTCGCCCCGTTGGTCGTATCCGGCAGGGCCAACCAGTCCTGCCCCGGATCGACTTCACGCGGGCTGTAGGTCACGCTGGCATAGGCCCCGATCTCATGCCGGGCCACGGCCCACGCCCCGACATCGCGCGTCGCGCTCAAGGCCAGCGAAGCCGTGCCCAGCGCCAGCGTCCCGATCAGCAGCAGCACCAGCTGGGCATAATGACCGGGATCGCGCTCGACGTTCCACAGCGCTAAAGGCAGGGTCAGGCCGGCATTACGTCCAAACAACCGCCCCAGCAGGCGCATGACCAAGGGGAAGAGGCGCAGCCACAGCAGCGCCACCCCGGTCAGGACCAGGGCCGGACCCAGCAGGTTGAAGGGGTCGTTCAAGCCGCCGACATCCGATGCGCCGGACGCGATCAACCGGATCAGGAATGCCGGGTCCTGCAGCAGGGCTTCCAGGCTGGAGCCCACGTCGCCGCTGATCATAAAATACAGGCGCAGCATCAGCGCCAGGCCGAGGAACAACAGGGTAAAATCGAGCCAGTAACGTGCCCAGAAAGGCCGCGTCGGCGGGCGGCTGATCAACTGCTTGAGCCGCAGCAGGCTCTGCCGGGCAGCAGGCCAGGCCGGCAGAGTCAGCACCAGGGCAGCCGCGACTGCCGCGCCCAGGCTCAACGTAAAGGCCATCGGCGGCAGGGTACGAACGCCTAACGTCGCGCCTTGCAGCGTCTGCGCCAGTGGGCCGACCTTTTCCAACAGCAGCAGAATCCCCTGGGCGATAAACGGCCCGACGACAAAGCCAAATACGCCCAGGAAGGCGACCGTCACGAACTGCATACTCAGCAGTTGGAACAAGCTGCCGCCCCGGCTGGTGATAGCCGCCCACTCGTTGCCCTGCTGCTCCAGGACCAGGGCCACGGTGGTCACGAGGTGGTAAAGCATCAGGATCAACACCGCGCCGGAGAGCAGGATAATCGGCCCCTCGGTATCGCGCAGCCCCTGGCGAAAATCCGAGATCAGATCGGTCAGGCCGGTGAAGATCAAAAGCTGCGGGTAGCGCGCCTGCAAAGAACCTTCCACCCGGGCCAGCCGCTCCTCCAGGATGTCCAGCGTATCGGCGTGAACGGCATCCAGGTTGGTTTCCATCCGCCAGATGTAGGTATTGCCCTGAAGATTGACCGAGGTGAGCCAATCCTCGTAAGCGCCCGGCGGAAAAATCAGGCCAAAGTCAAAGCGCTCGGTGAACGGCCCGGTGGGCGTGATCGTGCCCGTCACCACCACCCGCTGCCCCTGCCAGAAGGGGTCATCCAGCGGCAGCCGGGGTTCCACCAGGCCCACGATGTGCACGATGGCTGTATCTGCTGCTTCCTGCCCGACCACGATTCGGTTGCCGACCTCGATGTTGGCTTGCGCCGCCGCCTCGACCGTCAGGACGGCTTCCACCTGCCCCCGGCTGTAAACGCCCAGTTGGGCCTGCGAGAGGTCTTCGTCGGTCATGCCACCGGTCCGGATCATGTCCGGGCTGGCCAGGCGGACCGGCCAGCGTCCCTGCGCCAGTGCGAACAACTCCTCCGTATTGGAGTAGCTGACCAACTGGTAGCAGTTGGGCGAACGCGGCGTGAAAATATTGGTAGCCTGGCCCAGCGTATACCGGAAGCCGCAGGTCAGCCCGGCGGAACGCACACTGGTATCGAGCCTGGTGACGACGCCGCTCAATTCCTGGTTCAGCAACTGCCAGGCGTCCGGCCCGATCGGCTGGCGGCTGTTTAAGGTCATGTTGAGCTGCTCCGGGGCGGTATTCTCCACGGCGAAGCGCACGCCCGCCTCCGAGACAGCCCGCACGTAGAGCGGCCCCAGGGCAAAAAAGCCCGTCACCAGGCACACGGCCAGCAGCAAGATGGCGAGCAAACGCCGCTCGCGCCACATGCGGCGCAGGATCATGCCTGGCGGCATCCCGCCGATGTCAGTGAGCCGAAACCTCGTGCGTACCATGCCTACTCCTCACCGATCCGCAACGTCTGCGCCAGGGACAGACGCCTTACCAACAGCAAGCTGGCTGCCAGGACGGTCGCCAGCACCAGCAGCATAATCAGGCCGTATTGCAGCAGGGCGGCGGCTTCCACCTGCACCACAAACGGCGGCGTGATCGCTTCGCCCGTCGCGCCAATCGCCAGCGTCGGCACGACGCGATCGCTCAGCACCAGGCCTAACGCGCCGCCCAGGAGGGTGCCCGTCAGGATCACCAGGGTTTGCTCCAGGGCCAGGCTGAGCACCAGCCGGGTCGTGGACAGGCCCAAAGCCCGCAGCACGCCAAACTGGGTGCGGCGTCCCTGCGCGGTGAGCGCGGCGTAAGTGATCAACCCGACCACGCTCAAGGCCAGCGCGACCACAAAGGCCAGGAACAACAGTCCCATCAAGCCCAGGGACAGCGGGTTCGTTTGCAGGGTACGCGTGGCCCTTTCCAAAGTGGTCACGCCGGTGACCGCCGTCGCGTCGCCTTCCACGTCAATGGCCTGGGCGTAGGCCTGTGAAGATGTCCCCGGCGCCAGACGCAGCCACATCTCCGTGGGGTAAACCGAGGCGCTGGGGCGGCGGTTCAGGGCGTAAAGCAGGCCGTCTTGATCGACGACCAGGAATGGCCGCCGCTCACCGTACAGCGTCGGGTAGTACTGCATGGTATCGAGCACCTGGAAGGTCGGGCTGACCCGGCCCAGGTTGGTCAATTGCAGCGTCTCGCCCGGCGTGAGGTCGTTCACGTCCACCAGCGAGGCGCTGGCGATGGCCGGAATCGGGCCGTTGGCCGGGTAGTCGAACAGCAGGCCCATCGTGCTCAAGCGCCCCATCTGATCCCAGATCACCTGGCGGCTGGGCAGGAGCGGCCGGTCCGGCGCGGCAGCGACGCCCGTCGTGCCCCGGATCAGCGCGCCCGAATCGTAGACCAGCTCCCACCCGTCTTCGGTCAGCCAATCGAGGTTGGTGGTCGCTCCCCCGTTTTCGATCAGGACCATGCCGGCCAGCGACAGGCGCAGGTCATTCTCCTGGTTGGTATTGCGGGCGCGGTGCCGCCAGTAGATCGTCTCCAGGCGAAGCTCACCCTGCGGCGTGTAGACCAGGTCGTCTAAGGCCGCTTCAAAGTAGGCCCAGCCGCTGGTATTAAACGACCGTGTTTCCAGGCCGGGGCGGTCGACGCCCACCCGCATCCACTCCACTTCCTGCGGGAAAAAACGCAGGTGGATAAAAATACCGGCTTCATCACGCAGGCGCACCCACAACTCGGTGCGGTTCAGCAGGCGATCCAGGTCAGGCTGGTACAGGCCGGCGGCCGAAAAGCTGAAGCCCTGCTGATCGATGCGCGCCCACAGGCCGAACCGCTCCGGCGTGACGGGCAGCGCCCGGCCCGGCGTCGGCAGGTCGAGGGGTTGCCCGGGCGGGCGCGGCGATTTGACCGGCCCCAGGTCGCTGCGCCAGTAGATCGTACTGCCAAAGCTGTCGGGAGCGATGGCCAGCACTTCGCCGGCGATCGGACTCTGCCGGTTGGTGGAGACGTCGGCGTTGACGAAGCGCAGCACGGGGCTGGCCGCGACCACTGCTGGATCGGCCAGGAAGGTATCGCGCGAACGCACCCGGTCGGCGTCCAGCAAGATATCGCGTTCTTCCAGGCGGATGTCGGTGCCGACCAGATAACGGGCCTGGTCGCCGTGGCTGCGATCCACCGTAGCGCGGAAGCTCGTGGCGAACCAGCCGATGCCGATGGCCAGCGCCAGCAAAAACGTGATCCGCCCGTAATGCACCGGTTCGCGGCTGACCTGCCAGGTCGCCAGGGCGCCGCCCAGACCATTGCGACTCGAAAAATAAGTCGACAACACGGTCATAATGCCGGGGAACAGGCGCAGCAAGACGCTGCCCAGGGCCACGAACAACAGAGCCGGGGAGAGCAGCAGCAGCGGGTCGGCTTCCAGACCGCCGACCTGGGTGCCCGCCAGCGGTGAGGACACGCTGATCAACCGCCACAGCGCCGCCCCTCCCACCACAAACAGCACCACGTCCAGGTAGTAGCGCTGCCACCAGGGTTGTTTGTCGCTGCGCGCCGCCGAGCCGCCGGCCAGGATCAGGGGCAGGCGCAACACGGGGCGCAGCGTGCCCATCAGGGCCACAAAGGCCGCCCCGGACGCAGCCCCGGCGAAAACAAACACCGACGAATCGAGCAGCAGCGGCAACCGGTTGATTCCGGTAAAGACCGGCGCCAGCGCCACCAGCAGCCACCGGGCGACGAACGGGGCCAGCAGCGCGCCCAGGATCACGATCACCAGCGCTTCCACGCCGCGCAGCAGGATGATCTGGCGGTCGAAGGCGCCGCGGCTCTGTAACATAGCCAGCTCACGACGCTCGCCGCGCCGGACCAGGGTCGCCGTCGCCACCAGGAAAAAGAGCACCAGCGCCCCGATTTGCAGGAGCAGCAGGCCAAACGGCGCCCCCAGCAAGCCGACCTCCAGGGCATAAGTGCTCAGGACCGGCTCCAGGTCTGTGCTGTAAACGAAGTTCAGTTCGCGGCCTTCGGGCGCGTTAAAGAGGCGCTGCATGTTGTCCTCGAAACCGCGCAGGCGTACGATCGCCGCCGGTATCTCCGAAAAGGGCAGCTTGCTGTGGTCAAACAGGGCGCGCCAGCCCAATAGTGACCGGGTCTGGGGAATAAAATCGATCGCGACCCGGAGGAAGCTCTCCCGCGAGACTAAGAAGTTGGTCTCGACTTGATACTGGCTGGTGCTTTCCACCCGCAGCGGCGAAGGCGCCATCCAGTAGGCGGCTTGCTCGTCCCGCTCGCGCACGATGCCGACGATGCGGGTGCGCAGTGGAATGCTGGTGTCCCAACCGCGCTGGTCCAGCACGACCTCGTCGCCCAGACCCAGCCCCATCTCGATGGAGGTATTCAGGCCCAGCGCCACCTCCAGGTCGGCGGTCCCGTCTGCCGGCTCGTCCGGCCACTCGCCTTCGATCAGCCGGACCTGGTCCTGCCAGCCGTCATAATAAGCCACGCGGACGCGGGTGGCAGGCATGTCTTCCCCATCCTGCACGACCAGCATGGGCGCCGTCTCACCCCAGGTCACCGTCTGATCGACCCAGCCGGGCAGCCCCTGGTCGAATACAGCCCGCACCTGGTCCTGCACGACGGTGTCCGCCGTGATCCAGGTATCGTTGAGGTCGTCCACATCGAGCGCCGTCAGGCTGATACGGGTAAAGATGTGCGCGTCGCCCGACGGCTGCTGCGCCAGGCGCTGCACCATGCCCACCTGAGCGACGGCGGTGGTATACAGGGGAACGTTCGCACCAATAACGGCGGTCAGCAGCACGCCGACGACGATGGTCAGCAAAGACTGCCACTGGGCCAGCAAACGCAGCAGAGCCAGCCGCATGGCCCAACCGATCGGAAGCCGATGGATTAATGAACGGAGCATAACGCCTCAACATGCTTGGAGTGGCGAGGGCGACGATCACCGGTGCCCCCGACGAAACAGGTCTGGCAGGCAACGCGCTAAAGATAACGCGCTAAAGGCAGCGCGCCATCTTTAGCGTGCTGAATTGTAACGCATCCTGCCCGGTATAGGGGAGGATTTTCTGGGCTTTTCGCGGGGTAAGGAGCATTCTTCGCGCTCATACGCCGCTGGGTAGCTAAAATCGGCAAATAGGCTATCATTGCTGCCCTATGGACAAGCATCAACCGCTGCACGTACAGCAGGCAACCAGGGACGATTACCCGGCCATCGCCCGGCTGATGGCCGACAACTTCCGGGGTAAATTTCTGGTGGCGCTGGGCCGCGACCAGGCTCAGCGGCAACGGCGTATGGAATTGTTGCTGCCGACCGGCATCCTGTGCCCCGGCCATCTTTTCGTCGTTTACCTGGACGACCTGCTGGCGGCGACATTTACGCTCAAGCTGGAATCGACCACGCCGACCACCGACGACTTCCGGTTGGCGCGTGAGACGTTGCTCCCGGAAAATAGCGCGCTACGCGCCCGGTGGGCGACGACCACCCTGCGGCTGTTCGGCAGCATGCACCTGCAAACTGGAGAAGCGTATCTCGACAACCTGGTCGTGAACAAACGGGTGCAGCACCAGGGCATCGCTATGCGCATTGTGCCGTCTATTTACGTCGAGGCCCAGCGCCTGGGCTGCCACCTCCTCTATGCGGACGTGATGAGCAGCAATTACCGCGTCATCGGCCTGCTCAAAAAGGCCAACTGGGAAATCGTAGGCCGCAACTACTGGCTGGCCCCCATCACCAAACCATTGATGGGCACCGCCGGCATCTTGCGTATCCGCAAACAGCTGAACAAATTAGAAGAGACCACCA
>DAOUEM010000349.1:0-4151 GCA_034430555.1 Anaerolineae bacterium | reverse complement strand
TTGCCTACTTCTCCCAGGGCCGGACCCAAACGACCAAGACCCTCGGTGGCGTCGCTGATGTCGGCCAGCAGCATCCCCACGTCGGCCACGCCCCCGGCACCCACACCCCGCGCCAATCCTGACAAGGCGCTGATGTTGGTGCCCACATCCCCGAATGATTCTGTTTCATCACGGGCACGGCGGGCAAAATCAGCATACCCTTCGGCTTCACGGGCAGCCTCACGCCAGGATTGTGCTGTATTGTCTAACTCACGTGATGTAGCGCGTAAATATTTAGCCGAATCTATATTACCCAATTCTAATTCAGCGCGTGCTGCCGCCTCCAATTGCTTGGCATAGCGCGCCACATCACGCGTTAATTCCTCCTGCGTTTCGGCAATTTCTTTAGTATTTGCGATTATCCTGGCCGCGGCTGTTTCGGCGTCGTTGTCCTCGATGCGATATTCGAGAACGACTTCGCTTAACTTTTTTCGCTTAGCTGCCATCGAACATATTCCTCTTAAATACGCCGTCTTGCCCGGCTTCCGACCACGGGCAGTCACTGCTGCCCCCGCTGTCCTTGTCTTCTTTCCGCACGATGTGGCGCATCACTTCCATGTAATAGGCCAATCGCTGCACGTCCTGCCACAACTTGAATGGCTGATCGAGCAAGCCACCTTCGACCGGCAGGTGCCCTTCCTTCACGCCGTAGTACACGCTGAATACCACTTCCACCGGGTTGGAAAAACCAAAATCACCGATGTCTTTTTCATCCAGTGTGATCAGGCCCTGCTCAGCCTCGGCCATGGTACGCAGCCGGTCGATCACCCCCTGCTGCATGGCAGTCCGCCGGTCTAGGAGGTCGGGTCTTTTTTTAGTGCTTCTGCATCGACCTCCGGCGTAAGCTCCGGGGCCACCGGGTCGGCATTGACGGCCTGGATGGCATCGCGCCAGTCGCGATACAGGTCACCCGGCAGGTTACTCCATGCCTCAAAAGAAGCCCGCAGATCATCCGGGGAATCGGTTGCGGCGGGCGGCACGTAACCAATATCCCCGGCGATCACGGACTGGGTGACACAATTGAGAAACCTCATGAACAGCAGCGGATTATCATTGGCGTTGATACCCGCATCACTCAGCTTCCAGGCGATGGTCTCTTTGTTGATCTCGTCGCGAATGGTCGAAGGGTGCACCGTGATGGTGGCCCCGCCCCATTCGAACATCTGTGTATCGTTCATGCGTCCCCCACGTGTTTTTAGGCCACGTACTCGAACAGGATTTCGATCAACTGGTTGTTACCGGGCGGAACGACAAAATCGATGGTGCCCAGCGCGCCGGCGTTGGGGTCGATGGTGTAATCGGTGGTGATGGTGCGTTTGATGCCCTCGACAAACACCGAACATTTGGTCGCTGCTACCGGGCGCAGGCCGAAGTTAAACACGTCCTGCGCGCCGTCGCCGCGCCACGACTGCATCACGCACGGATTGTCCGCCGTGAATTTGATAAACGCCGCTTCGGTGGTGCCCCAGTCGGACGAACCGAAGGTGATGCCCCACGGTTTCATGTCCGACTTGGTGGTCGAAATGGCGTACCGGTAGGGGTTGGCCGTGCGTTCGTTGAAGTCGTTGAGCAGCGGCTGGCAGTTGGCCTTCAGCAGCACGATGACTTCCCAGCGGGCCGCGCCCCGGCTGCCCGCGCTCCAGCTTTTGGCCGGGCGCTGCATCAGGAACGTCAGGTCGTTAAAGGTGGGGTCTTTGGGCGACCCCAGGGCGATCATGGAAAAATCTTCCATGTCGTACACTTCCAGGCCCAGGCAGGCCGCCTCGAAGGCCATGTCCTGCGTGGCCAGTTCCAAGACGCCGCCCGGCCCGTCGGTCGAGGGGAAGATAAACGACGTCATGAAGTCGTCGTCGCCGGTCACGTTTACGACGTCCGGCTCGGGGATGCCCGGCGGGAAGGCTTTCGCGCCGTGCAGGCGACCCATCAGGCCGCCGTCCTGGTCCCCGGCGGTCAGGGATTCGGACGTGCCCAGCAGGCGGCCCGTCGCGTCGACGTACCCCCAGTACACATTCCGAAACCCCGCGCCGATGACCAATTGATCGTTTGCCATGGTTAAACTCCGTCAGGTATTAACTGCCTCGAACATTCGTGCTTCGTGCGTGAATTCAATCCCGATCTGCACGTGGGGCACACCGGGCGTCAAAAAATAATCCAGGCCTCCATCGCCCACCAGCCACACGCCCAGCGCGTGCAAATAGGTCGGGGCCGTGGTATAGGTGGTGCTGATTAATTGCTGCGTATCGGCGATGGCCGCGTGCCACAGGCTGATATACCCATATAACGCCGCTTCCGGCTCCCCATCGTAACTTTCCGTAAAGTGGGCCACGATCAGGCGGCTGTTCACCGTGCGGATTTCGATGCCCTGTTCGTCGCCGTCGATCTCGAATACGGCCGGCCCCAGGTAATTGGTCCAGTAGGGAAAATCGGCCGCATAGGCGCTTTCACGGGGGAAGGCCACGCTACCGGCAATGGTGTCTTCCTGTAATTTGCAAAACCGGTCCAGCAGGTCGCTATGGTCCGACATAGTGCATATACCCCTGCAAAGTATCCAATAGCTCCACTTCCAGATCGCGCGGGTAGGCGGCCCCGCCAAAATCGCCCTGCGGGGTATCGAAGGCCCCGCGCCGTTTGTATAACAGCGCCGCGTGCCGGGCCACCGTGTGCCGGATCATGTCTTCCGGGTAAAAGATTTCAACGCAAGTCTGGGCGGTATGGACTGCCGCCGTGCTGCCATTTTCACCACGCCGCACGGTCAGGACATCGGTGGTGGCGTTGGTCTCCAAAACACGCATCCATTCGTCGTCGATGCGAATCAACTGCCCCGGCGAAAAACGCGGTTTTCTGTTTTCCCAGTCCGCCCCGTCAACTTCCCCCACGCTCACGGCTGTCACAACGGCGTTTATATCCGCGCCCAGATAATCGGCGTGCCGCCAGCCTTCGGTGATATAGTACGGCCTGAATCCCCAGTCGGCCCCCACGTACACGGTGGCCGTATAATCGCCGTCGGCCCAGGTGCTGTACCAGTCATCGCCGCTGCGTTTGAGTCGTAAGGTCCGGTAGGGGCTGTAGCCGTTCACATACGATTCGACGTGCGTGCCCACCGTCAGGGCGGTGTTGTAGACGGTGACGCCGTTCAGGGCCAGGAACCATTTATCCAGGGAAAACAGTCGTTCGTAAGAATTGATCCGGTCGGGGCGCAGGTAAAAGGGACGGGTCTGCCTGAGCGGTTCCAACGTCTGGCCGAACACGTGGTTCATGCGGTTGCTGGCGACATCCAACATGCGCAGCAATTTGATGTCTTCGCCGTCGTCGGTGGTCGTATCGGCTTTTAATTCCCGGCGCGCTTCTTCCAGTGATGCGTATGCCATCCCTACCCCCTCAACCGTATCCCGTCCAGGATGTCGGGCCAGGCCGCCGTCAGTTGGTCGGCCCCGGCGATGAACATCTTCTCGAAAAACAACATGGCCAGCGGCCAACCGGTGTCCTTGTGGAACGGCTGCTGGGGAGACTGGCCCACTCGCGACCCGTAAATGTAAGCGGCGATGGTCGCCGGGTTTTCCATCCACACCTGGCCCCCGACCAGCTGCAGCGCGGCCCGTATCCGCCAGCTGCGGGCCAGCTTGCCGGTGCGGCGGTAGGGCAGGTTATTTTCCCGGCGTAGTTTGGCCATGACGTATTTCCGCTGTTTTTCGGACGCCCAGCGGATCGGGTATTTGGGCCGACCGGGTTGGGCCATCAGCTCGCGGTTCATGCGCCGCTCGAAAATCGGGATCAGGTGTTTGTCCACATACCGCGCCGTCGCTTTGCCGACGGCCTTACTGTCGGCGTCGGTCCAGATCGGCACGATATGGGCGTACACCCTCAGGTCGAAACTAAACAACACACGGCTCCCGGTAAACAAAAACGCCCCAGGTGCGACTCGGTTTCGTCGCACCTGGGGCGTCAGGGTTTAGATTGTGAAAGCGTAAATCTATAGCTTAATTATATATGATTAGTTAATCGTTGTCACCCAACAAATCCCGATATCGCATTAGATCGCTGTAGTCTGAGGGCGGGTCAATCAACGAGCGCACCCATTCCGCATTGTCCTGCATGAACACCAGCAGACCATA
>DAOUEM010000348.1:0-1643 GCA_034430555.1 Anaerolineae bacterium | reverse complement strand
GAGGCGGTTGGTGAGCCGCAGCCAGAATCGACGCAGCCCTTTCGAGCGACGGTTCGGGCCGAGAAGCTGCTTGTAGCGCAGGCTCAGGATGCCGGAGAATGACGCCTCGTACAACTCGACCCCTTCCAGCGACCCCACTCCCGATAGCTGCACGTCGCGCAGGTTGGCCCAGCGCAGGTTGGCCCCTTCGAGGTTGGCCCAGCGCAGATCGACGCCGCAAAGCTGGGCGCGGACGAGCCGCGCGCCGCCCAGATCGGCCTCGCTGAGATCGGCTTCACACAGCGCCGTGTCGTAGAGATCGGCGTCGTGGAGAGTCGCCCCGTCGAGGCAGGCGCTGCTCAGGTTGGCTTTGCGAAACGAGGCTTTGTCGAGCGTGCAGCCGTCGAGCATGGCATTAGTGAGATCGGCTTCGTAGAACTGCGCCCCGCGCAAATCCGATTCGAACAGATCGGCCCCGGCGAGGATCATCCAGCGGAAATCGATTTCGGGCAGGTCGACGCCGCGCATCGCCACGCCGGAGAAATCAAGGGGCGGGCGGCTGGTCAGCTCGCGCCAGGCGTTCCACAGGTCGACGGTGTCGGCGCGGGCGGAGGTCAGGAAGGCGACCAGGCCGTCGGTATCGAGCTTGCTGAGGTCTTCGGCTGCATGGATGTCATCGATCATGGCTGGCTCCTCAAAAGGTTATGCCGACCATTATACACGGAATGAGGGGAGAGTCGATGGACACCGTGTGGGGATAGTTTCCCGGCGGGGCTGCTTCCAGGTGGCCTGATGAGCAGTATCGCGTGACTCACGACAGATACTACTCAACACTGGTAGCATATCCTGGAAAACATTTTTGGGCGAGGCCGCTTCGCGGCCTTTCAGATTCAGAGAGCCAGAGTACAGAGATCAGAGGATCAGATACCAGAGCTATTTCAGAACAGGGACAAACCCCACCACCCGAAAACCGCCGTGGTCGACACGAATGCCCGGATCCCAGCGGTCGCGAGAGACGACCCGCGCGCTGCTAACGTCGAGGAACCACGAGCCGCCGCGCAACACCCGGCGGGCATCGCCGGTAGTATCTACCCGGCCAGGATTGTCGTATTCATTCAGGCACCATTCCCAAACATTGCCGGACATATCCATCACCCCATAAGGCGAAGCCCCTTTTGGATAACTACCAACCGGGGTGGTTTTCTTCAGGTAAGCACCCCCGTCGATGCCGCTACCTTTCTCATCAATATTGGCATAGCCTTTAATATAGTCATTCCCCCAGGGATAGGCTCGACCATCTGGCCCCTGTGCGGCCCACTGCCATTCCCATTCGGTGGGGAGCCGTACTTCGTAGCCCACTTTACTGCTCAACCAGCGGCAGAAAGCGACAGCGTCATACCAGCTTACATTCTCGCGGGGATGGTTGTTGATCTTCCATTTCTGGGTTCCGGGTGACGACTCGCGTTTCGCTAATCCCTGCCACCATTCATCATTTTGGAAGCCATCGGCTGCATCAACGAAACCCTGGAACTGCTCATAAGTGATTGGATATTTTGCCATCAGGAAGGACTGCACGTCGAATGATTGCCCCTTGATTTCTACCTGTCCTGCCGGTATCTCGCACCATTCAAAGGGCATGGGAAGAATATCGAGAATGTCACCCA
>DAOUEM010000347.1:0-30034 GCA_034430555.1 Anaerolineae bacterium | reverse complement strand
CCGACCCACCAGGAAGGAACAAACCAGGAGTGAGATAAAGAAACTATACCGGAGCCGCGACGACCGGATGATCGGTGGCGTATGCGGCGGCCTGGGCAAATACTTCGGCGTGGACCCGACTTTGATCCGGCTGGGCTTCATTCTGATGGGCCTGGCAGCCGGCAGCAGCATTATCCTCTACATCGCCATGTGGATCGTGATCCCCGAGGAGCCTATCGAGAAGGCCAAGCGGGAAGACTGACCCGCGCTGGCATTACCCGCCCCGGTCGCCTGGCCGGGGCTTTTTTGATCAACGGCGTGATTGGCACAAATCAGTCGGAGTGGTTAGGATGGGCGCTTGATCGTCGTAGCCACAAACAGGAGCCACCGTTTTGTCATTACCTGATTCCCCCGCTGCCTCGCCCCACCGTCGTCGACGCCTGTGGCTGGCCGTGATCCTGCTGCCGGTGGTGATCGGCGGGCTGGCCCTGGCTTACCGGGTTACGCGCAGCGTCGCCAGCAGCGTGATCCACCGCCCAAGTAACAGCGCCATCGACCGCTGGTTCAGCGATTCTTCGTCCCGCGCAGAGCTGGTCAGCAGCTTTGAAGCGCCCTGCCCCGGCTACCCGTTCCTGGTGCCCTCGTCGGGCTTTGTCGGCGGCCTGCCCTGGAACGCGGCCTACGGTCCTTATACGATTTTTAATCCGCATGGTGGCATCGACATTTTCGGGCAGGGGCCGGTCGGCACGGTGCCCGTCCGCGCCGCCTATGACGGCTTCCTGACCCGTGAATCGGACTGGACGTCGGCGGTGATCATCCGCCACGACGACCCGCTTAACCCCGGCCAGACGATCTGGACCTACTACACGCACATGGCGAACCTGGCCGGCAGCGAGTCGTACATCCTGCCGGAATTTCCACGCGGCACCTTCGATGCGCCGGTGCGCCAGGGGGACGTCATCGGCTACCAGGGCATTTACAACGGCGGTGCGGACGCGCCCGGCATCGCCATGCACGTCCATTTCAGCGTGGTGCGCAGCGGCCCGGACGGCAGCTACCGCAACGAGGCCGTCTTCGAGAATACGCTGGACCCCACGCCGTACCTCGGCCTGTCGCTCAACGATCCAGCCGGGTCTGAGTACCCGCTGCGCTGCCTGCCGCCGCCAGAGTAATCCGCCCTCCGCACCACACGCCTCAATCATCCGAGGGGTGCAGGGTCGCTTCCGCGCCGGCGATCAGGGTATGGCGCACGTTTTCGTCCGGCGCGAGACCGGCCATCTCCATCGCCAGCAGCGCGGCCCCGACCACCGGCGGCGCCGTCAGCCGCACGACCGTGACCCCCGGCGCGACGGCGCGCACGGCCTCGGTCAAGGTATCACGCAGCAGCGGATACTCGCCCCGGAAGACGCCCCCGGCCAGCACCAGCTCGAAGGATTCGCCCGCCATGCCCAGCCCCCGGATGACGGCATTGGTGGCCTCGGCCAGCGCCCGCGCCGACCGCACCAGGATGGTCCGCGCCGCTGTATCCCCGTCCGCTGCCGCCTGGAAGACCAGGTGCGTGAAATCAATGCGGTAGACGCAATCGCGGATCTGGCTTTCGACCAGCGCGTCCACATTCGGCAGGCCGAAATGCGCCAGCAGCAGCCCGGTGAGCGCCGTCGGCGGGTCGATGCTTTTGTGGGCACGGGCCACCGCCCCGATCGCCGCGTCACAGATATCGCCGCCGCCGCCCCAGTCGCCCATCTCGCCGGACAGCCCCCAGGTGCGGAAGGTTTCGCCCTGGCGGTTGCGCCCGGCCTTGGTCGAACCCGACCCGGCGATACACACCACGCCGTACGGTCGGCTGGTGCCGGCCCGCAGCGCGATGAAACTGTCGTTATCCAGGAAAAACGGCCCCGGCACCCCCAGCGACTTCACCAGCGGACGCAGGCGACCGTCATCGCTGGGGAGGTCGTAGCCAGCAGCGCCATAAGCTGCCGCACACAGCCGGTCACGCCCGATTCCGCCGTCGGCCAGCGCGGCTTCCAGCGCCGCCACCCAGGACTGGCGCGCCCCGTCCAGGCCGACGCCCTCCCAATTGCCAGGGCCGCCGCTGCCCGCACCGATGATGCCGCCGGCCGCATCCACGATCAAGGCGTGCGTCTTGCTGGCGCCGATGTCCAGGCCGAGGTAGTAGGAAAAGTTATCAGTCATGATTGCCTTCAACGTCTCGCTTCAATAAGCCTGTCTCAGGATGTTACCAGCCCTGCCATCACCTTCAGGTGACGCCATGCGCGTACCCGGTTTCATACATGGCGACGATGTTCTCCGGCGGGCTGATGGCCTGCACGTTGTGGCACGGCGCGAGTATATACGCGCCGCCGGCCCCCAGAATCCGGATATTGTCGATCACTTCCTGTCGCACGTCGGCTGCCGTGCCGAAGGCCAGCGTCTGCTGGTTGTCGACCCCACCGTGAAAGATCGCCCGGTCGCCAAAATCACGCTTTAAGGCGGCCCGGTCCATGCCCGCGCAGCGCCACTGGATCGGGTTCAGGATGTCGATCCCGGCGGCGATCATATCCGGGATGATTTCCCGGATGGCGCCATCGCTGTGGAAAAAGACGTAAGCGCCGGCTTCGTGCGCCAGGTCGATCATCCGCTTCATGCGCGGGATAAAAAAGGTGCGGATCACGTCCGGCGAGAACAACAGCCTATCCTGTGCGCCAAAATCTTCGGCCACATAAGAAATCGTCACCTGGCCGGGAATCTGCTCGTAAATGCGGCGCGAGTGTTCATAAGCGAAGTCAAACAGCCGGTCTAGGCAGTGGTGGACCAGCTCCGGGCGCAGCGCCAGGTCCATGTAAGCCTGTTCCATGCCGCGCAGATCGCAGTAGATCAGGAACGGTTCGGAGCCGCCGCCGCGAATCGGCCGGGTCTCATGACCCCTGACCTGGGCCGGTAAAACACTGTAGTCGAACCAGTCGGCGCTGGGCCAAATATAGTGGGCCTCCACCGCTTCGATGGTGTGGTGGTCCGCCAGCGGATGCTCGACACATTCCTCGTAGCCCCCGCCTTCATAGGTCATAACCTCAAAACGACAGCCAAACATATCATAGCCAGGCTTGAACGCCGGGCCGGTGTACTCAGGCTGTACCGCACATTCCGAGTCGATGTGCAGCCTTGATTCGACTTCATCCCAGGTGGCACAGCCCAGGTGCCGCCTCAGGCGATCCCTGGCTTCCGTTGTGCCCCAGAAATCCATTGGCAGGCGATCCGGGGTTTCGCGTCGAAGCACGGCCAGCCATCGTTCTCTAGACGTCATAGCCGCCATATGCCCCCCCTGACGTGTCTGATCCGCGAGTCATCTGCCGGAATTCTACCCGAGTCCGGCGATTTGCGTTAGCATCGGCCCCATGACATTTATCCTCGCCGCTCTCATCGTGTTTGTGGCCATCTTCACCCAGAGCCTGACCGGCTTCGGGCTGGCGATGGTCTCCATGCCGCTGCTGGCCCCCGTGGTCGGCCTGACGACCGCCGCGCCGCTGGTGGCCCTGGTCGGACTCACGGCGGAGGTGCTCATCCTGGCCCATTACCGCGCCGCGCTCGACTTCAAAGCCGTGCGGCGGATCGCGCTGGCCTCGGTGGCGGGCATCCCGGTGGGCGTGTGGGCGCTCGGCCAGGTGGACGAAGGACTGGTCCGGCGGGTGCTGGGGCTGGTGATCGGGGGCTATGCGATCTACGCGCTGCTGCGGCCCCACCTGCCAACGCTGGCCCATCCCCGCTGGGCCGACGGCCTGGGTTTCGCGGCGGGAATCCTGGGCGGCGCGTACAACATGCCCGGCCCGGTCATCGTGGTCTACGGGACCTGCCGCCGCTGGCCACCGGCCACCTTCAAGAGCAACTTGCAGGGGTTTTTCCTGCTCAACAGCGGGCTGGTGACGGTCACGCACCTGGCAGCCGGCAACTACACGCCGACGGTCTGGCAGGATTTCCTGGCCGCACTGCCGGCGATCGGGCTGGGCGCGCTGGCCGGCTTCGCGCTGGATGGCCGCCTGGACCCGGACCGCTTCCGCCGGCTGGTGCTGCTGATGCTGATCGTCCTGGCCCTGACCCTGATCGCCTGACGAGCAGCGTCACGCCCCCCTCAAGCGCCGAAGGTGCCAGCGCGCAGGCGGCGCAGGTCCGACAAAAAAGGCTCCAGGAAGGCCAGCGCGTCCGCTTCGTCTGCCGGACTGGCTTCGGCCAGCCGTTCCAACCGCCACAGGCACACGTCGACGGCGTGCAGGGGGTAGCGGATGCGGGCGCGGGCCAGCAGCGCCTCGGGGTCAGGCCGGACCAAACCGCCCACCGCGTATTCCCGCACGAACAGCGGCCACAGCGCCGCCGGTACGTACCAGTGCAGCAGCATGCCCACGTCCAGGGCCGGGTCGTCCAGGCGGGCGCGATCCCAGTCCACCAGGTAAACACGGTTGTGGGCATCGACCAGCCAGTTCGAGCGGTTAACGTCGCCGTGCACCGGCCCGACTCGGTTACCCCGGAACGCAGCCAGGTGCGGCTGAATCTGCGCGCCGAACCAGCGGGCGTAGGTCTCCAGTTCCGGCAGCAGGCCGGCCACCCCCGTCGACCCGCCTGCCCCGCGTAACGCCTCGATCCTTAGCAGGAGGTCTGCCCAGGCTGCCCGCGCCGCCGCCAGGCAGTCAGACCGGGCATCGCCGCGCCCGAATTTCTCCAGGACGTCGCTCAGGTCCTCGTCACGGTGCAGGCGGGCCAGCATCGTCGCCGCCTGCCGCAGGTTGTCCTGAAACCAGGCGACCGCCGGTGGCCGGTCCGCCACGTACTCGCTCACCACGACCGGCTGCCCGTCTAATTCCAGCGCGCCCTGCTCCCACATCAAGACGCGCGGCGCCAGGCCCGATTCCGCCGCGATAATAACCAGGCGCGCCGCCTCGCCGGCCCGTGGATCGACACGCAGCAGCGATCCGCGCGGCCAGCGCACCACGGCCCGGAAGCCGTCAACCTCGCCGTCGCCCACGAGGTAAACCAGGCTCAAGGCGCTCTCCGCCAGGCAGCAGGCGCGCATCGCCTCGGCCACGGACAGGTTGAACTTTGGCGCGGCCCGCCGCCAGAACTTAAGCACGTCCGCGGCGCGCGGACCCGGATCAGTCGTCATCAGGATCACCGGTTTCACCGGCATCGGTGTCCGGCGTGCTGCCGCCCGCTTCCTCGTAGACCTCGGCGAAAAACAACTCGCTCAATTCGGCGGCATGGGCCATCAAGTGTTTGCCGGCTTGATCGCCCGCCGGCGAGCGCATGGCCGCGTCGAAGGCGTCGAAGTCGTCGAAATACAGCTCCAACATCCGGTAAAAGTCGGACTCGCCGCCGGGTGCGCCCATGATCATGCTGGCTTCACGCCGGATCACGCCGGGAAGCTGTTCCATGAGCGCCAGGTTGGCATTGTAGAAGGTTTCAAAAGCCTCCAGGTCCGCCGGTCGACGATATAGTACGGTGAGTTTTATCATGGGGAAGTGTCACTTTCTGCCTGCGATGGGTCGGTGGGTGCCGCCCGGAAACCGGCGATGACGCTGCGGAACAGATCGCGATACCCGGCGTCGTAATAGGCTTCGGGCACCCACTGGACGATGCGATAGGCCGCGCCGTCGCCCCCTAAGGAGACCAGCACGGTCGCCCGGTAGATCAGCCGCCAGTCCTCGTAGTCCACGGCGTAGGTCGTGCTCACCCCTTGCGCCTGTCCCTCGATCACCTCGTCCAGCCGCTGGTCGCTCACGACCATGTCCGCCGTTATCGCGGCGGTAGCGGCCAGGTAGGCGTCGAGCAAAGTCAGCGGCGCCGCCAGCGGATCGTGGCCCTCCCCCAGCGCCTGCACGACGATTCCCACCGGCAGGCCCGGGTCCTGCGCGAGGAAGGTCACCGTGCCGTTAATCAGGTTGAGAGACGGGTTCCAGCCGGACGGGTAAGCCATGGAAAATCCGTCGCCCTCATAGAGGACCTCGCCCAACGGGATAGGCGTCCGGGTAGGCGTCGGAGTCGCCGTCGGCGGCGGCGTGAACGGGACCGGCGGCGGCGTCAGCGGCACGGCGGTGGGCGATGGCGTCACCGAGGTGGCAGTAGCTGATGGCGTCAGGCTGGGCGTTGCGGTTGGCTCCGGCAGATCGACCGGCGAGAAGCGATCGATCATGCGGTCATAAGCGCCGATCATCGTGTCCCACATCTCCGCCGGGGCCCACAGCCGCATGAGATAGGCCGTACCGAAGTCCGCCACCAGCGAAACCAGCCGCATCCGGCTGATCACGCCGTCCACTTCCACCAGGAACTCGGCTATGCGGCTCAAGGTCAAGCCGTCGGCCAGGGTAAAGGAGCGCCGCAGGCCGATTTCCTCCGGCGCCAGGCCCTCACGGCGCAGCGCTTCCAGGTCGCTGTTGATCAATGCTTCCAGGACGACGGCATCATATCCCCGGCCTTCCACCCGGATGAGCAGGCCGTACTGGGTGTCGCCCGGCGGCCCAAACGCCAATACTTCCGGCAGGCCGCCGGGGTTCAACTGCCACGTCTGAGGGAGCAGGACCTGGTAGGCCGGGACCAGGTAAGCGACCAGGGGGACATCGACGGTGACCGTCGCGGCAGGCGACCCCAACAGCGAGGGCGTCGGGGACGGCTGGCGGGTGGTGGTAGGGGGTGGGAAGGTCAGCGTAGGGACCGGCGGTGCCGGCCCAAAGGTGACGCGCCGGACGATCACCACGCCCAGCACGACCATCACCAGCAGCAGCGCCAGCACCATCAAACCAATCGCCGCCACGCGGACAGCACCTCGGACCATATCCGGCATCACCTGGACTACGTTTGATCAACCATCCGGCCAATAAGCAGCGTGCTGGACCTGCCACGACAATCCTCAGGGCCCGCCGGACGGCCAGCCGATCACTAAAACAAACACCGCAGCACCCCGTGCCCGGGGTCGACAACAGTGTTTCGACAGACTCCGCGCCTCAACGGTGCATCTCAACGGCGTCTGCTCAAGGCCACCAGCAGCCCGATCGACAGCCCGACGACAAAGGCAGCGGCCAGCATCGCCCACGTGTTTTCCTCTACGGTCTGCCGGACATCCTGGCGCACCTGCGCGATAGTCCGGCCATCCAGGAAACCCGCCGTTCGCTCCAGCTCCTCGGCGATTTCGGCGGCCCTGGCGACAGTCTCGACATCATCGGAATCCTGCGCCTCGCGGCGGATCCGCTGCGCCGCCGCTAACATTTCTTCGGCAGCCTTGTCCTTAACGGCCATCGCCCGTGTCACCAGCTCACGCCGCAGCGCCCGCACGCGGGACTGTACTTCCGCCAGTTCCTCGCGCGCCTGGTCGGCCACCTGCTCTACGCGAGTCCGGGTTTCTTCGGCTATCTGTTCGGCCCTATCCTGCTGGCGGCCACCTCTCCTCAACATGAACACCTGCCTTCCCCACACTGCCATCGTTATGGCTATTATAGCGTAAGTGACGGCCGCCCGTTTCACGGCCGGCTGCGGTTTGCCGCCGGCTGCGGTTTGCCGCCTCCACGGTATAATCCCCACCATGAACAGATTACACGGAATCCTCAACGGCTTAGGCCAGCGACGGCGGGCCATCATCGTGGTGGCGGTGGTCGTGGCCGGGTTGGGTCTCGGGCTGGCGGCGGACCTGACCGGGCGCGGCCTGGTCTGGCAAACGCTGTGGGGCCTGACCGGCGAAGAAACGCCGGTCGCCCAGGTGCGCGGCTTCATCGAATGGCTGGGCAACTTCACGCGGCGGCTGCCGGATACGCGGCCAGCGGTCGTGCCGGCGCTGGCCCGGGTCAACCCTTACGGCATCAACACCTTCCTCCAAAATGAAGTCGAGCCGAGCAAGCGCGAGCAGCAGGTACAGATGATCGCCGAGGCCGGCTTCCACTGGATTCGGCAGGAGTTCGCCTGGGAGGACATCGAAATCCACGGCCCCGGCGACTTCGAAGACCGGCGTCACGAGCCTTACCGCAGCGCCTGGGAAAAGTACGACCACATCGTCGACCTGGTGGAGCAGTACGGTCTGGAAATCCAGGTTCGGCTGAGCAACCCGCCCGCCTGGACGCGCACGTCCGGCGACGAGAACGGCACATTCGCCCCGCCGGACGACTTCCAGGATTACGTGAATTTCGCGGTGGCCGTGGCCGAACGCTACCAGGGCCGCGTCCACTACTACCAGGTGTGGAACGAGCCGAACATCTTCCCGGAATGGGGGGACCAGCCGGTCGACCCGGTGGCCTATACCGACCTGCTGTGCCGGGCATACGACGCCCTCAAAGCCGTCGATCCTGAGATCGTGGTGATCAGCGGGGCGCTGGCTCCGACCATCGCCATCGACGGCACCAACATGAGCGACCTGGTCTTTTTACAGGCGATGTACGACGCCGGTGCGGGCGCCTGCTTCGACGTGTTGAGCATGCAGGGTTACGGCCTGTTCAGCGGCCCCACCGACCGCCGCATGCGGCCCACCACAATCAACTTTGGCCGCAACCAGTGGATTCGCGACATCATGGTCAACAACGGCGACGCCGACAAGGCCATCTGGATCAGCGAGATGAACTGGAACCCGGTGCCCGACCCGGCAGACGTGCCGGACATCGCCGGGCGCACTAACTACGGGCAGGTCACGCTGGACCAGCAGGCGCGCTACGTGCCGCTGGCTTACCAGCGCGCGGCGGATGAATGGCCGTGGATCGGCGTGATGAACCTGTGGTTCTTCAAGCGGGCCGGGGACTCCGAGCGGGGCGAGAGCTGGTATTACTTCCGGCTGGTGGAGCCGGACTTCACGCCGCTGCCGCTGTACGAGGCCATGCGCGAAACCATCGCCGAACACCCCTACCCGTAACGCCGGCGGTTACCCCTCCCGGTAAAGGGCATCCCCGAAGCCGCCGACGAACTGCGGCAGGTCCGGGTGGCCGAGCATCTGGCGGACGGCGTGCGCTTCGCCGGTATGGAACCAGTAGTGGTAGATGTTGCGGTACAGCAGCGTGCCGATATTTTCCGCCCTTGGCTTGCCCTGGTCTTCCAGGTGAGTCAGCAGCATCTCCGCCGTGAGGGATTCCAGGTAGGGGTCGGCGGCAGCGGTGATCACGTGCCAGGCGTCCCACATCTCGTCCAGCGGCGGCGTGCTGGCCGGACGCCCGTACCCCACTAACTCGTAGAGGTCCGGCAAGACGACCTCGCCCTGGCCCAGGTAGACCCACAGGAACTGCTCCTGCGTGGCCAGGTGGCCGATGATCCAGCTGATACAGTTCATCGGCTCGAACCGGCGGCGGGCGTCTTCGCCGGTGATGCCCTCCAGGCAGCGTAAAAACTCGCGCCGGGTAAAACGCAGTTGGTCAACCATTGGGTGTGGCATGATGTCTCCCCTCGCACCAGGTGGTATCGTCAGCACAGGTTACTATTCTATCGTAATCCGGCCAGGGTGGGACCACCCGGACGTTGCAAAGCCGCAGTCGATCCGGTATAAGCAAACCATCGGGCCCAGGCCCGACTCACCTATTACAGGCCACAGGCGAAGGTAACCGCTTCGATATGTCGACAGGTCGATTCTCCCCCCCCAGCGCACGGCTGCGCGCCATGCTTGGCGACCCGATGCGCCGCGTGCAGCTTTCCATCGTGTTTTTACTGCTGCTGGTGCTGGTGGGCATGGTGGGTTACATGGTGCTGGAAGACATGGCGCCAGTCGATGCTCTGTATATGACGGTAATCACGATCACGACCGTCGGTTTTGGCGAAGTGCGGCCCCTGTCCCCGGCGAGCCGGTTGTTCACCATGGTGCTGATCCTGCTGGGCGTGAGCGCGGTCACCAGCGCCGTGAGCAGCGCGGTGGAAACCGTATTGGAGCAACGCGTATGGCTGTCCGTGCAGCGCCGCCGGACGAAAGAGTGGCTTATGAAAGCGAATAATCACACCGTCGTCGCGGGATACGGGCGCATCGGCCAGCAGATCGTGCGCGACCTGCGGAACAGAGACGTGCCTTTTGTCGTCATCGACTTTTCCGGCGAGGCGGAACAAACCTTTCTGGAGGAGAAAATCCACTACGTGTTGGGCGACGCCACGCTGGACGAAGTGCAGCTCGAAGCGGGCATCGACCGGGCTAAGGCGTTCGTCTCGGCGCTGGATACCGACGCCGACAACGTGCTGGCAGTGCTCACCGCGCGCGGCCTGAATCCGGACCTGTTCATCGTGGCCCGTGCGACCACGACCTCCTCGGAGGTCAAACTGCGCCGCGCCGGGGCGAACCGCGTCGTCAGCCCCTACGACATCGGCGGGCACCGGCTGTCCCTGGCGGTGATGCGCCCGGCGGTCCACGACCTGCTCAGCCAGATCTTCGACGTGACGGTGACCGACGCCGACATCGGGCAGATCGCGGTAGCGGCGGGGGCTTCGTTGGCCGGGCAGACGCTGGGCACCTGCGACCTGCGCCAGGTCCACAACCTGACGATCCTGGCCATCCAGCAGCCGGACGGCTCCTTCGCCATCAACCCCAGCCCGCAGCACACCATTCAAGCCGGCGAGACGCTGATCGTGATCGGGCCGCCGCAGGCCATCGCCAACCTGGAAAGCTCCGATGACCGCCCAGTATCGTAACGCCGCCCTCACCCGGCGAATCGCCATTTTACTGGTGATCCTGCTGGCTGCCGGGCTGCGCTTCCACCACCTGGAGGCGCAGTCGCTGTGGAACGACGAGGGCGCGACCGTCGCCATGATCCATCGCCCGCCGGATGCGATCCTGGCCAACACCGCCGCCGATATCCACCCACCCGGCTACTACCTGCTGCTGAAGGGTTGGGCCGCCCTGGCCGGGGAGAGCGAGTTCGCGCTGCGGGCCTTTTCGGCGCTGGCCGGCATCCTGACGGTGGCGCTGGCCTACGCCCTGGGGCGGCGCTTGTTTGGCGGGATGGCGGGATTGTGGGCGGCGCTGCTGCTGGCCGTCAACACCTTCGCCCTCTTTTACGCCCAGGAAGCGCGCATGTACGCCCAGTTGGGTCTGCTGGCGACGACCAGCATGTGGGTGTTCGTCGGCTGGCTGGCCGCCTGGGAACGCAGCGTTAAGCGTCTGCCGGGCCGGCGGCAACTGCTGGCCCTGGCCTTGATCAACGCGGCGGGCCTGTATACGCAGTACGCCTACCCCTTCACCATGCTGGCGCAGGGTATCGTGTTCCTGCTGTGGCTGGGCGGACGCCTGCTGCGTCGGCGCGCCGGGCGGGACGTTCACCTATCTTTGATCCGCATCGTGGGCCTGTACACCGCCGCCAACGTGGTCACGCTGGCGCTCTTCCTGCCCTGGCTGGACGAAGCCATCCGGCAGGTGACCGGCTGGCCCAACGGCGGCCAGGACGCCGGCCCGATCACGGTGGCGACCACGCTGGTCTACGGGCAAACGGCGCGCGGTGGGGTGAGTTGGGTGGCGGTCTTCGGGGCGCTGATCCTGGCGGCGGCGGGACTGTGGCTTTACCGGGCGCGTCCCCTGCTGGTGCTGCCGGTCGTGTGGGCGGCTTTGCCGACCGGCGCGTTCCTGCTGCTGCGGCTGCAGCCGGACGACATGAAGCAGCTCCTGCCGGCGGTCAGCGCGGTCGCGCTGTGGCTGGGCGCGGGCGCGGCGGCGCTCTGGCGGGATAACTGCCTGACGCCGCGCCTGCTGGCGATGGCCGGCACGGCCATCCTGGCGATCACGCTGGTGACCGGGCTGCCGCCCTTTTACCACGATGCCGGTTTCGCCCGCGACGACTACCGGGCGATGGCGGCGCGCATCACCGCCGACCCGCGTCCCGGCGACGCCATCATCCTGGACGGGCCGGGCCAGGGCGAAGTCTGGTCGTATTATTACGAGGGCGAGGCGCCAGTGTACGCGCTGCCCTGGGGCGGCGACGAGGCGACCCGCGCCACTCTAGACACGATTTTGCAGGAGCGCGAACGAATCTTCGTGCTGTTCTGGGGCGACATGGAGCAGGACCCCCGCCAGCTGGTCGAGTCGGCGCTGGACGCCGGGGCCTTCGAGGTCGGGTCGCAGTGGTATGGCAACGTGCGCTTCGTGACCTATGCCACTGGCAGCGGCACGGCGTCCGGTGCGCCCGACGAAATCCTGGACGCGCGATTTGGCGATCACATCGTGCTGCACGGCTATGCCCTGGACCGGACGACCTACCAACCCGGCGACGTGGTCACCCTCACACTGTTCTGGACGACGGAAACGGCGCTGGATATCCGGTACAAGGTTTTCGTGCACCTCTATGCCGCAGCGGGCGACCCACCGCTGGCCCAGCACGACGGCGAGCCGGGCGGCGGCCAGGCCTGGACGACCACCTGGCAGCCGGGCGACATCATCATCGACCGGCACGGCGTGCCGATTCCCCAGGACCTACCGCCGGGGACTTACCTGCTGGGCGTGGGCCTCTACGACGGGCGCGACCCCAACGCGCGCCTGTCCGCGGCCCAGGGTGAACGCTTGCCCCTGCTCACACTCGATCTGAACGGCTGAACGGCCCTAACCACACCGCTATCGGTTGCCAAACCGCTTCTGATGCACTATTCTGCGTACATACTGCGCTACAAGCAGCAATGGTACAGAACGCACACCTGGAGACGGGCAGAGAACCAAACCCTGTGGACATACGAGCACTTGACGGCCTAGCGCTGCTGCACGATCTGGTTCCCTTCTTGCCGGTGGATCGTCTGCATGCCATTTTAAACAACCAGGACCTGCCTCCGACATCCGAAGGGACGGCGTTGTTTGCAGACATCAGCGGCTTCACCGGGCTGGCCGAACGGCTGGGCGATGAACTGGGGCCGGAGCGCGGCGCCGAGGAGCTGAATAGCCAGGTAAACTACACCTTCGTCGGGTTGATCGACGCGGTCGATCGCTACCACGGCAGCGTGCTGCGCTTCAGCGGCGACGGCTTCACGGCCTGGTTCACCGACGAAAACAGCGCGATCCACGCCGCCACCGCCAGCCTGGCGATGCAGGCCGTCATGCAAGCGGTCACGGCAGCCCTGCCCGACCTGCGGCTCAAGATCGGCCTGGGCACGGGGACGGCCCGGCGCTTCCTGCCGGGTGACCCGGCGATGGGCATCTTCGACGTGCTGGCCGGACCGGCCGTCACCCGCATGACCCAGGCAGAAAAAATGGCCGAGCCGGGACAGATCGTGATCTGTGCGGAGACCAGCGCCGTCCTGGGGGGCCAACTCAAGGTCGAGCGGCTGAACGACGACTTTTACCGGCTTATGCCGACGATCTTCGCCCCGGCGCCTACCGGCGCGACCCGCTGGCCATCGATCCGCTGGATGGATCATGTCGATAACGCCTGGGCACTGGTGGAAGCCTGCCGCCCCTATCTGTCCGCCCCCATTTACGAGCGCCTGCAAGGCGGCCACGGCACCTACGTCGGCGAACTGCGAACCGTCAGCCCGCTGTTCGTCGGTTTCACCGGCATCGACTACGACGCGCCAGATGCCGCCGGTAAGCTGGACGAACTGGTGCGCGCGGCGCAGGAGATCATCGACCACCAGGGCGGTTACCTCAATGAAGTCGGGGTGGACGACAAGGGCAACGTCCTGGTGGCGCTGTTCGGAACCCCGGTCGCCCTGGAGAACCCCGCTCGCCGGGCCGTGTACGCCGCCCAGGCGCTGGCCGCCGAACTACCCCATGTCGATTCGGTGCAGTGCGGGCTGACCTGCGAAACGTTATTTTCGGCCACAGTCGGCAGCCCGATGCGCCGCGCCTATGCAGCCATCGGCGACGGCGTCAACCTGGCCGCCCGCCTGATGAGCCACACCGCACCGGGCGAAATCCTGGCCAACTACCGCGCCCACCAGTTGGCCGATGACTTCGCCTGGGTGGCCCTGCCCAGCATCCGGGTGAAGGGAAAGGCCGCCCCGGTTCGCCTGTACCGGCTGCGCGGCCTGGCGGAAGATACCCAGCCGTTGTGGCCGGCCGGGCGCTTCGTGGCCCGCATCAAGGAGCTTAAGGCGCTCAACTGGGCGCTCGACGCCAGTAAGACCGGGCAAGAACATATCCTGCTGATGAGCGGGGAGCCGGGCCTGGGCAAAAGTCACCTGCTGCGCAAATTCACCACCCTCATGAGCGAGCGCGGCGTCACCGGCCTGGTGGGGGCCGGCAGCAACATCGAACAGCAGATCTCCTATTTCTGCTGGCGGGCCATCTTCTCGGCCTACTTCGACCTGGATGTCGCCAAAAAGAAGCCCGACCAGGCCACCATGCAGCGCCAGGTCCAGTCCTACATCACCCACATCGCGCCGCAGATGGTCAATCACATCCCCCTGCTCAACGACGTGCTGTCGCTCGGGTTTGCGGAAAACGACTTCACCGAAACGCTGGACCCCGCCCAGCGGCACACCGTCCTGACCAGCCTGCTGGTCGCCTTGCTGCGGGCCTGGTTGGAAGAAGACGCCCTGGCGATCGTGCTGGACAATGCCCAGTGGCTGGATGCGCTGTCCTGGGATGTGCTCTATCACTTGGCGCAGCAGCTTGGCGACCAGCCGCTCACCATCCTGGTGGCGATGCGCCCCGTCAAACGGACGTCCCCTGCCCGCTTGGACGCCCTGGCCGCGCTGTCCGCCACCCGCGAGCTTCGGCTGGAACCGCTGGGCGCCGCCGACGTCGAGGCGCTGGCCGCCGCCGAACTGGGCGCCGCCACGCTGCCCGACGGCATAACCGACCTGGTCATGCAGAAAACGGGCGGCAACCCATTTTTCATCCGCGAGATCGTCGCCGTGCTGCTGGATAACCACATCGTCGCGGTCCAGGACGGCAAGGCCAGCCTGCAAGGCGACCCGGCCAGCCTGCAAATCCCGGATACGGTGCAGGGCGTGGTGCGCAGCCGCATCGACCACCTCTCGCCCGACCAGCAGGTGCTGGTCAAGGTCGCGGCGGTGATCGGCCAGCAGTTCCACTACCACACGCTGCGCAATGTGCAGCCGCTGGACCTGGGCGATGAAGCTCTCCTGGCAAACCTCAACGCCCTCGACACTGTTGACGTGGCCCGCCAGGAAGACTCGGATGACAACGATCCCGTTTATGCTTTTCGTTACGCCATCACGCGGGAGGTAGCCTACGGGGCGCTGTCCTTCCGGCAGCGGCGGCATATCCACGAAGCGGTGGCTCGCTGGTATGAGCACGAATACGGCGACAACCTGACGCCCTACTACCCGATCCTGACCCATCACTGGCGAGAAGCCGAAAACCGGCAGCACGAACAGCTCTACTGCTACCTGGCCGGCAAACAAGCAGCCGCCCAGTACGCCAGCGACGACGCCATCAACTACCTGGAACGCGCGCTGGAAATCACCGGCGACGACGCCCCCAGTATGCTCAAAGACATGCTGATCACGCTGGAGGAGCTGTATCACCTGCGCGGGCTGCGCAGCAGGCAGCAAACCCTGCTCTCCACGCTGACCATGCTGGCCGAGGAACAGGACGACGACCACTGGCGCACCCAGTCGGGTATCCTGTGGGCGCGCTGCCACGAAAGCCAGGCGGCCTACATGGCCAGCATCGAATCAGCCCGCTGCGCGTTCGAAGCGGCGCAGCGCCTCAACGATCACGAGGCGATGGGCCTGAGCAACGTCTACTGGGGATTGGGCCTGATGCACCTGGGCAGTTACGCGGAAGCCATCAAACGACTGTCGACCGTCCATGCCACAAACGACGAGATCGAAGCGCGGCGCCTCAACACGCTGGGAATCACGCTGGCCGCCACCGGCCGCTACGAAGAAGCCGGCCAGGCCTTCCAGCAGGCCCTGACCAAAGCCCGGGCCTCAGCCGACCGGACTGCCGTCGGTCAGACCCTTAACAACATGGGCAACAACTTTAAGGCCATGGGAGATTACGGTGAGGCCACCCGTAATCTCAGCCAGGCCCTGGTCCTGCGCCGGACGATCGGCGATCGTCATGGTGAAGCCCAGACGCTGACCGACCTCGGCGACCTATCCCTGATCACCGGCGACTACGAGCTGGCCCTCGACTACTTGCAGCAAGCGCTGGCCACCTTCCGGCAGGTAGACGACCGCAGCGGGGAAGCTACCGTGTTGAATTACATCGGCAAGCTGGCCTACGAACGCGGCGACTTCGAGTTGGCCCGCATCCATCTGCAAGACAGCCTGGACCAACGACAGGCCATCGACGACCGGGCCGGCACCTGCTTCTCGCTGTTGGACCTGGCGCTGGTAGAGACGGCGCTCGACTCGCTGCATGCGGCACGCGACCACGTGGACCAGGCGCTGGAATCCAGCCAGACGCTCGACCTCACGCTGCAAAGTCGGGTACAGTACATCGGACATGGGCTGGCCGGCCTGATCATGTACCGCCTGGGCGATATTGTGGATGCCCAGGCCCGCGTCGACCTGATCCTGGCGATCATCGCAGAACGCGGATTCAGCCAGCAGCCGATCTACCCCCTCAAGATCGCCCTCTTCTGCACTGAAGTCCTGGAGGCCTGCAATCGTCACCAGGAAGCGCTCGGCCTGCTCACCGAGGCGCATGACCTGCTGCGCGCCCGCGCCGATCACATCGTCGATCCCGAACAGCGCGCCCGGTACCTGCTCAACGTGGCCGATCACCGCACGATCATCGCCCGCTACAAAGCAGCTAACCCTGCTCCCGGGACGCGGCGCCAGCCGCACAAACAGCGCGCCGCTGATGGGCCTGCCGCAGCCAATACCTGACCAGTAACAGCGTTTCTTCGGCCATCTGGCGGACGTCCGCCGGGAGATCGGCGGATTCGAGGCTGTTTTCCAGGGCCGCGGCGAGGGATTCATCGTGCAACCGCAGCCGCAGGATCGAATCCAGCGCTTCTACAAAAGGGGTGGGGTCTTTAGCGGGAAACAGCGATAAACTATTGAAGTGTGCCATCATGATCTCTACTCATCGGTAAGCAATCGTTACTGTATCTCTGCGTTCATTGTGCCCGGGGCCATGCAACAACCCGCTTACCGTGATAAAACTGCCGGTTGTAACCGTCACCAGGGCTTAGATGTGGTATCCTGCAATTAGGCGATCACGATGGGTGGTTATCGTCCGCACGGTCAGAACCAGCCGCAGGCATTCCCAGGGGGGAATAAGCATGATCTCACCGGAAACACTGCGCCGATACGCCTTCTTTGAAGGCTTCACCTCGGAGCAGGTTAAAGCAATTGCCCGGATATCCCGGCCTATCAGTTATGAGGCGGGCGAGATTATCCTGCGGGAGGGCGAACCGGCCGACATGCTGCATATCGTCGCCAGCGGACAGGTGACCATCTTCACCAACGTTGGCTCGCAGCGGGAAAAACGCATCGAGCTGGACACGATCTTCAAGGGCAGTGTGCTGGGCTGGTCGGCTGTCGTCACGGAAGGGCGCGCCGCCAGCGCCCAGGCAGCCACCAATGTCGTGCTGTTCGCCATCAACGGCGTCAAACTGAAGGAAGTCTTTGAGCATGACCGCGACTTGGCCTACAAGGTCATGTGGCGCATTGCCGACGTGCTCTCGCATCGCCTCTCCCGCATGAACCTTGAACTGGCCCGCCATTACAACACCGAGTAGCGTCCGCATGGTGCGGGCAGCCCCCCATGCCCGAAAAAAACCGGGCAGGAGAGACCTCCCCTGCCCGGTTATGGTTTGCCTGGAACGATCGATTTACGAGGCCATACGCGTGGTATTGAAGCTGCCATGCCAGCCTTCCGGCACGGTGAAGCGGTAAAAGGCGCGTTCCTGGGCCGTCATGTCTACCGGGAACTCCAGGTCGTTGTACGACTCCAGGATACGGTAGCCTTCCTTGATGTAGCTGCGCACGGTATGAGGGCTGATGCCCATCTCGTCGGCGGCCAGGTGGGCCGGCATGCCTTCCACCACGCACAGCCGGATCGCCTGGCGAACGCGCTCGGTCAGCTCCGGGTATTTGCGCGACGCGGCCAGCACCGTCGCCCGGAACAGACGCCCATCAAACACGCCAGCCGCCTCGTCGCGCACCCCGTGCGTGATCACGAAGTCATGCTCCAGCGCATACACAATCGACCAGCTGATCTGCAAGCGCACGTCGCCCTTCAGGAAGTAACCGCGCGCGCCGCCGTTAGCCGCCGCCTGCACCAGCGCCGGGTCGGTGGCCTGGGCCAAGCAGATGATGATCGAAGCCGGGGAGCAATCGTGCAGCTGGTTCAACAAGCTTTCGAGCGCTTCCGGCGAGCCTACATGGTCGGCATCCAGCAGGATGACGTTGGGTCGCTCGGCTTCAGCGACGGTGTTGAGGTAAGCAAACAGTTGGGCCTGCCGCTCGGCGGTATGCACCACGCGGGTGCGCCGGTCGAGGGCGAGGTAGCTGGTAATAGCCTGCAAGGCGTAAAAATCAGTATCAAGGACAGCAACAGTCAGATTAAACATTACCCCCCTCCCTCCCAAGATTGTAATGAAAGTGGAATGTTTAAATCTATTGTGCCGTAAACCGCCGGAAGTACCTGACACCAGACTGACATTCATCGGCCGGTTCCTGCCGCCAAGCTGACTTAGCCGCTGACTAAGCCGAGAGGCCGGCCTGTACTTCCATGAGCACATCGACCATGGCCTGGTGGATCAGGCCGTTGCTGCACATCAGCCGCCGGCAGTGGTAGAGTTCGTCCGTGCCGCCGTCGTAGGTGCTGACCCTGCCGCCCGCCTCGCGGACCAGCACCACGCCGGCCATCATGTCCCACGGGCCGACCTTCAATTCCCAGTAGCCATCCAGCCGGCCACAGGCCACGTAGGCAAAGTCCAGCGCCGCCGACCCCCCGCACCGCAGGCTCTGCGCGCGCCGGGTAAAGACGCTCCAGGCGGCGGTATTGTTGTCGGCGGCGGTATGTGAATCGTAGGGGAAGCCGGTGCTGAGCAGCGCCCGCAGCAGCGTCTGGGTCCGCGAGACCCGAATCCGCCGCCCGTTGAGCGCCGCCCCGCCGCCTTTGGTGGCCGAGAAACACTCGTCGCGGGTGGGATCGTACGTCAAGCCGACCACCGGCTCGCCGGCGGCATCCACCACCGACAGGTTGACGCAGTAAGCCGGGTAGCCGTGGGCGAAGTTCGTCGTGCCGTCTACCGGGTCCACGTACCAGCAGAACGGCGCTTGCTCAACCGGTGGGCCGTAGCCGCCTCCCTCCTCGCCGTGGACATGGTGATCCGGGTAAGCGGCCTGGATGGCAGAAACGATGTACGCTTCGGCGGCTTTATCGGCGGCAGTCACCGGGTTGATGGGGGTGTCCTTGTAGGCGACGGCCAACCGGGAATCGGCCGCATATTCGCGCAGAATATCCCCGGCGCTGCGAGCAATGGCCTCAGCGGTGTCTCGGATGGCGTTTAGCATGGCCGGTCCTTTGCTGGAAGCGGTGCGAGGCAAGATGGTACCGCCTCCCTGCCGCCAAACCAAGCCGGGCCGCCCGCAAATCGACCTGGGCAAGGTAACCATATCACGGGGCTGCGCCATCCCGGCTGAAGTGGGCCACGCACTCGATGTGGTACGTCTGGGGGAACATGTCCACCGGCTGGACTTCCAGCAAACGGTAGCCGTATTTTTTCAGGCGCTTGACGTCACGGGCCAGGGTGGCCGGGTCGCAGCTCACATAGACCAGAGTGGCCGGGGCTAATTTGGCCAGCGCCTCGATCACGTCCGGCTCCAGGCCGGCGCGCGGTGGGTCGACCACGGCGGCGTCGTATGGCCCTTCGCCGTCGGCGATCAGCCCGGCCAACACCGGCCCCACCCCGCCCTCGAACAGGTCCACATGCTCGAAATCGGCCAGGTTTTCGTCGGCATCGGTGACAGCCGGCGGGTAGCTCTCCACCACGGTAACCAGCGCCGCCTGCTCCGCGACGAAGGCCGAGAATAAGCCCACCCCGGCGTACAGGTCGAGCACCGACTCGTGACCCTGCAGGTTCAGGCGCGCCAGCACCAGGTCCACCAGGACTTCCGCCACCGGCAGGTTGACCTGGAAAAAGCCGCCCGCCGTCACGCGGAAAGACCGCCCCTTGACCCGGTAAACCGTGTGCGACGCACCGATCAGGTTGACCGGCTCGTTATCGGAAAGCAGCAGGTTGATGCTGACCGGGAAGTCGGCCTGGAGTTCCGGGGCGAGGTCATCGGCGGTGCTGAGGATCAACATGCTTTCGCCGTCGCTGCCGACCTGCACCTGCACCTGCGCCATCTGGCCGTAGTCCATGTCCAGCGATTCGAGCAGGGTCATGGCCCGGGGATCGAGGATGTAACACCACTCCACCGGTTCGAGGCGCGGTGGATCGGTGCTGATGAACCCCAGCCGCCCGTCCGCGGTGACGTGAAAGGCGGCCCGGGCGCGGTAGCCCCACGGCTCCGGGCTGGCGACGGTCTCCGCCACCAGCCGCCCCGGCTTTTTGATGCCGCCGATGCGCTTGAGCTGGTCCAGCACCACGTCGCGCTTGTAGCGGAGCTGGGCCTCGTAGGACATGTGCTGCAAGTGGCAGCCGCCGCATCGCCCCGGCCCGAAGTGCGGGCACTGCGGCGCGACACGGTCCGGCGACGGCTGCAAAAGCTCGACGCCCTCCGCGTGGGCAAAGGTACGCCTGTCCGTCACGATGCGGGCGGTGACGGTCTCGCCGGGGATGGCATACGGCATAAAGATCGCCTGCCGGCGATGGCGGCCCATGACCTTGCCGCCGTGCACCATGGTCGTCAGTTTGAGTTCGATCAGGTCGTTTTCTGCCATACGTTCCTCTACCTCGTGCGCCGGAGCCGCCAACATGGGCGATCTCCAGAGCCGGAGTATAACGTATTCACTCCCGCAGCGGTGAAACTGGCGACTGCCGGGCCGAGGCGCGTTATAATGGCCCCGGAAATATGTATCCGGGGAAGGTGCAACACGGCTGCGCTCAATCCCGTCGACTACAAACTGGCGTAGGACGATGGCCCTCCCAGGGGGTCTGCGGCAGCTAACCGGACGGCACGTGCGCGGCAAAAACCATCGACTGACCGGACCACAGGAAACCAATGTCAAACAACGGCTCCAAATCCAGGACCCACAATAACCGGGTGAGTCTGATCCTGACGGTGCTCAACGAAGGCGAGTCGATGCGCGGCGTGCTCGACTCGTTCCTGGCGCAAACACGCCAGCCGGACGAGATCGTGATCGTCGATGGCGGTTCCACCGACAGCACCATCGTCGTCATCAGCGAGTACGCCGCCCGCCTGCCGATCAAGGCCATCGGCAGCCTGGGCTGTAACATTTCCCAGGGGCGTAACACCGCCATCAAAGCTGCCGAGGGCGACATCATCGCGGTAACCGACGCCGGGACGCGCCTGCCGCCGGATTGGCTGGCCGCGCTCATCGCGCCGTTTGTGGAGAACCCGGACCTGCACGTATCGGCGGGCTTTTTCCACACCGATCCGCTGACGCCCTTCGAAGCGGCGATGGGCGCGACCGTCCTGCCGCTGGTGGACGAGATCGACCCGGCCACCTTCCTGCCGTCGAGCCGCAGCGTGGCCTTCCGCAAGTCGGCCTGGCAGGCGGTGGGCGGCTACCCGGAGTGGCTCGACTACTGCGAGGACCTGGTGTTCGACCTGCGGCTCAAAGCCCGCTTCGAACCGTTCGGCTGGGCGCCGGATGCCGCGCCCGCTTTCCGGCCACGGAGCAATCTGCGCGCCTTCTGGCGGCAGTACTATCGGTACGCGCGCGGCGACGGCAAAGCCAACCTGTGGCGCAAACGTCACCTCGCCCGCTACCTGGCCTATCTCGTCGCTGCCCCGCTGATCCTGTGGCTGGGGATCGCCTGGGGGCCGCTGTGGTGGGGCTTGTACGCAGTGGGCGGGGCCGTTTACCTGCGCGACCCGTACCGCCGCCTGCCCACCGTCTGGACCTGGTACCGCGGCGAGCGGACGCCCACCTGGCGCGATAAGCTGGCCGCCCAACTGTGGATACCCGTGATCCGCGTGGTGGGCGACATCGCCAAAATGATCGGTTACCCCGTCGGCTGGCGCTGGCGGCTGCGCGAAAAACCACCGGAATGGAGACTCGATTCCTGATGACCACTGCCCTCGACTACGCGAAGTCACACCGCGACCGCTTCAAAGATCAACTGCTCGACCTGCTGCGCATTCCCAGCGTGAGCACCCTGCCGGACCACGCGGAAGACGTCCGGCGCGCGGCGGAATGGCTGGCCGCCGACATGGTGCACCTCGGCCTGACCGCCGAAGTGGTGCACGCGCCGCCGCATCACCCCCTGGTCTACGGGGAATGGCTCGGCGCAGGGCCGGACGCGCCCACGGTACTCATCTACTGCCACTTCGACGTGCAGCCCGCCGCCCTGGAAGATGGCTGGCAGACCGATCCCTTCCAGCCCGTCGAGCGCGACGGCAGGATTTACGCGCGCGGCGCGGTGGACAGCAAAAGCCACGTGATCGCCAACCTCAAGGCGGTGGAAGCGCTGCTCAACGCCGACGACCCCTGCCCGGTGAACGTCAAGCTGCTGTTTGAGGGCGAAGAGGAAACCGACTCGTCGCACATCTTCCGCTTCGTACGGGAGAACAAGGCGCGGCTGGGCGCGGACGTATGTATCGTCTCCGACGGCAGTATGCCCGACCCGGACACGCCGGTCCTCACCTACGGGCTGCGCGGCATCATGGAACTGGAGCTAACCGTCAGCGGCCCCAAGCGCGACCTGCACAGCGGCCAGTACGGCGGCAACGTGCACAACCCGATCCAGGCCCTGGCGGAAATCCTGGCGCAGCTCCATGATGCCGACGGCCGGGTCGCGGTGCCCGGCTTCTACGACGACGTGCCGCCCTTCACCGACGAAGAACGCACCGCCCTGGCCGACATTCAACCGATGGTAGAAGCGGAGTGGCACCGGGCCACGGGGGCACCTCAACCCTGGGGCGAACCCGACTACCACCTGCACGAGCGGGCCATGGTGCGCCCCACCCTGGAGATCAACGGCATCGCCGGGGGCTTTTTCGGACCCGGTTTCAAGACCGTGCTGCCCAGTAAAGCGATCGCCAAGATCAGCTGCCGCCTGGTCCCGCACCAGGACCCGCAGCGTATCTACCAGCAGGTATGTGACCATATCACGACGCTGACGCCGCCGACCGTACGCACGAGCTTCACCTGGCTGGATGGCGCGCCCGCCGTCCTGCTGGCCCTGGATACACCCGCCATGCAGGCCGCCATCGCCGCCTACGAGCGCGGCTGGGGCGTCCGACCGCTGCTGCACCGGGCCGGGGGCAGCGTGCCGGTCGTGGCCGGCTTCCAGCACGATCTCCAGGTGCCGCTGGCGCTGCTGGGCTACGGTTACAAAGGCGGCGGCGCGCACGGTCCCAACGAATACGCCATCGTGGACATGTTCTACCGGGGCATCGACACCACGATTCACTTCTGCCAGCAGTTCGCGGCCTTGTTTCACGACGGCGCAGCGGGTTAACCGGGGAACCACCACCCGCCGCTGCCCGGTTACCATCCAGGAGACGGACATTGACCCACAAAAGAAATCCCATCCTCGGCCTGCTGGTGGAGGCGCTGCGCTTCGGCCTGGTTGTCCTGATTGTCAATGCCCTGGCCAGGCGCCGCGAGGACAAATACCGCCTGAAAAGCGCCCTGGTTGCCAAGATGGGCAGCCGGGTCAAAAGCGTGGCCCTGGAGGCAGTCGCGGAACTGCACGACCGCGGCTGGCTGGCCGACGGCACCCTGCACGAAGCCAACCTGGCCGGGGCCGACCTGCGCGGCGCGGTGCTGGCCGGGGCCGATCTGCGCCGGGCCAGCCTCTCCGAAGCCGAACTGAAGAGCGCCGTCCTGGCCTGGGCGAACCTGGGCGGAGCCAGCCTCAGCCGGGCCAACCTGCAAGGCGCGAGCCTGCTGCTGGCCGAGATGGAGGGCGCCTACTTACACGAAGCCGACCTGGCGGGCGCCGTCCTGCGCGGGGCCAGGATGTACCAGGCCCGGCTGCGCTACGCCAACCTGGCCGGGGCGCGGCTGACCCACGTCGACCTGCGCGAGGCGCGGCTCAAAATCGCCTATATGCGCGGGGCCTTCCTGCACAAGTCCAACCTGGGCGGGGCCAACCTCTTCCGCGCGGACCTGCAAGGAGCCGACCTGCGCAGCGCCAACCTGGCCGGAGCCGATCTCACCGGGGCCGACCTGGCCCATGCCAACCTGACGACAGCCACCTTCGATGCCGCCACAATCCTGCCAGATGGCCGTCCCTGGACGCCGGACAGCGACCTGGCCCGTTTCACCAACCCGGATCACGCCGGCTTCTGGCAGTACCAGCCGCCCGCCGACTGGGCCAGCGCCGCCCTGGAACAGGACCGGGCCGACCGGTTCGCCGCCTACCAGGCTACCACCGCCACCTGAATCCGCCAGCGAGGGGAGCGCCGCCGCCATGCCTGTCACCATTCTCCTGCGCGGTTTTGGCCTGTCCGCCGGGCTGATCATCGCCATCGGCGCGCAAAATGCCTTCGTGCTGCGCCAGGGACTCAGGCGCCGGCACGTCTTCGCCACGGCGAGCGTGTGCATCCTGAGCGATATCACGCTGTTCACCATCGGCGCGGCGGGCTTTGGCACGCTGGTCAACCAGTTTCCGGCCTTGAAGTCGATAGCCAGTTGGGGCGGCGCGATCTTCGTGCTGGCCTACGGCGCGCTGTCGTTCCGCTCCGCCCTGGGCCGGCAGGCCCTCGATCTCGAGGCGGCGGGGCAGGCAACCGCCACGCTGCGGGCCACCATCCTGACGGCGCTGGCCGTCAGCCTGCTGAATCCACACGCCATCCTGGATACAGTCGTGCTGGTCGGCGGGATCGCCGGGCAGTATCCCTGGCAGGAGCGGGTCTTTTTCACCGCCGGGGCGATGTTGGCCTCGTTGACCTGGTTCACCAGCCTGGCTTACGGCGCGGCCCTGCTGACGCCCATCTTCCGGCGGCCGGTCGCCTGGCGCGTCCTGGATACCGTCGTCGGCCTGATCATGTGGGCCATCGGCCTGTCGCTGATCGTCGGCGAAATCGGTATCTAAAGCAGGAGTCCCATGACAGCACCCACCCCACCCCCTATCATCCTGGCTTCGGGTTCGCCGCGCCGCAAAACCCTGCTGGCCACCCTCGGCCTGCCCTTCACCATCATCACCAGCGGCGTGGACGAGGTGATCGAACCGGGGCTGGACCCGGCAGCGCTGGTCCAACGCCTGGCAGTGTCAAAAGCGGCGGCCGTGGCCGATGCGCTGGCCGAGGGCCTGGTTATCGGCGCGGATACGGCCGTCGTGCTCGACGATACCATCCTGGGCAAGCCGATCGATGCGGAAGACGCGGCCCGCATGTTGCGCCTGCTGCGCGGCCAACAGCACCGCGTGATCAGCGGGCTAGCGGTGGTCGACGCGGCGACCGGGCGGCAGGCCGCCAGCAGCGTGACCACTCTCGTGCGCATGAACGGTTACGACGAGGCGCAGATCGGCGATTACGTGGTATCCGGGGAGCCGATGGACAAGGCCGGCAGTTACGCCATCCAGGGCTTGGGCGGGGTGCTGGTGGCCGGCATCGAGGGCTGTTACAACAACGTGGTCGGATTTCCGCTGTGCGAGGTGGCGGCGCTGCTGGGGCAGTTCGGCGTGCGCGTCAATGGTGCGGACCCGGTCTGCGCGCTGGCCGATGGCAGCCCTTGCCCGCGGCTGTGACGGGCGACCTGTTTACGTCCTGGCCCGGCGGCGCAGCGGCCGCCAGATCAAACGCCACAGCGCCCACAGGCCGATCAACCCGCCAACCATAACCAATCCTACCGCCCCGGCGGGCGTGCTGCCGATCCCGCGCAGCAAGTCCAGCAGGCCCCCGCCCCACAACTGGACCGCCAGCAGCAGCGCCAGGATCGTCCAGGCCGCCGAGAGCAGCCCGAACACGGCGAAGATGCGCTCGTCGCGGCTGAACGGTTCGCGCCGCCGCAGCCGGGGCCAGAACTCACGCCCCACGAAGGCCAGGCTCTTCTCCCGCAGGCGCGGAATCTCCAGCCAGTCCATCAGGATGTAGTAGCCGTCCAGCTTGAGCAGCGGGTTCAGGTTGAGGAACGAGGTCAGGTACGTCAAAAAGGCGAACTGGTACAGCACGCCCTGGACAAAGGCATTCGGAATCGCCAGGATCAGCAGCGCCGCCAGCCCGCCCAGGATAAAGCCCGAATACGGCCCCGCCCAACTGACCAGCACCCGCTCCCGGCGCGGCGACATCCAGATGTCGGTCGTATCCACGAAAGCGGCCGGCAGGCCCAGGTACAACAGGAAGCCGCCTTTGCGCACGTCGCGGTGGTAATGTTTGGTGGTGACGGCATGCGACCACTCGTGGATCAGCAGGGTCACAAACTGCAAGAGGTACAGCGTGATCACGCCGACCACGACCAGGTCGCCGGCCCCGGTGAAGACACTGAAAGCGCCGCCCCACACTTGAGTCACGAAGGCAACCGCCCCCAGCAGCGTGACCAGCAGCAGCAGGGCCTGCACGGGGCGCGTGAACAGCAGTCGCCCGCCCCGGCGATAGGTGCGGGTGATGAAGCCGTCAATGCCCTGGATGGCGAATTCCTGGTGGAGAAAGGCGCGCAGCAAGCGCCGCCACCAGACGTTGGCCCGGCGGCGGGCCACGCTCTCGTCCACCGCGCCATAGACGTTGACCAGCGGGTCCTCGATAAAACCCTGCTGCTGCAAACGATTGAGCAGCATCAACAGGCCGTTGATCGCCAGCTTGCCGTACTGGGCCATGAAAGCCACGGCGATATCCTGCACGGTGGCGTCGCCGTCCAGCTCGTTCCAGATGAACCTCTGCTCCTCACTGAGCCGGACGTAGGTGTTGTCGCGCACGTTCTTGAGGATCCAGTAGGGCTGGCCGGTGTGGTCGGTCAGCGCTTTGAGGGCAAAGCCGCCTTTTCGGCGGGGCCGCCATGACGTCAGGTTGCGCCCGGTCAATTCCGCCCGGAAAACGCTGCCCGCTTCCGGGCGCGCCAGCACCATGGTTTCCGCCTTGGCGCGGCTCCACATATTCTCGGCGGTGGGCCTGGGTAGACTGAGGGACGTGGTATGGTCCAGGTTCCAATCGGGAGTATCGGCGGCATCCGGGCGCACGGCCTGCCAGATGGCGATGGCGCCCTGACGGGGCAGAACCAGGGTTTCGTCGTTGGTCTGCGCCCACAGGTCCTGCCGGTTTAGCTCAGGACGGGCCAGCAGCACGGTCTCTTTGCCGGCATCCGACCACAAGCCGTCGGCCCGGGCCACCACGATGCGGCCCCATAATCCGCCGGCCACCACGCCGGGGCTCGACGCGTCGGGTTCCGACGTAGCGAGGACCACCTGATCGCTCAGGGCGTCCGCCAACTGGTCCCAGATGCCGCCCGTATCCGGCACGGCCGCCATGTCCTGCCAGAGGTTGGCCATAAGACGCGGTGCTCCTCCCGGGGTTGGCGCTACCGATCCACGGTGGACGAAAAAATGAAGCGGCTAGCCATTGCGCCGGAACAGCATCATGGTCTCGCCCAGGGTGAGCACGTCCCCGTCATTGAGGACGTACGGACGTTCCGGCGTCAGCACGATGCCGTTCACCAGCGTGCCGTTGGCGCTGCCCAGGTCGATGATAGCCCAATCATTGCTCTCGGCATTGTGCTCCAGGCGAGCGTGGGGCCGCGATACGGCCCGGTCCTGCAAGGAGATATCCCAGGTGGCGTTGGCCGTGGCCCGCCCAACGATCATCTGCTCGTTGACCAGGGCGAACTCGGCGCCTTCCTGCGCGCCGGCGGTCACCTCCAACTGCGCCCGGCCTTCCACGCTGGCTGGCACCACCAGGGTGCCCGTGCGGGATGCCTCGGCCTGCTCCTCGTCGCTGACGACCGCCGCAAAACGCAGCTCCGGCACAAACAACCGGATCATATCGCCCCCGGCCAGCGGAAACGGGTCGGTCAGCTTCTGGTCGTTGACAAAAACGCCATTGGCGCTGCCCAGATCGGCGATCATAAAGATGCCGTCACGGTAGTTGATGATGGCATGGCGGCGTGAGACATGCCGCTCCGGGATGTAAATGTCATTGCTCTCCGAGCGGCCAATACTGACCGTCGCGCCTTCCATCAAGACGAGTTCCTTGTTCTCGCCTGTTGCGGGGTCCAACCAGCTAATCTTCGCCAGGGCGACCGGCTTTTCGTCATTCATAGGCTTTTCAGTCAAGATAAGGCATTTCTAACGGTTCAGGTTGGGGTTTGCATATGCCGCACCACACGGCATCGGCCACGACGAGCGACTTGGGGATTTTTCTGGCCCCGACGTATACGGTGATGATGTAGTTCATCTCGCGGATATGATCCTTACACACCGCCCGGCCACAAAAGCGGCAGACCGCCACAGCATCTTTCTCGTCGCCATGAATGCATTTCATCAGCCTGTACTCCCCCAGGACGTACCCTGTCCACCGCCAGTATACAAAAACAACCCGACGGGCGAAAGCCCTGCCGGGGGTTAACCAACAATCGTACGGAGACGCTTACCCGTCCGCCGGCGCGGCATCGGGGTTGTCTTCCACCGGCAGGTGGCTGCCGGGCAGCTCGCCGGGCGCGACCTGGATCACGGACTGCCAGGGCAAATAATGGCTGAAAAAGTGATCTTCCGATTCAAGCTGACCGTCGCGCCAGACCTGGCGGGTGACGGTCACGTCCGAGCCGTCCACCGCCCACTCGACCTGGCGCGTCTGGCCGGGCCGCAGATCGGCGTTTTCCTCGTAAATCGTATCGCCGTGCGCGACGGCGTTGGCGACGCGCGGGCCGAGTTTGATCACCGAGCGCCCGACGCCGGTGCTGTAGTAGCGAAAAGTGATGGTGGCATTCTCGCGATTGGTCGAGGTTTCGACCAGCAGGTGGTAGGGCGTATCATTCAGGAAGCGGAAGTCCACCTCCGGCGAATACACGGTGGCGTCCATGCCGACGCCTTCGCCATATTCGTAGTAGCCCACGCGATAGCCGTGCGGGTAACGCTCCAGCACCGGGAACCCGCCGTAAAACGCCGCCTGGAAGGCCGTCGTGCTGACCTGGCAGACGCCGCCGCCCACCCCGCGAATCGTGCGCCCGCCCAAAATGATGAACGATTCCTCGAAGCCGGATTCCAGGCTCACGTCGCCCAGCCACTGGTTGAACGAAAACTCCTCGCCGGGGCCGATCACCGCGCCGTTAAAGCGCGAGGCCGCTTCCTGGATGTTCTGCTGGCGGGAAGCCGTCGAGCCGAGAAAGTAGGTCGTGGCTTCGCCCACCAGTTCGGTAATGCCCAATTCGGCAGCGGTGGCGTTGCTGTGCACGGTGGGCAGCGTATAGTGAAAGGCCAGCGCCACTGCGCGGGCACCGCCATTCGCCACCGGGGCAAACAAGGCCGCTTCAATCGCGGCCAGCGTTGCCTCCACGTCCAGGGAGCGCCCGCTGACGCTGTGGGCCAGCAGCTCAAGCTGGCGGGTCTCGTCGTTGAAGGTGAAACGCGCCGGCTGAGGGGCGATGGTCAACTGCGGGGCGATGCCGTCCAGGAAGCTCTGGAATTGCTCCGGGTTCAGGCTGACCGCGTAGGCCGCCGAGCCGTCCGAATCATCCACCCGCCGCACGTCCAGCATCAGGGCGATCGCTTCCGGGGTGGCCACCCACGGACCAGCCGCACCGCCCGAACTGTCATCGGCGTAAAGCGAGAGCGGCGCGCTCAGGGCTGCCGCCAGCATGGCCGCCGGTTCCTCCACCGACCAGATGGCCGGCGGCGTCTCGTTGATGACCAGCCCGATCTCCGCGCCCGATTCCAGCTTGAGGATTTCCTGGCGCAGCAGGGCCAGCGCCGCCGGGATGTCCAGCGCCCGGCCGATCTGGCTCTCGTTGGCCAGGATATGCGTGCCCAGCAGCTCCAGGGTGGCGTCGCGCGCCGGGCGGTTGATGCTGCGAGCGATCTCCTGCAGGAAGGCTTCGGCCACGGTCTGGTCGTAGACGATGACCGGGGCGATGACCCGCCCCTTCAGCCACATCTCGCCCTGCGCCACCAGGTTAACGAGCAGGTTGTCGGCCCGGCCCTGCAACATAGCCGTG
>DAOUEM010000346.1:0-4210 GCA_034430555.1 Anaerolineae bacterium | reverse complement strand
GGGCAGTGGTGGTGGAATCCACAATGTCGAAGAAGAGGACTGTTATTTCGCGGCGCTCGCCGACGATGTTTACTGTAGCAGCGCTGGCTTTCTCAGCCAGTGGCTCCGGCATAAGCGCGCGCAGGCTCTGCATCACCGCATTTTCATAGGGCAAAGCCTCCGCAGGCGCTTGTTCTTTGGGCAGACGCGTGCCACACTGACTACAGAACTTGGCCCCCGGAGCCAGTCGGTGCCCGCAGACTGAGCAACCTGGCTCTAACACCACTATTTCCTCTCGACCGGGTTCAGTTTTGTCGGTGTTCTGTTGCTTGGATGTGGAAGAGTAAAGCATTGAGCTATGCACCTCATTGCGAATTACCAGGAGGAATCAACCGGTATCCTACACCACGGATATTCTGTATGCAGCCCATCTCACCAGCCTGGTACCCTAGCTTGCGGCGCAAAGAACGGATCAGCGGGCGCAACAACTCTCCGGCCTCGACGCGATCAATGTCCAGGCGGTGAGTTGTCTTGACCAATTTTGACAGGGTGACCACGTTCTTGGCCTGCACGGCCAGGCATTCCAGCAACTCGAACTCTTTGACAGACAATTGAACTGATTTGCCATTTAGCCAGACACGGTATTGTTCGCGGTCAATCTGCAACCGTCCAACGGTCAGGATGGGCGAACTCCGAGTCGGTCGCGGCACAGGTGGCGTGGATAGTTGTGCCATTCGTTGGGCACGGCGCAACTTGCCACGCACAACCGCCAGTAGGTCTTCGTGATTGAAAGGTTTGACTAAATAGTCGTCAACTCCTAGTTCCTTGGCGTAACGGATATCACTGTCCTGTCTACGGGCGGTTAGGAACACGAAAGGGATCATTACCCATTGTGAGTTCTCCATCACACGCTCATACAGTTGATAGCCGTTCATACGCGGCATTGCAATGTCGGCAAGTATCAAATTCACTGCCTGTGACTGCAGGGCGGTCAGTGCTTCGGTGCCGTCCTGGGCCGTCAACACTCGATACCCCGCCAAGTCCAAGACCTGTTTTACGTATTCCCGCAAATTCGAATTGTCGTCAACCACTAGAATTGAGATATCTGTTTCTGTCGCCATGTGCGTACTCCCCCGTGACCAGAGCCTGGTCTTTTGCCAATATATACAGGTTTCGCATTCCTATTCACGGTGCAGCGAACGTGATCTTGAATTCTGTGCCCCCATTGCTGCAAAACTCCATACTTCCCTCCAGTTGATCGGTCAAGGCGTTGACTAATTGCAGACCTAATGATCCGGTGTTTCGTAAATCCAGGTCCTTCGGAAGGCCGACGCCGTCGTCGCTAACGATCATAGTCAACCGCTCATGATCTGAAAGATCAACGCGATCTGAATGAATCTCGACACGAATTTCGCCCTCACTGCCATTTGGAAAGGCGTATTTTAGAGAATTGCAAATCAGTTCGTTGACGATCAGGCCGCAAGGAATCGCTGTATCTATGTCCAAGGAAATATCATCAGCATCCACTATTAGGTTGACGCGACCCGATTCGGATTTGTACGAACGGACCAAATGGGTTGCCAAGTCTCGGACGTATACGCCAAAGCCAACCTTGGCCAGGTCTGGGGAGCGATATAGCCTTTCGTGGATGAGCGCCATAGATCGGATACGGTTTTGACTCTCCTTGAGTACCCTGAGAGTTGATTGATCCTCGACACTTTGTGCTTGGAGACTGAGCATACTAGAAATCACCTGCAAGTTATTCTTAACTCGATGGTGAACTTCTTTCAGTAGCACTTCCTTCTCTTTGAGAGATGCCTTGATTCGTTTTTCCGCTCGGATTCGCTCCTTGATCTCTCGTTGAGCTCGATTGTATAGCCGAGCGTTCTCTACGGCGCTGGCGGCCTGAGTGGTCAGGAATTGAGCCAGAGAAATCTCGTGGTCCGTAAAGACGCGTTCGACCTGGCGATCCTGCATCTCTGCCAACCCCACCACACGATCCTGAAAAACCATTGGCAGTATCAGCAGGGTCTTGATACCGGCTTCCTGCATACGCGCGAGTTCGGCAGGGTCCACGTCAGGCTGGCTGACAGTCATCTGCTGGGCGTATCGTTCAGTCAGCGCCCGTTCTCTTAGCGGGTAGTTCGACAAGCTGTAGACCTGACCCACCAATGCTTCTCCTTCCTTGTCGGTTGAATCATATTCAGCAATGACAGAAACGGTACCAGCTCCCCCGCTCCATTCGTAGATTACACAGCCCCCGATTTCCAACAGATTGGCCATTTCCCAGCTAACGGTTTCCAACACAAATTGAAGGTCCAAGCTGGCAGTGGTGGCGGCAGCCGCCGAGTGTAAGGACAACAACTCACGGTTGTGTTCAAGTAGCTTGGCCTCGGCTTCTCTACGTTCATTGATTTTACGGACAAGTTTAGCGTTTATCTCGGTCAGTTCAGCGGTGCGTTGCGAGACTCGGTTTTCCATCTCCTCGGTGAGCTTGTGCAACTCCTCCTCCGCTTGCTTGTGCACGGTCAGTTCGTGTTGTTTCTCACCACCGTGAATATCAATCATCATCGTATGGCCCAGATAGGGCACTGGCCGATCCTCAATACTGCCCTCCAGTTTGCACACCACGTCTCGAATACGGATCGTTTCAGCCTTGATCCACTTTAATCTTTCCCGCTGTTCAGTGGAGTGGGTTGGAGTAGCAGCCAGAAGATGCTCAACATTGCCCAGTACGACAGTAAGAGGGTTGTTGATCTCGTGAGACACCGTTGTAGCAATCTGGCTCATAGCTGCCACCCGCTCGACTTTTACCATCTCTTGCTGTGTTCTCTGCAATTGCTCGTAGGCGGTCTGACATTCTCTGGCTCGTTGCTCAGATGCTTCGTATAACCGGGCGTTCTCCACGGCAACGCCAATCTGGTGACCAATCATGGCTAGGATACCTGCCTCTCCCTCGGGAATTGGACGTTTGTTGTGACCAAAGAGAGACATAACCCCCACTAGCCGCCGGTTGCTCTGAAGGGTCACAATGTAGTGGTAGGCGCAAGCGTTGGAATCGAGGACCTGAGTGATCTCGTCAAGGTTAATCAACTGCGCCACTTCCCTCAACTCGCAAAGGGAGACAAGGTCTGGGCAGGGGAGAACGCTGAACACTGGCGGCAGACCCGGTAGTGCATCCAGGAGTGTCTCTACGACCCATTCGATCGCAAGTCTATCTCGCGCCAAGTCTGTAGATTTGCCGCACTGAATCGCCAGATCAACTTGTCCGACTTGATCTATCAAGAGGATGTTTGCACACTCAAACTCTATGACGTCCAGCACTTTGTTCACTGCATTGCGCAATAGTTCCTCCAGTTCCACTACTTTGGGAATGACTTTTCCCCCTGGGGCAGTAACGAACGAGGCACTATACCTCAGACTTGTTAATCGGTCTTGAATGTCCTGAGCAGCGAAATTTCCGCGTTCTGCTACTAGGCTTTGTGATTTAGTCATCGTACAAATTCCTCATATTCCTATGCGCACACTGTGGAAAGCGCAATCTTGACCACAGTCCACTATGAGTTGGACATTTGTTTCATCTGTTGTCATTCGATCGTTTAACTGTCGTCACTAGCTCGGTCGGCAAGGTGAAGAAAAAGGTACTCCCTTGCCCCGCTTTGCTCTCCACTCCTACCTGTCCACCGAGTTTCTCAACAATGCGTCGCACGATGGACAGTCCTAGTCCGTGCCCACTGGCGCGAACCTCATCGAGCCGCGTAAACGGCTTGAACAACCGGGCTTGGGCCTGCGGCGGGATTCCAGGGCCGTTGTCCCGTGCCCAGAGATACGCCATACCATCTGGCTGTACCGTCGCACCCAGTTCTACTTGCGGCGGCCGGCCACCATACTTGATGGCATTGCTGAGATAATTGACCCATACCTCTTCGACCCACGGGCCGTGGCCTAGCACTGTTGGCCAGTGATCACTCGCGATGATCTCGGCCTGGTGTTGTTCAATCATATGGGCCAGGCGCTGTTGAGCTCCAGTCACGATGCTCGACAGATCCAAGGAGGTCACATTTGCCTCTGTCTTGCACACAGATGACAGCTTGAGTAACTCGTCAACGATGTTGTTCATCTTGCGTCCAGTCCGCGATATTTTGTGCAGGTGTAGGCGCATTTCCTCGTCTGTCAACTTGGTATCTTCTTCCTCCCAGACACGCTCCAACACTTCGGAAAAGCCAATGAT
>DAOUEM010000345.1:0-23415 GCA_034430555.1 Anaerolineae bacterium | reverse complement strand
CCTTCCCGATCGGGGTCCGTCGCCAGGAAGACTTCCTCGGCTTTGTCGACGGCCGCCTTAATCTCCTTAACGACCTGCCGTTTTTCATTGGGTACGCGGTACTTCGGCGTGAAGTCATTCTCTACGTCGACCGATATCTGCGAGCGCAGCAGGTCCCGCACGTGACCGATCGAGGCTTTGACCGAGTACTTTTTGCCCAGGAAGCGCTGGACGGTGCGAGCTTTAGCGGGTGACTCGACAATCACCAGCCGCCCTTTGCGCCTGGGACTGCGCGTTTTTTTGGCCGACTTCCGCGCCGTTTTTTGGCCGACTTCCGGCTTGGGGACGTGCGCATGGGCCTCGGTCTCCCCCATGCGGAAGATTGTCGTCCCGCACACGGGACACGTGCCACGTGTACCGGGCGTCCCCGTCTTGGTATATACGGCTTCTGCGTCCGTGATGTCTCGTTTAGTTTTGCACTTCACGCAGTAGGCTTGTAAGGTGTCTGTCATGAGGAACCTACTTCTTTCGTCTCAAGAGTTTTCATTGCTATCTATAGATTACAGATACTCGTTCGCCCTTCGATCTTTCAAACGCCGTACGACTTCCCGTACGTCCTGCGCCCGTTGACGGTCGCAAATCAGCAAGGCATCGTCTGTGTCTACCACGATCAGGTCGTTTACGCCAATGGTCACGACCAACCGGTCGCTGACGATCAGGGTGCCAGTTGTATCGAGCATGATGGTGTCCTGACTTTTGCCGAGTGTAACATTACCCTGGTCTTGTTTGTGAAGAATCTCGTAGAGCAACTCCCAACTCCCGATGTCGCTCCAGCCGATATCAACCGGTATCACCACGACCTGCGGCGCATGTTCCATCACGGCGTAATCCAGCGAGATACTGGGCAGTGTTTGCCAGATCGGCGTGATCCGGTCGACAAAGTCTGGCGTACCGATCAGCGGTCGGATCTTTTCCATGCCTGCGTAGATTTCCGGCTGCTGACGCTCATATTCTGCCAGGATGGTTTGTGTCTGCCAGATGAACATGCCGCTGTTCCAGCTGAACAGGCCGGCGCTTAAAAATATCATGGCCGTATCGCTGTCCGGCTTTTCCGTGAAGCTGTCCGCCTGGAAGCAGGCGAAACCCTCACGGGTGTCGATCAACGCCCCGCGTTTGATGTAGCCGAATTCCGTGGCCGGTCGTGAGGGCGATATCCCCAGCGTCACAATCGTCTGGGTCTGGGCCAGTGATGCGGCCACGGCCAGCACCTCACGAAAGCGCGGGGTGTTGGCGATGTAATGATCGGATGATAACACGGCGATCACTGCTTCCCGGTCACGTGCGCTGATGACCAGCGTGCCCAGGGCTGCCGCCGGCCCGCTGTTCCGCCCGAATGGTTCAATGATGAAATTCTCGGCCGGCACTTCTGGTGTGTCGGCTTGCAGCGCGGCGACATGATCCGGTCCGGTTACGACATAGATGCGTTCCGGTTGGACTAAGGGCTGCAGCCGCCGGACAGTCATCTGGAACATCGATTGCTGGTTGTCCACCAGCGGCAGCACCTGCTTAGGCCGTGCCTGCCGGCTTAACGGCCACAGGCGTGTGCCGCCCCCGCCGGCCATGATCAACACGTAAAAATGCTCTATCACACCAGTTTTCTCACTACCAGGCATGACGCCCGTCCTCATCAATGGTACTGAAGATACTGCTGCTGCTCAGTCCAGGACGTAGGGCGCTTGTGGCCCCCGACCCCGCGTGTATAACATGTTGCCCGTCTGGCGCACCAACCCTTTAAGCTCCATCAGCGTGAGCGCGGCGGAAACCTCATGCACGGGCAGACCTAACGACCGGCTGATCTCGTCCACGTGGCGTGGTTCTTCAACCAACGCCTGCCAGATGAGCCGCTCGGTTTCGTTTTCTGGCGCCAGCGTTTGAACCTCCGCGCGAACCTGGCTGGTCTCCCGGGTCATGTTCAGCTCGGATAAGATGTCGTCCACACTCATGATGAGCTTCGCACCCTCCTGGATCAGGCGATTGCTGCCCTTGCTGGCGGCGGAAAACGTTGGGCCGGGAACGGCGAACACGTCACGTCCCTGTTCTGCAGCGGCATCGACCGTCAGCAGTGCGCCGCTTTTCAAGGGTGCTTCCACGATGACCACGCCTAACGATAGCCCGCTGATGATGCGATTACGCGGCGGGAAGTTGGTGGCAATGGCTTCCATACCCGGCGCGAATTCGGTCACCAGGGCGCCCTGGTTGGCGATGTCGCGCGCCAGCTTACGATGTTCCGGCGGATACACCTTGTCGATGCCGTTGGGTAGGACGGCGATCGTCCGCCCGCCGGCGTCAAGCGCACCCTGGTGGGCGGCGGTGTCGATGCCCAGGGCCAGCCCGCTGACGACCGTGAGACCGGCGCGGGTCAGGTCGCCGGCCAGTTGATAAGCCATGTCGCGTCCATAGCTGCTGGCTTTGCGCGTCCCGACGACGGCGACTGCCCAGTCATCTTCAGATGTTAAAGAACCTCGTATGTACAAAACAGGCGGCGCATCGGGCAGTTCTTTCAGCACTACCGGATAATCCAGGTCTTCAAGCGTCAGGGCGGTGGCGCCCAGCTCATTGACGTGACGCAGCAAGCTGTCCAGGTCCAGGCTGCGGCGTGCCTCCAACAAGTTGTCGATGGTTTTCCGGTCGAGACCAGCTTCACGCAGCGCCTGCGATCCGGCATGCCAGGCGACTTCCAGGCTTTCAAAGTGTGTGCGCAAGGCCGCCAGCCGCAGCGGGCCTACGCCAGCGACATGATTGAAGCCAATCCAGTACTTACGCGCGCTCAACGCACAGCGTCCTTCCCCCAGGTCGGCACAGGGCCGACTGGGCAGACAGGATAACAGGGGAGATAGGGACTGTCAAGACGCGCTAGAGTCGGCGGCATGCCCATTTACATGGATATGCCAGCCCTGGGAGATGTCGGGCCGGGCGCGGGCTGTGTCACCGGACAGCGGCGGTCGGTTAGTCGGGGAGCAGGCCAGGTGGAGGATCGACGGTTATCGTTTTTTGCGGGATGTTGACATCCACCACGACGTGTGGCACGTCCGGGATAAGGATTTCTTCGCCGGTCGTTCCCTGGATGATAAAGACGTCATTCGCGCCGGTCTCGAGCACGCTGCGAATCTGGCCCAGCACTTTGCCATCGACGGTCACGACGGTGGCGCCGATAACCTGATACACGTAATACTCGCCGTCGGCCAGGGGGACAGCGTCTGCCAGCGATACCATGAGTAGCTGGTTGCGGTACAGGTCGGCCTGGTCGCGCGTCTCGATATCTGCTAACTTCACCAGCAGGTAATCCCGGTGGCGGCGCGCGCTGACGACCTGGAAAGGTGTTACCGACGTTTCGTTATAGGGGTTGTCGCCGATGAACACCGTCTTTAGCTGCGCCACACGCTCAGGGTATGCGGTCACCACTCGCAGCCGAAGCTCACCATGTATGCCGTGTGGCCGCAAGATTTCGCCTAATACCAGAAAGACAGGCTCAGAGGCCGGTTGGTGACCGGCCCCTGGATGAATGTTACGGGATGATGGGCGCTTGGACATGGGTAGGTGGGCCAATGGGTTAGGAGATTTCCAGGTTGACACGTTTGTTATGTTTGGCAGCCTGCACGCGCAGCAGGGTGCGCATGGCATTGGCCACCCGTCCATTGCGTCCGATGACGCGCCCCATGTCCTCTGGAGCAACCTGCAATTCCAGAGTCACGGTGTTTCCACTTTCGATCTCGGAAACGCTGACCTGGGAGGGATCATCGACCAGTGATTTGGCAACGTACTCGACCAGTTCTTTCATGCCGTGCCTCCTGGATATTCAAAACAGGGCGTGTTTGTGAGTCCGGACACGCCCATCCTGATGGATAAACCGTTGCTAACGGGGCTTATTCTTCCGCCGCTGCTTCTTCGACTGCGGCCTCGGCGGCCGGCTCGATTGTTTCTTCTGCTGCGGCTTCGGCCGCGGCTTCGGCCGCGACTTCTGCCGCGACTTCGGCGGCCGGCTCGATTGCTTCTTCAGCTGCGGCTTCTGCCGCGACTTCGGCCACTTCTTCAGCAGGCGCTTCTTCTACTACCGTTTCGTCGTCCGTTTCCTCGACAACTTCGGCAGCCGGTGCTTTATCGGCTTTGGGCTTGGCCGGGTAGCGAGTCCTGGGGCTGACCGGCTCGCGGGCCGCAGCTTCAGCCTCGGCCTCGGCGACCAGCGTGTCCAAGGACTCGCCATTACGCAGGCGCTCGAACCGGGCGCGCGTGCCGAGCTTGACCAGGATACGTTCCACGGCTTCGCTGGGCTGGGCACCGACATTGAGCCAGTACAAGGCGCGATCTTCCTGGATTGACATGGTGGCCGGCTCGGTGCGCGGGTTGTAAAAGCCGACGATCTCGATATACCGGCCATCACGCGGGCTGCGGGAATCGGCGACGACGATACGATAGCTGGGTTGTTTTTTGGAACCAACACGACGTAGACGAATGCGAACCATTGTTGTGTATCCTGTCCTTTCGGCCTGCCTATCCCAGTAATCCCGGGATATTCGGCAGACGTCCTTTGCTCATTTGCTGCATCAGGCGCTGCATCTGCCGGAATTGCTTGAGCAGCGCGTTGACATCCTGGACGGAATTACCGCTGCCGGCGGCGATGCGCCGTCTGCGGCTGGCGTTCAGAATGCGGGGGTTGGTACGTTCTTTGGGCGTCATCGAGCGGATGATCGCCTCGATCTTCTTGAATTCATTTTCAGCATTGGAGAGATCGACTTCTTTGCTCAACCGGCCCATACCGGGCAGCATGTCGAGCAGTTGGCTGATCGGGCCCAGGCGTTTGACCTGCTGCATTTGTTGCAGGAAGTCCTCCAGCGTGAACTCGTTGCGCATCATTTTGCGCATTTGTTTTTCGGCTTCGCGCTGGTCGAAGGTTTCTTCGGCCTTTTCGATCAGGCTGAGCATGTCGCCCATGCCCAGGATGCGCGAGGCCAGCCGGTCCGGATGGAAGACCTCCAGGCCGTCGAGTTTTTCGCCGGTCGCCAGGAACTTGATCGGCACGCCCGTGACGGCACGCATGGAAATGGCCGCCCCGCCACGCGCATCACCATCCACCTTGGTCAAAATCAGGCCAGTGAGTTCAGTGTGCTCGTTGAAGCCTGAGGCGATACGTACGGCCTCCTGGCCGGTCATGGCGTCTGCGACCAGCAGCACCTCGGCCGGATCGGTGTTCGCCTGGATGGCTTCGAGTTCGGCCATCATGTGGTCGTCGATCTGCAAACGCCCGGCTGTATCGATAATGACCACCGAGGCGTTGTCTGCTTTGGCCGCTGCCACACCGTTGGTAGCGATATCGGGGGGTGTGACGGCGGTCCCTTCTTCCCAATAGGGCACGCTGATTTGTTTGGCCAGGGTCACGAGTTGGTCCACCGCTGCTGGACGGTAGGTATCAGCGGCGACCAAAAACGGACGTTTACCCTGGCGACGCAGGTGCAGCGCCAGTTTGGCAGCGGTCGTGGTCTTGCCAGACCCCTGCAACCCGACCAGCATGATCACACGAGGCGTGGCACCGCTGAGTTTCAAGCGGCCAGCTTCTCCGAGGGTGGTGATCAGCTCTTCGTGGACGATCTTGACAACCTGTTGGGCCGGGGTGAGGCTTTTGGTTACCTCGGTGCCAACCGCCCGTTCTTTGACGCGTTTAATGAAGTCTTTGGCAACCTTGAGGTTGACATCGGCTTCCAACAGCGCCAGGCGGACTTCGCGCATGGCTTTATCGACATCGGCTTCATTGAGCTTGCCGTGACGGCCAAGTTGATCGAAGACGTCCTGAAGTTTTTCGGTCAGCGTTTCAAACATCGTTTTATCCCTCTTGGGCAACGTCGCATTTTAGTGGATTGAGGGGCTTTCGTCAAGGATTTGACGCTGGCGCTGCGATATGTGGCGCCCGGCCCAGGCCAATGAGTCGCGAAATCATCGGCGCCTGTTATGATTGTGCCATGACTGACTCACGTGATCGACCGCCGGGACCACCTTCACCGGGACCACCTGCCATACCTCCTGGAGTTACGCTGCCGCGTCCGCTGCGTCGTCGTCGGACGCGCTGGAGGATCGGCTGCGCCTGGGTGCTGGTGGGTGGGCTACTGGCCCTGGTCATACCCATCTTCTTGTTGGGCATGGGCATGCTGCTGTATCTGTTATTTCCGCCAGGACCGGTTGATGTATTGGTATTAGGGGTGGATGCCCGTCAGGGAGAAGGGTTCGTGACCCGAACGGACAGCATCATGCTGCTGGGGCTTCGCCCGGCTTCACTGCAAGCGGCATTGTTGTCCATCCCGCGAGATATCTTTATCGAAACGCCGGGTTACGGTTTGCAGCGCATCAATACTATCAATGTGCTGGGCGAACAAGATGCCAACTGGACCGGTCCCGGCCTGGTCCAGGCGGCTGTCGCGGCCAGTTTTGAGGTGCAGCCGGATCGTTACATGCGCATCAACTTCGATGGTTTTACGGCCCTGATCGACGCGCTGGGTGGGATCGACATCGAGGTGCCCAGCCGTATCGTCGACTACCAGTACCCGACCGAAAACCTGGGTACGACCACGATTATCTTTGAGGCGGGATGGCAGCACATGGATGGGGATCAGGCTCTGGCGTATGCACGTACCCGCCACGCCGACGACGACTATCGCCGTGCTGGACGTCAACAGCAAGTGTTGGTGGCGGTGGTGCAAGCCATGATCAAACCGGCTAACTGGCTGCGGCTACCGGCTACCGTTCAAGCGTATACCGCTGCGGTTGATACGGATATGTCTCTCTACGACATGCTGATTGTCGCCCCGCCGCTGTTGCTGGCCGGTGCTTCCGGGCAGATTGACCGGTTGGTGCTCGACCGGGATTTGATTCTGAGAACTGCTTCAGGTAATGCGGTGCCGAACTTCCCCGTAATCGCGCCCTGGCTGGACTCACACTTCGATTGACGGTGAGGGGCGCGCCTGTGAATGCGCCTGCGCTACCAGGCGCCACTCATGAAACGCTGATAGGCGCCTTCCCACAGGTCGGTGGAGCGCGTAAATCGGGTGACTTTCACATCGGCGAAGTTAGGCAGCAGGGCCATCAAGCTTTCGGGCAGTTCGTGCCAGGCATCTCGGTGGATGACGTTGTCCAGTTTATCGGCGGACTGTTTAACCCAGTACCAGCGCTGGCGTAGTTTTTCAGCCTTGATCCAGTAATCGCGTTTTTCCCACACGGCAGCCGAATCCTCGATTCCCTGGTCGATCTGCCGCAGGCACATGGCGAGCAAGGCCGCCATATCTTTGACTTCATCGTCAACGGCTTGCTTCTGGCTGAGGTGGCGTAGTAGTTCAGCGCAGGTCCGCTTGTGCTGGTTACGTACCTTGCCAGTGCTATCCGTGTTGATTATCCGACTCATACGGTATTGTCCTTGTGTTGGCTGTATCAACGGTAGAACATTACTCGCATGGCTGGATGCTGTCAAGGCGGGTCTGACCGGCGGCTCCAGATGATCCGGCGCACCCCCCTTTGATATTCTGGCAGACATCGTTAACGTATGTTGGCAGTACGAATTAAAATAAGGTCGGTAGAAACTTTGGCCTATCGGTGACCTTCGGTACGGTTGTCTTGTTTTTGTGTCGGGTACTCTGGGGAATACTCTGGTGGATGAACATGTCTTGGTTGGTATCGTGAGCATAGTTTTATTGGGGATAACTGCCCAGTAGGTTGCCTGGCAAATCAAGCTGCCCTCGATCCTGGTGCTGCTCCTGGTGGGATTTGTCGCCGGGCCGGTCACCGGGTTGCTGGAACCCGATGCCCTGGTAGGCGACCTGTTCGCTTGAGCGCTTACGGCAGTTTTGAGAGATTCCAGGAGGTCTATCAGGCTCAAGCAGTGCCGCTGTTTCTGACCGATGACACCGGCGAGTTGACGATCATCGCGACCGATCAGCCGCTGGTGCCGCGGCTCGGACAGGTTGTGATCAGCCTGATGCGCAACCCGGCCCCCCAGACTGTAGTAGAGGCCGAAGCCAGGCCCTCGCCGGTATGAAATCCCAGCAAAGATGAGTATACTGCCACCCGTAACGGCTTCAGGTTGCAGGTTTTTTCTTTGGAGCAGGGACTGGTGGAAAGAGGGCGTGCTGCGTTGCTCAGATTGGTGTCGGTGTTTGTTGGGGAGTAAACCATAAATCGGATGTTCCGCTTGCATACAGAGAATCGTCCTGGCATAGGTAGGGTTCTACTCAAAGGGCGCCGGTTAGTGGTGTTGAGGCTGGCGCTGTTGTTGTTGGCGCTGCCGGGATGCTACCGGGGCAGTAACCTCCCGCCAACCCCGTATGCCGACCTGCCGCCGCCGCCCGAATTGACTCCACAGCCGGTTGCGTTTGATGGTTCCGCCTTGATGCAGCCATTGCTCCTGGAACTCGCCTGCGACTTCCGGCAGGAAATAGCCGATCTGCCCATTTCGGTCGGGACTTCTGGTACGCGTACCGGTTTCGAACGCTTTTGTACCGGTCAGACGCTTCTGCAAAATGCGCTGCGCCCGATCACCACGGCGGAACAGGCGACGTGTGCAGCCAACGCCATCGAATGGCGGGCTGTATCGATCGCCTATGATGCGGCTGCCGTGGTTATCTCTTCGGAGAGCGCGATTACCGGGTGCCTGAACCTGATTCAATTAGGCAGTATCTGGCGGGCAGACAGTATTGTCGACAACTGGAGGCAGATAAACCTGTCTTTTCCGGATGCGCGGCTGGTAGTTTACGCCTCTCCCGCCGATTCTCTGGCATATACGTTGTTCCGGCAGGTAGTGCTCGCTGGCGATAATGTTCGGCAGCCGCTGTTTGAGGGACCTCCGGTCGGGCCGGATGCCGTCGGATTTTTACCGCTGGGACAGGCTTTACAGCTGGTGCCTGCGGTGCAATTGCTGCCGCTGGCCTTGAGTGAAAGGGCGGAAGCTGCCTGTGTCTCGCCAACTGAAGCGGCCGTGATAGAGGGGCGCTACAGCCTGGCTCGCCCTCTACTCTTATATGTCAATCCGGATGCACTGATACAACCGGGGACGGTACAGTTTCTTCGATTCATCCTCAGCCCGGAGGCCGATCCGGCGATTCGGCGCATGTACCTGGTGCCACCCTCTGCCGAAGGTCGGTTGTCGTCGTTGGCGGCGCTGAACCTGCCGGGTTGATCTGACACTTGATCACAAAACGGGCCCCTCCCGATGGTTGGAAGGCGCCCGCTGTTTGAGTCAGGCAGTCGATGGCCCGTCGTGTTGTGGGACTGGTTTGTACTACAGTTTAGGGCCGGCGGCGATGATCTCCGACGGGCTATCCGGTTCGAACCGCTTAAAGTTATCCACGAAACGGGCAGCCAGCTGCCGGTACTTCCTGTTGTATTCTTCCTGGCTGGGCCACGATTCAGCCGGGTAGAGCACGCTCTCCGGCACGTTGGGGCAGCTCTTGGGCACCTCGAAGCCGAAGATCGGGTCCTGGTAGTAGTCCACGTCCAGCAGATCGCCGTTCAACGCCGCGCTGAGCAAGGCCCTGGTGTAGCGAATGCTGATGCGTTTGCCGACTCCGTAAGGTCCGCCCACCCAGCCGGTGTTCAACAGCCAGCAGTTCACAGCGTAGCGGAGAATCTTGCGTTTGAGCAGGTCGGCGTAATAGATCGGTGCATGCACCATGAAGGGCGCGCCGAAGCAGGCGCTGAACGTGATCTCAGGCTCTTCGCCCACGCCGACTTCAGTCCCACCCACCTTGGAGGTGTAGCCGGAGATGAAGTGGTAAAGCGCCTGGTCCGGGTTGAGGCGGGCGATAGGCGGCAGCACGCCCTGGGCGTCGCACGTCAGCAGGATGATGTTTTTGGGATGACCGCCCCGTTTCTCTGGGATGGCGTTGGGAATATACGTCAGCGGGAACGAAGCGCGCGTATTCTCCGTGATCGCGTCGTCGTCCAGGTCGATGTAACGGGTCACCGGGTCGTAGATCACGTTTTCCAGGATCGCGCCGTAGCGGTGTATGGCCGCGTAGATTTGCGGTTCCGCCGACTCGGAGAGCTGGATCACCTTGGCGTAGCTGCCGTTCTCGAAGTTGAAGACGCCATCATCGCTCCAACCATGTTCATCGTCGCCGATGAGGTGGCGGCTGGGATCGGTGGAGAGCGTGGTCTTGCCGGTGCCGGACAGCCCGAAGAACAGCGCCACGTCATCTTTATCGTCGCCCTGGTTAGCGGAGCAGTGCATGGTCATCACGCCTTCCAGCGGCAGCAGGTAATTCATGACGGTGAACACCGACTTTTTGATCTCACCACCGTAGGCCGAGTCGCCGATGATGCACAACTGCTGATCGAAGTTGAGGGCGATAACGGTGCTGGAACGGGTGGCGTCTACCGGCGGGAAGCCTTTGAAGGAAGGCACGGCGATCACCGTGAGCGCCGGCACGTGCTGGCGATATTCTTCCCGGCTATCCGGCAGGATGAACATATTACGGGCGAAAAGGCTGTGCCAGGCATATTCTGTGATGATGCGCACCGGCAGGCGGTATTCGGGGTCGGCGCCGGCATAAACATCCTGGACAAACAAGTCGCGTCCTTGCAGGTAACCCAGCAATCGGCTTAATACCTCGTTGAATTTGTCCGGCGCCATCGGGCGGTTGTATTCACCCCAGTCGATGTGCTCTTCGGTGGTTGCTTCGCGCACGACGTATTTGTCCTGGGCGGCGCGGGCCGTGTGTTTGCCGGAGTTCACCAACAGCGGTCCCATGTGCGAGATGCGACCCTCTCCGCGGAAGACGCTCTCCTCGTAGAGGGCTTCAGTCGGCAGGTTCCAGTAGATGGTGTTCAGGTTGGTCAGGCCGTGATTCTTCAGGCTATAATCGCTCTTCAGCTCGGAGGCCTGTCCCTGCGCTGGGGTTTTGATGCCAAGTAGGTTATTCATTGTCGGATATCCTTAGAGCCAGTCCCTGATGAGCTTGCGGTCGCCAATGTATATCTCATTCGGAGCCGTTGGGTCCAGGGCCCATTTCATGCGTTCGATGCCCGTCGTGATGTCCTTGATCGAACCGCAGTAACTGAGCCGCAAATGCCCTTCCATGCCAAACGATGCGCCCGGCACGCTGACCACCAGTGCTTTTTCAAGCAGGAAATTGGCCAGCACGACCGAGTCTTGGTTGTAGGCCCGGAAGTCGGGCAGGCAGTAGAAGGTGCCCTCCGGTGGGATGATCTTGACGCCATTGAACGCATGCAGTTCATCCAGCATCACCTTGCGGTGATTCTGGATGGTCATCCGCAGGTTTTCCACGACGCTCTGCACACCGGTCATCGCGCCTTCGGCAGCGGCCTGCGATACGACCGGCGGACAGGAGGTGGTTTGCGCCTGGATATTCGTCATGACTTCTACCAGTTTGCGGTTGGCGATAGCCCACCCGATCCGGAAGCCCGTCATGCCATATAGCTTGGAGACGCCATTGACCACGATGATCTTCGAGACTTCGACATCTTTTTTCGTGAACTGGTAACCTGGAGCGGGCTTCACCCCGTCGGCGACCAGCTTGTGGTAGATGTCATCCAGGATCAGGTAGATTTCACGGCTCTCGCAGAATGCCACCAGTTCGGCAATAAACGCGGCCGAATACACCACGCCGGAAGGATTATTGGGACTGTTGACGATAATGGCCTTGGTGTAGCTGCTCACCGCCTGTTCGATGTCTTCCATCCGCGCGTGGAAGGTGCCATCCTCCGGGGTGACTATCACCGGAATGCCGTACACCATCTTGACCATTTCCGGGTAGCTCACCCAGTAAGGCGCCAGCAGGATCACCTCGTCCTGCGGGTCGACAATCGACATCAGGATGTTGTAGATTGATTGTTTGGCGCCGGTGGATACAATCACGTTTTCCGGGCCGACCAATCGGCCGTAATTCTCTTCCGTATAGTGAATAATGGCCTTCTTTAAAGAGGGCAACCCATCAGTGGGCACGTACTTGATATCTCCGGTATTGAGCTTGGCTGCGGAACCCAATAGGGCGTTTATCGGAGCGGGATTCTTTGGTTCTCCAGCACCCAGATGTATCACTGGCTCACCTTTTTGCCGCAGGATGCGGGCCTGCTCGTTTAGCGCGAGGGTAGGCGAGGCTGCGATAGACCGGGCTAATTTGCTGATGCTCATAGATGATTAGCCTCCTGTGACTGGACGTGCATGGCAGAGGCAGACCCGGATGGAAAGTGTGGTGCGAAGCGGGTCGGCTGGATTAGATTGTGGAGGGCAATTGTAGCAGGCTCCCTCCAGTTTGCCCTCAATGAAAGTGGCTACGCCCAGGCTAGAAGCTTCTAGGCAGGTTGCACAAGTTTGGGTATTGTTCACTGTTATTGATGCGTGGGGTAGGAGGAAATACCAATAAAAAAGCCCGCCAGGGTGTGGCGGGCTGGTGTTGCGATGAAGGGAACAACCCGGCTGGGTCGTTCCGGCGGCGCTCCGGAGATTACAGAGCGTTGACGATGTTGCTGAAGATGTTGCCGATGGCCGGGCCAAGCAGCGCCAGGATGACGATCACGACGACGGCGACCAGAACCAGAATCAGCGCGTACTCAACCAGACCCTGACCCTCTTCACGAGGTAGATACAACATGGAAAATTCCTCCTGTAATGAAAATGATACTGTCGCTGGTTCCAATACGGAACTAAGCATAAGTTAGCATAAAATCAGTTCCACGTCAATGTCGAGACGCCCTATTCATAAAAAATTCACACTTCGATTTTAGGCTGGGTCAAAACTCTGTACAGGAAAACAGATAAGACTTTGCTGAACGCGCGAATGGGTAAGCGTGTTAGTGGGTTATGGCACAGGCTAATCCTCCCGTGCTACAATCTGCCCGGCTTTGATTTAGGGCAGGGTGATTAGCGTGCTGGATACTTTGTTTCTGGTGGTCAATCTGATTCCGCTTCCCTACTGGCTCCTGATGATTTTTCTACCCAGGCATCCCTACACGCGTCGCCTGGCCAGTGGTTGGGCGGCTTTTGCCCTGTTAGGCCTGTTATATGTGGCGCTGCTGGGGTGGGTGGTGATCACCGGCGGCAGCATAGACGAACCACTGCCGGCGTTGGAATTGTCGCTGACCGGGTTAGCGGCCTTGCTGGGTACTCCCATCGGGTTCCTGGTCGCCTGGACGCACCTCCTGACATTTGATCTATTTGTTGGAATCTGGATGTACCAGGAGAGTCTGCGGCGGACGGCTCCCTGGCCCATCGCCGGCGCCTGCCTCTTTGCGACCTTGATGGCCGGGCCTTTAGGATTTTTGCTCTTTTTAGTGTGGCGCAGTGTTGGGCAGGATGCTGCTCATGCCTGAGGGCAACGGGTTTCGTAGCTGGCTGATTGGTGCCGAATCGAAATGGGTATGACGGAACAGAAACCGGGTGACGTCGCGCGCCCCTTGGTTATGGTGGTTGACGATGATTGGATGAACCGCGAGGTGCTGGAAGCCTACCTGTCCGAAGCAGAATGTGACGTGGTGCTGGCCCACAGCGGCGATGCGGCGCTACAACTGGCCCAGGACCGCCCGCCTGACCTGGTTCTGCTGGATATCAATATGCCGGGCATGAGCGGCTTTGAGGCGTGCGCCCGGCTTAAGAGCGATGAGCGCACTCAGTTTACGCCAGTGGTGATGGTGACAGCCCTGGAAACCGACGAGGACAAGATTAAGGCCATCCAGGCCGGGGCTGATGATTTCCTGACCAAGCCATTTAACTCTCTGATGATGATGACGCGGGTGCGCAGCCTGCTGCGAATCAAACAGCTCCATGACGAATTGGAGAGTCGCAATGACCTGTTACGGCGGGTGCTTAACCGGTATGTCAACGAGGATATCGTCGATGTTATCCTGGTAGACCCGGAAAGACACCTTAGACTCGGCGGCGATACGCGGGTTGTTACCGTCTTTTTCGCGGATATTCGTGGGTTTACTGCCTTTGCCGAACGTCAGCCGGCCAATGAAGTATTGCACACCCTCAACCAGATTTTTAACGCACTGACCGACGTGGTTTTCAAACACCATGGTACGCTGGATAAATACATCGGCGATGAGTTGATGGCTTTTTTTGGGGCGCCGGTGGCCACCGGTGATGATGTGCTCAATGCGTTACGGGCAGCCCTCGAAATGCAAACGGTTTTCCGGCAGGCCTGTCAAAGCATTGGTTACCCTGCTTTACAGGAGTTAGGGTTAGGAATTGGCCTGCACAGCGGTGAAGTGGCCGTCGGTAATGTCGGTTCGGAACGGGTGATGAGTTACACGGTCATCGGCGACGTGGTCAATACCGCCCGCCGTATTCAGCAAGAAGCCACCGGTGGCCAGGTGCTAATCAGTGAAGCTATCTATCGGGCAGCCGCTCCACTGCTGGATGCCGAACGCCTGGATGCGCGTCTGTTCTCCGGCAAAAGCGAGCCGATCGTGATCTATACCCTGCACAACATTCAGGCGTAGGGCAGTCATCGGGCAATCGATGACCGGTGCGCCTGGAATTCTGTCACAATTAGCTCATCGGTCCACCCTTCTAGTATTGGGTTGCAGGTAGCCTTATGTATCGTATGTCTGGGCGGTCTGGCCCGCCCGCCTGGTTGATTATTCTTACCGCGGCGATGCTGGTCTTCGGCGGTTTTTTCATCTGGAGAGGGGTACAGAACTACCTCCGGGGAACTGCCCTTCAGGTGTTCCAGGCGACAGAAAATCCCGAATCCTTCACGGCCGTATTCGCCACGCCAGCTCGCGATCCGCGCTTTACCCCGGTACCCACGCGGACACCCATTCCGGACTGCCAGGATTTTGAGGTCACCGTGCCAGAAGCGATTATTCGTGAATGTGCCAGTGTGAACTGCCCCCTGGTCGATGTGCGCCGCGAGGGTGACGTGGTATGTGTCTTGCAGCCGGATTATACCGAGGCAGAATGGTACATTATTGACCTGGACGACAGCCAGTTTTTCACGGATATAGCCTACATGCATGAGAGCATTATCCGTGCCGTGAACCCGACTCCGACGCCGTCGATGACTCTGACGGCCACGCCAACGCTCACCCCGGTTCCCAGCGAAACGCCACTCCCAACGCCGCTGCCCACCGACACGCCAGGCACGGCCACACCGCCGTCCCGGACTCCTACCTTTACGCCGACGCCGACGCCGCCGCTGGTCAGCGGCTGACTATTCTTAAGCTGGAGGTAACAAAGATTTAACTTGCAAATCCCGTCGTTCTGAGGCACAATGATTAAGGGTAAGTTGCTAAATGATTGTTAGCGAGATTTTTTCGCAATGATGTGTTAACCTGGTTTGCGACCGCCTGGCGGGTGCGCAGCTGGCTTGCTTTCGTCCAGGGTTTTACTCTACACTGATGGTGCGTGTCACCGGGTAAGGATCAGCGACTATGTCACTCCTGTCAAAAAAACTCCAGCAATCATCGGATCAGTCGAAGCAACCCGTGGAAGTCCCGGTGGACGCCGAAGCCGTGACACAAAAGAAGGCTGCCAGCGAAGCGCCGCCGGAGGATCACGGCAGCACCTATAAGGCCCCGCCTAAGCGCCGCACGACGCCCAAGGTCGCCCAGCTCCGCGCCCAGCTCCGCCCCAAACTCCTGGCCACGCCGGACGAGTTAGATAGTTACGACAGCCAGAATGATGAGCACCAACAGGTCATTCGTGACCGGTTGAAGGTCGTCTTGCAGCGCGCCAACATCCAGCTGACAGACTACGAACGCCAGGAACTGGAAGAGGTGATGATCTGGGACCTGCTCGGTTTCGGCGCGATCGAGCCGCTGGTCCGTGACAAGTCGTACTCCGAGATCATGGTCAATGGCCCGGAGGTTATTTTCGGCGAACGTAAAGGCAAGCTGGCGGAAACAGAGGTAGTGTTTGACGATGAGGAGCACGTCCAGTGGACGGCGCAGCGTATCGTCCGCCCGCTGCAGCGTGACCTTTCGCGTCGCAACCCGATGGTCGATGCCCGTCTGCCGGATGGCTCGCGCGTGCACCTGATCATGCCGCCTTCAGCACTGTGTGGTACCACGATCACCGTCCGTAAATTCCCGGAGAATCCACTGACGGTGCAGGACCTGATCCGGTTCGGTTCCTTCACCGAAGATGTCGCCGATTTTATGGAAGCCTGTGTTCTTGGTCGACTCAATATCGTGGTCAGCGGCGGCACGGGTTCCGGCAAAACGACCCTGCTCAATGTGTTGTCCAGCTTCATCCCGGAGGATGAGCGCATTGTCACGATTGAGGATTCGGCGGAACTGCAGCTCAGCCAGCGCCACGTGGTCAGCCTGGAGACATGTCCGCCTATCCCCGGTACCGATGAAGGCCAGCTCGTGATCCGCGATCTCGTCAAAGGCTCGCTGCGCATGCGCCCCGACCGGGTGATTGTTGGCGAGTGCCGTTCCGGTGAAGCGCTGGACATGCTGCAAGCCATGAACACCGGTCATGATGGTTCGCTCACGACCGTGCACTCCAACAGCCCACGCGACTGCATTTCCCGCCTGGAAACCCTGTGTCTGATGGCCGGTATGGACCTGCCGGTAAACGTGATTCGCACCCAGATCGCCAGCGCAGTCAACGTCATCGTGCAGCAGAGCCGGCTCAAAGATGGCAGCCGTAAGATCGTCCAGATCACCGAAGTGCAGGGTATGGAAGGCACCTCGGTGGTGCTGCAGGATGTGTTCGTCTACAAAACACCGGACCAACAGGGTTCTGGTCCCAGTCATGCTGGCGGCGGCACCTTGGAACCAACCGGTTTCCGGCCTAACTTTGCTCGTCGCTTTGAGGAAATGGGCATGCACCTGGATAGCAGGATCTTCGGTTCGGACAAGATTCAATTCAAGAAGTAGCAGGCTTCCATGATGATGGGAACCGCCCCCAGGCGACATCTGGGGGCGTCGTTGTTTGCGGCCACTTGCGGACCGGTTCGCCCCCGGTCTATCATTCGCCTGAGAGATTCCATTGACGAGGGAATACGGTTATGCGATTTGTCTGCTACGACGATCTTGATGCTGGCGAGGCGGCACAGTTAGGCATCGACAGCTTTGGTGTGGTGTATAACTTGCAGGCCGTCATCCAGCAGATGGCTGCGATCCAGGGCGTCGAAGCGCCGCCGATGCCCGACTCCATCTTTGCCTTTCATGCCCTGTCAACGGACGACAAGGCCTCGCTGGCAGGTTTGGTTGAACTGCTCCATACGCTGGAAGCAGGTCAGCGCGGCGACTTGATTCGCCGTAATATCCGGCGCCTGTCTCCGCTGCCGCAACCGGCTTCTATTCGTTGTTTCTCGGCGTTTGAGGCGCATACCAAAACGCTGCGCCAGCGGCGGGGCCTCACGATGCCCACCGAATGGTACGATGCCCCTCTGTTTTTTTACGGCAATGCCAGTGCTGTTTATGGGCCTGGGGCGGAAGTGCCGCAGCCGGCATCCTTCTGGCTGGATTACGAATTGCAGGTGGCCTGCGTGATCGGTAAGCAAGGGAAAAACATCCGGACGGAAGAGGCGGATGCGTTTATCGCCGGGTATACCATCATGAACGATTGGTGCGCCCGCGACCTGGAAATGTACGAGATGCGCATGGGTTACAGCCCGACTAAAGGGCGTGATTTTGCTGTTTCACTTGGCCCGACCCTGGTGACACCGGATGAGCTGGAGGGTCATGCCATAGGAGAAGGCGCAGAACGCCGCTATGATCTCCGCATGGAAGCCAGCGTCAACGGGCGGCTGTTGTCGTCCGCCTGGGGTAATCTGCGCACCATCTACTTCACATTTCCCCAGATGATCGAGCGGGCCAGCGCCGACGTCACGCTCTATCCCGGCGACATTTTCGGCAGCGGCGCGGTATCCAGTGGTTCTCTGCTGGATATCGGCGCGGAAGAAACCCTCGGGCGCTGGTTGCAGCCCGGCGACGTGATCGACCTGGAAGTCGAGCTGTTGGGCGTGCTGCGGAATACGATTGTTGAACCGCGTATGTAGGTCGCTTTCGCGCCTGTCTCTGATGGCGTAAAATACGTACCTCGAATGCCCCTGTGACCTGTGTCTGGCTTGTGCGATCAACCCCTCGCCGACCGCGCTGGGAAGTTAAAACTCCCGAAGTTTGTCACCGGGCCTTGATATCGTGTAGTCAGCCTGTTGAAGCCTGTAATGACATTACCACTTGACCAGATCCTGCCAGGGGATTGCCTAGAGATTCTCGATACACTCCCAGAAAAGTCCGTAGACCTGGTCTTCGCCGATCCACCCTACAACCTTCAACTGCAGGGGGACCTCTGGCGGCCCAACATGACCCGGGTGCAAGCCGTCGACGACGACTGGGATCGTTTCGAGAGTTTTGCGGCCTATGACGCCTTTACGCGTGCCTGGTTGGCGGCCTGCCGCCGTGTTTTGAAGGACACCGGGACCCTGTGGGTCATCGGCTCCTACCATAACATCTACCGGGTGGGGGCGATCTTGATGGACCTGGGCTATTGGATACTCAACGACGTGGTCTACATTAAAGCCAATCCCATGCCCAACTTCCGCGGTGTGCGTTTTACCAATGCCCATGAAACACTGATCTGGGCGCAAAAACACCGGGGTGAAAGTTATACGTTTAACTATCAGGCCATGAAGGCGCTCAACGATGGCCTGCAAATGCGCAGCGACTGGTGGCTGCCGATTTGCACCGGCAGGGAACGGATCAAGATCAACGGCAAAAAGGTGCACTCTACCCAGAAGCCGGAGGCACTGCTCTACCGGGTCATCCTGGCCAGCTCCAATCCCGGCGACGTGGTGCTTGATCCGTTTTTTGGCACTGGCACGACGGGGGCGGTCGCCCGGTTGCTGCATCGCCGCTGGATTGGCATCGAACGGGACGAACAGTATATAACGATAGCACGGCAGCGGATTAGCGCAGTTGAGCCTGGTCTCTACGAGGAGGCGCTGTATGCCTTCCCCAGCAGGCGCGCCCAACCCAAGGTGCCGTTTGGCAGGCTGTTGGAGGAAGGGTTGTTGCGGCCGGGGCAGCAGCTTTTTTTCCAGGCTGACGAAAATGTCTCGGCCACGGTCCTGGCTGATGGACATATCAAACACGGCGATCGGACCGGCTCCATACATCAGGTCGGCCAGGCTATAAAAGGTGGGCCGTGTAATGGCTGGCAGCACTGGTATTATCGCGCGGAGGCGGGTGACGAACTGGCTGTCATCGATCGCCTGCGTGAGCACATCCGGCAGCAGATGAATCGTCCGAATGGGATCTGAATATCCCAGGAAGAGCCTACGCGCCACTTGCGCATAAGTGCCGGTCTGCGTACGATGACAGGTGTACGCCCGGTGAAGGAGAGATCACGATGAATCGAGCCGTTCGTTGGCTGGTACTGTTGGCACTTATCGCGGGGGGGGCGACGCTGTTTGGTGGAGGTGTGCACGCCCAGGGCGGCGTCACCGCATCGATTGTATGCAGCCAGTACCTCCGTTCAGAACCTTCCGAAGATGCGCCGCGGGTGGGATTGATGAATCCCGGAGAAACCCACAATGCCGTTGGGCGCTATGGAGTCTGGCTGTATTTGCAGATCGACGCCAATCTCCAGGGCTGGGCTTTTGACGGGTCATGTTTGAACGTCAACGGCGAATTTAATAGTTTGCCGGTGTTGAACCCGGCCCAGCTTGACCTGGCGGCTTTCAGCGGTCCGCCATCTGCTTCGTTGCTCTGTACCCAGTACTTGCGCCGCAGCCCCGGGGCTGGCGCCGCAGCCATGATGATCATGACCAACGCCGATTCACCGCTGACGATTGGCGGGCGAACTGCCGATAACAACTGGATGCTGGTGACCACTGCCGGCGGACAGGTCGGCTGGACGGCCACCGGCACCGACTGTCTGAGCGTCACCGGGAACTTCTATGCAGTGCCCGTGGTCGATGCCGGTACGACCTACAGCGGGCCGCCGGCGGTCGATGTGCTGTGTACCCAGTATGTGCGGGCTGCTCCTGACCTGGAAGCGACCCGCGTGGCCATCATGCAACCCGCCGACGATCTATGGATGATCAATGGACGGGATGTCACCGCTAACTGGCTCCAGGTGACCAATGCCGATGGCGGCTTTACCGGCTGGACGGCGGTGGGCCAGTGCATCAGCGTGCTGGGCAACTACAACGCGATACCGGTCATTACCGGGGATGCCGCGGCGTCAAGTGCTGCGCCGGTCGCCAGCCTGGTTTGTACGCAGAATTTGCGTGCCTTCCCCAGTTCGGATGGACGCCGACTGGCGGCGCTGGGTACGTCGTCTGGCGTGCTGGAAATTCTGGGGCGCACCTCGGATATCACCTGGGTTTATGTCCGGACCAACGCCGGCCAGGAGGGCTGGATGGCCTCCGGCAACTGCCTGGCCGTGCAGGGCAACCTCTTTAACGCGCCGGTGAGAGAGGTGCAAGGTTACAGCGGCCCACCTATCATCCAGATTTCTTGCTCGCAGTACTTGAGGGCAGCGCCCTCGGCCAATGCCAGCCGCATCGCCATCCTGCAGCCGCGTGATGCGCCGCTGGACGTGACCGGTCGTACCGAAAACGGCGGCTGGGTTTACGTGCAGCTTCCGGATGGCACGGCCGGCTGGACGGCGAACGCGGCCTGTGTGGGCGTGTTGGGCGGCGTGATGGAAGCCCCCGTGGTGCTGGCCGGCGCCACCGGCACGACGATCACCAGCGGCCCGCCGACTGCGCGCATCCAGTGCTCGCAGTACCTGCGCACCGATCCAAGCATGGGCGCGGCCCGCCTGGCGATCATGCAGCCCGGCGACGGCGTATACGATGTCCGTGGGCGCAGTGAAGACGGCAGTTGGCTGTACATGGAACAGCAAGCCGGCTTTCAGGGGTGGGCGGCGTGGGGTAGCTGCCTGGACGTGCAGGGTGACGTCTACAACCTGCCCGTCATCGAAAGCGGTATCCCCTTCGGAGCGCCGGTCGCCAGCGTCGTATGCACGCAGTATTTGCGCACCGGCCCGGATACGACGTACAGCACGTTGGACGTCATGCCGATCGGGACCATCACCAGTATTCTGGCCCGCGACGAAGCCGGGTCCTGGTTCCTCGTGCAAAAGGAGGATGGCACCCAGGGCTGGACGGCCTGGGGCGACTGCCTGAATATCCAGGGCAGCGCGCTCTCGGTGCCGGTTGTCGATTCCGGTGAGTACATCGGCCCGACCGTGGCCACCGCCAGTTGCTCGCAGTTCCTGCGTGAGTATCCCGACAATGAGGCGAATCCGCTGGTGGTGCTCAATGGCACCGAAGGCGTGTTGAGCGTGACCGGGCGCACCGCCGACCATCGCTGGATGTACATCGCGTTGGAGGACGGCACGGTCGGCTGGGCGGCGACAGGCATTTGCCTGAACATCCTGGGCGACTTCTATACCCTGCCGGAGGTTGCCGTCGAACTGCCTGCCCAGCTCAGCGCGCCAACGGCAGAGGTCAACTGCTCGCAGTACCTGCGGGCGCTGCCCAGCCGTACTTCACCGACGCTCGTGATCATTAACGGCGTCGAGGGCGTGCTGACCATCACCGGGCGCACCGATAACAGCCGCTGGATGCAAATCACCCTGGAAAACGGCACTGTTGGCTGGGCGGAGACCGGGGCCTGCCTGGGCGTGGAAGGCCGCCTGAGCGATGTGCCGGTCACCTTCACCACCGGCACCGGCACCACGCCGTACGGCGGCCCGCCGGTGTTTACGCTGTCGTGCTCGCAGTACATGCGCGAGTATCCCTGGCTGGAGAGCGACGAACTGGACATCCTGTTACCCGGCGACGGTGTGCTGAGCATTCTGGGGCGCAATGCAGATACATCCTGGCTGTTCATCCAGAACGCGGAAGGCAATACCGGTTGGGTGGCTAACGCGGCTTGTATCGTGGCAGTGGGTGACCTTGGTGGGCTTCCGGTGCAGGAAGTGCAGGTCGCGGCGGGACCGCCCACGGTAGATATCGTCTGCAACGCCAACCTGCGCCGCAACCCGACTTTGAACGGCGAGCGTATGATGGTGCTGACGGCGCGCAGTGGCCTGTTTAATGTCATTGGACGCGACGACGATACCAACTGGGTGTTGATCGAGGGCAGCAGTGGTCTGGTCGGCTGGGTGAGCCTGGCCGAGTGTGTGGTGCCGGACGGTAATCTGCTGTCTGCGCCCGTGCCGGCAGGGCCGCGTGATCCTGACCTGTGGACTGTGCTGCGGGCGGAAGGCGCCTGTTCCGGGTCCGACCAGGCCAGCCAGATCATCGCAGCCTATAACCGGTCCGGGCCGATCGGCGCGGTCAGCCGTGAGTGCACGAGCAATGAGGCGGGCATCCAGGCGCTGACCCGGTTCGAGGTGGAGATCGCCATTGTCAGTGGCACCTGCCCCGGATTCCAGACGGTGTCGTTGAGCGGAGGGCAGACGCTGTGCCACCGCTTCCTACGGACCTCCCAGCTGGATGATTTTATGGAGTACGCGAGCGGTCAGTAGGCCGTACCGCTCAGGTCTAAAATCAGAAACACAGGGGCGCTCTTGCAGCGCCCCTTTTCATGGCAGATGAGGTCGGTTTCGGGATGTTTTCGGCATTCACTTACGCCTCCTATGAACGCTTGTGCCAGGCCATTGTGGACAGTGGTATCCGCGCTTTGCCGGTGCAGGATGCCGTCGTTCAGGTGCCGGAGGCGGGTTATGTCATTCTGCGCTTTGATGTGGACGCGCGCCCCGATCAGGCGCTGCCTATGGCTCGCCTGCTGCACAAATATGGATTGCCAGGAACGTTTTACTGGCATGCAGCCCCGCCCGCCTTATTCCGGGTAGACCTCATGCGGGCGGTCGCTGGCCTCGGTTTTGAGGTTGGTTATCACTATGCGGCATTGAGCCGGTGCGCGGGCGACACCGAAGCGGCAGCCGATCTGTTCCGGCGTGAGGTCGCACAGTTCCGCGCTGCCGGTTTCACGGTGCGCACGGCAGCGGCTCATGGGGCGCCAGGGTGGGACAACCAGCAACTGCTCCGGTTCAAACCTGAACTGCTGGTTGAATGCCGCCTGGATGGGGAAGCGTATCACAGCTTCGACTTCGCCCGGGTGCAATATGTCAGCGATGCCGGCTGGGACTGGCGGTGCTTCCCCTTACGAGCGGATGCCCAGCAGTTCCGCGCTGAGCAGGGGTCAACAGCCTTGCCTCGTCTGACGGATGCTGAGGTCCGTGCTTTGCTGCCAAGGCCGGATGCCTGCCTGTACCTCAACACGCATCCCGAGTTATGGTTCCGTTCCGGTGTTACGGCGCGGCTGCTCCGACGGCGGCGCTTGCTGGGCCGGCGTGTCCTGAGCTGGACGCCGCTGGCGCGTCTTTACCAGCGGCTCATAGCGAGAAAAACATTTCCGGAGGGATAACACGCGTGCTGCGGTCACGAGTCCGGCAGTTTGGCC
>DAOUEM010000344.1:0-2085 GCA_034430555.1 Anaerolineae bacterium | reverse complement strand
CGCTACAACCCCTACTGGTACTGGGGTTGGTGGTGGTTCGATCACACCGAGATGCGCGACGAGCAGGTCAATCTGTATGCGGACTTCTTGCCGCGCGGTACTTACGTCTACACCTACCAGGTGCGGGCCAGCATTGTCGGTGAATTTCAGACAATGCCTTCCCACGCTTATGCCTTCTACTTCCCGGAGGTGTTTGGCCGGACGGATGGCGTCTTGTTCACCGTGCAGCCGGAGGATGGCTCGTAGACTCATCGCCAGCTGATAAACGTTGTTGTAGGGACGACGTGCCTCGCCTGAGGTGCGTCGTCCCTTTTTGTATAGGGGATCAGTTATCGGTGGAGAGCCGCCGTTCCATCGCGCGCACGCCCAGTGCCAGGATGATCGTCATCGACAGGTAAAGAAAGGCGACCGTGTTATAGACCTCGAAAAAACGGAAGCTGCTGGTCAGGTGGAACTGGCCCAGCAGGGTGATATCGCGCACGCCCAGCACCGAGACCAGCGACGAATCTTTCAGCATGGCGATAAAGTCGTTGCCCAGCGGCGGCAGCACCCGCCGGATGGCCTGCGGCAGGATCACGTAGCGCATGGCCTGCACGTAGGTCATGCCCAGGGAACGCGCTGCTTCCATCTGCCCGCGGTCGACCGACTCGATTCCGGCCCGGAAGATTTCCGAGAGGAACGCGCCATAGCCCAGCGTCAGGGCAATGATGGCCCGTGCTTTGAAGGTCAGGTCGCGGACGGGGATGGCTTCCAACCGCGCACCGACTGCCGGCAGCAGGTGACTGTCTATCATCCAACTGCCGGTGGCATTGACCGCGTCCATAAGCGCCGGGCCGACGACAAACGTGATGTAGTAGAGCAGCACCAGCATCGGCACGCCGCGTACAATCTCGACGTAAAACGAGGCAGTATGATATAGGGCCGCGTTCCTGGAGACGCGCGCCAGCCCTGCCAGCAGTCCCACGATGATCGATAGGGTGTAGGCGATGATGGTGACTTCAATCGTAGTCAGAATGCCGTTTTTAAGCGCGTTAAAGACGTCCTGGTAGACGTCGCTGCTGCTGATCGACCAGACGATGAGAATTGCCAGCAGACCGGCCACCAGCAGCCACCACGGGGCGCGCTCCAGCCAGTCTACCAGGGGGAGCAGCCGGCCCTGGCTCCTGGCGCGGCTTTTCGGCGTTGCGTCAGACCTGCCTGGCAGGCGATCCAGCCCCAGGGATGTCGCGCCCAGTAAGGCCAGGCCCGTCCCGGCGATTACGGTCAGCCAGAAGCCGCCTCCCAGGATAAGGCCGGCCTCGACGAAGGCCAGGTTGTGCGCCATCACGTACAGCGTGGGCACGACCAGCCCGGTCCCGCCGGCGATCAGCGTCAGCAGCGCTCGGCGGTTTGAGGTGGTTTCGGCGCTTCCGAAAAACGCCAGCAGGGCTGCCGCCGGGATCAACGCCAGCAGCCATACGCCTTCCCCCAGTAGAAGGCGTATGCCGGAGTAGCTTGTCGCTCCCAGATATACCCGGACAAACGTATGGCCTGGTGTATAAACGTCCGCTGCACCTAACTGGACGGTAGAGAAGTCCAACCAGGGACGGTACAGGAAGGCGAATAACAAGAGCAAAACCGAAAAGAGGACCAGGGCGCGCCAAACCGGCGGTGGGTTTGATGTTCGAGGCATTAAACGTTCTTTCGGGTGGCTCGGCCGGCATCAGCGCCTTAGAGCAGGTTGAGAGTCGCGCAGGCACCGGCATATGATGTTGGTACCGCCTCCGAATATAGCGCGGAAGTACCGGCCCGAACAACCGGCCGGTATTCGGCGTTTTGGGGTGGGGTGACGACATAGCCAGAAAGCGCGCCACCGATGGCAGCGCGCTCCCCATGTTATTCCTGGTCGAACCTCACGCCGGCATTAGCCTGCCGGGTCGAAGAGGAAGAACCACTTGGTATTGAGATAGTCGAGGTAGCCGTCGGCGGCCATGGAATCGATGGCGGCGTTGAAGGCCGCGACGACCTCGGAGTCGGGGGTGAAGATGAAGCCGAAGTCCTCGGCCTGGAGGGCCTCCCCGACGATCATGAGCTGGCCCTCGTTGG
>DAOUEM010000343.1:0-8773 GCA_034430555.1 Anaerolineae bacterium | reverse complement strand
TCCCGGTACGAAGTTTCTCAACTCGTAGTGCGCTCCGATAACGGTGTTGGTGCCCTGGCCGGGATAGCCCGTCAGCGCCAGGTGAGCCGCGTCCCGGCCCAGGTTGGTGAAGTCCCAGGTGTCCCCGGCGATAGTGGTTTCGACGACAGGCACCTGCAAGTCGATGCCGGGTAACACGAGCACAAAGGAATCGGCGGCGGGAGCAGCGGCGTGGGCGCTGCCGCCCCCCAGCAGCGGTAATCGAGCCGCCTGGCCAGGAAAAACCATCGCCCCGACCACCAGCCATACGAGCGCACCCAGCGCCGCCAGGTAAACCCGGCGCCGCGAGATAAGCCCGGCGCTTACCGGCCTGCGCCACAACGGGGTGCGTATCTTTGGGTGGGGGGATGGTTTACCCGGCAGGTTCACGTGAATTCCCGCTCGATCTTGACGGAACATTAAGATACTTCTCAACCAATACGCCTCGTTAATTACTATATTCATCATAAATGAAAACTAAAGTCGGGGTATGTGACTTTATTCCTAATTCATACATGACAGGGCGCCGGTTTGTTCAGCCGCCTCCTGGACGGCATTTTTTGTTGGAACCATACTTGACAACAGACAGGTGTCCGCTATACTTTAGGTCATAGATCAACAGATGCGGGCATAGTTCAGCGGTAGAACGTCTCCTTGCCAAGGAGAAGGTCACGAGTTCGAATCTCGTTGCCCGCTCACCAGACCCCGGGCCATATGGCCGGGGCTTTTTTGTACCATTCGCCGTTGGTTTGGGCGCGTGCGTCGCCCGCTGGACGACAATGACGGAGGACGCCGATGCCCCAACCCATCTTCGACCACTTCCGCCTGATCGCCCCGTTTTACGACAGCGTCTTCGACGGCGACTCCGCGCAGGCACGCCTCGCCGTGGCGCTGGCGCTGCCCATCGACGGCTGGCTGCTGGACGCCGGCGGCGGCACCGGCCGGGTCTCGGCGACCATCGCCGCGCAGACCGGCGGCGTGATCGTGGCCGATGTCTCCCACGGGATGCTGCGCCAGGCGCGCCGCAAAAACGGGCTGCGTCCCACCCACAGCCAGGTGGAACGGCTGCCTTTCGCCGACGGGCGCTTCGTGCGCGTCCTGGTGGTGGATGCCTTCCATCATTTCTTCCATTATGAGGCGGCGGCGCGGGAGATATGGCGCGTGCTCCAGCCGGGCGGGCGGCTGGTGATCTTCGAGCCGAACATCGCCCGCTGGCCGGTCAAGCTGATCGCGCTGGCGGAGACCCTGCTGCTGATGCGCAGCCGCTTCTTCCGCGCGGAGGAGATACAGCGGATGTTCGCGGCGCTGGACGGGGCAGAGGTCGCCGTCAATACCGACGACGACCCCTTTTACATTCAACTGGTGGCGGAAAAACTGCCCTGATACGCCCTACGCACTCGGCACGGCTGGCGTCGGGGTGACGGACGGTATGGCGGTAGGCGTCACCGGGGACGGGGTCGGCGTGGGCGTGGGCACGGGCGGGCTGCCGTACGTCTGGGCGGGTACGAAGCCCCAGTTCGGTGGCGGCCAGTAGATGATCCAGGCCTTGCCGATGATACGGTCCATCGTGATCGGGCCAAAGACGTGCGAATCGCGGCTGTTGTTGCGGTTATCCCCCAGCACGAAATACTCGTCGGGTCCTAACGTCCACTCGTTGTTGTAACGCGGCAGTTCGTTGATGTACGGCTCGTGAAGCGGCACCCCGTCCACGAAGACCAGCCCGTCGTGTATCGCGATCGTCTCGCCGGGCTTGCCAATCAGCCGCTTGATCAGGTCTTCCTGCGGCTCCGGGAAGTCGAGGATCACCACGTCGCCGCGCTGGGGCTGGCCCAGCAGGTAGGGCAGGCGGCTGACGATGATCCACTCGCCCGTCTCGAAGTTGGGCTGCATGCTTCTCCCTTCCACGATATAACGCGGCGCGACCAGATTAACGAAGGTGTAGATCGCCACCACCATGAGCACGGTCTCGCGGACATCCCGCCAGATGCTGCGCTGGCGGACGCGCGGGCGTGGGATGGGGCTGATTTCCGCGTCGTCCTCCACGAAGACCTCACCAGGGACTGGTTCTTTGGGCAGGGGGGAGGGGATAGTCGGCTGGTCCAGGGCTGTCGTCACAATTAATCCTCGTTCCGGTGGGCCAGTGGGACAGCCTTACCGGCCGGACCACCACCCACACTCACAGTAAACCCTGTTATTATATTGCGCCCCTGGCAGAACGCCAAGGTGATTTGACGGACCAAGAACGCCTGTGCTATGATGAAGGCAGCAGACAACCGGAAGGAGATCACGGTGACTGACTTAAGCCTGCTGCTGAGCCTGGGCCTGCTGACCGGCGGGGTCAGCTGGGTGCTCTACCGTAAGCAGCAGGAGGAGAAAGAAGCGTCCGCTGAGGCCCGCCGGCGCAAGCGTGCCCGTTCCCGCCAGACATCCGCCAGGTCCACCAAACGTTCGTCCGGCAGCAAAGCCCGGGCATCGAGCAGCCGTTCGCGGACCTCGACCAGCCGCAGCAAAGCCGCCTCCACCCGCCAGCGCAGCACGCCCAAACGCCAGACGAGCACCTCGCGGTCCCGTAACACGGGGGCCAGCACCTCGCGGCCCAGTAACACGAGGACCAGCAGCACGTCGCAGCCGCGCAACGTTTCGCGGACCCGGACCACCTCCGGGCGGTCGTCGACGCGGCAGTAGCCGCGCCGGTAACTGCGGCCAAGCCGGCGTCGGAGCCTTCACGCCCATCTACAAGGAAACACCCTCGCCTGAGGGAGCGTCTGCCCCTGCGCAGTGATCTCACCGATTCCGCGCCTGCCAAACTCCGAACCGCGGTATAACAGAGGCATCATCATGCGATCATGTGGAGGCGGTGATGCATTTCCGTCAACTTACACCCTGGCGACGTGTGGTACTCCTGGTCCTGCTGATGCTGGCGGCGGCGCTGCCGTCGCTGGCCCAGGGCGAGGGGGAGGAATTGGAGCCGCTGCTCACGCTTAATCACGAGAACACGGTCGAGGGTGCGACCTGGAACCACGACGAGACACAACTGCTCACCTGGTCGTGGGACAGCACGGCACGGGTGTGGGCAATCCCGGCGGCGGGTGAGTAGGAGCCCCCATTGCGCAGGGAGCGGTTCCGCCTAGACTCAGGGACAGTGCTACTCCAGCGAAAGCCTGCCCATGCCCGAGTCCAGCCGCCGCCCCCTGACCGACCGCCTGCCTACCTGGGCACGCTACGATCATCCCATCGTGCAGCGCGAGTTGGGCCGCCTGCCGCCCTTCTTTAGCAGGCAGGGCGCGCCGCTGCGCACCACGACGGTCCGCATGGCCCTGCTGGCCCTGATCGTGGCCCCGCTGATGTGCGGCTGCTTTGTTTTCCCCTGGCACCTGCTCCTGATCCCGCTGGGTTGGCTACCCCTGATCTGGGCCGCGCCGGTCATCGGGCACGAGATCGCGGCGGGGCGCTGGGACATGCTGCGCACCACCGCCCTCAGCGGGCGCGAGATCGCCCTGGCCAAGCTGAGCGCCGTGCTCTACCGGCTGCTGCCCCTATTGAGCTTCATGCTGATGGGGCAGGCGGTCGCCCTGGGGCTGGGCCTGCTGGCCTGGATGACGCTCTTCAGCGGAACGGTGCAGGTCTTCACGATGTCCGGCGGTAGCCTGCTGCCGGTCGACGTGCTGCCGCCGGGCCGGATGATCGGACTGTCCTTCCTGGCCCTGGGCGGAGTCATGCTGCTGGCCGTGCTGGTCAGCACCCTGCTGGACTTTGTCACCAACGCGGCGCTGGGAGCGCTGGCCTCCACCCTGACGCCGCGGCGTTCCACCGCCTACGTGACCGCCTTCGCCCTGCGCGCCGCCCTGACGGGCCTTTATGTGCTGCTGGCGCTGCTGGCCGCCAACCTGGTCGCCGGGCGTCCGGTGCCTTTTTACGAGCCAATCGGGCTGGCCGCGCTGGCCGGGTCGCCGGGCTGGGCGATGCTGGCTCTGCCGGACAGCGTATTCGGGCCGCTGGTCGTGGCCGCGATCACGCTGGCGGGGCAGGCGCTGGCCCTGGCTGCCATCCTGGGGCTGACCTTCCGGCGCGTCGAGCGGCTGTCCGAGGCGGCGGCCTGAACCGGTGGTTGGGCTTGCCGCGGCAATTGGGCTTGCCGTAGAAGCGAACATCTGCCACAATATTGTTACAAATTCCAAACGAACGTCTCCGTCGCCAGTAAAGTAAGGTCTTGATGACCACTGCCTATATCACCCATACCCGCTCCCCGGAGCACGATTTACCCGGTCACCCGGAACACGCCGGGCGGCTGGCCGCTATCCATGCCCTGTTCGAGTCGAGTGGCATCACCGATCGCCTGCACAACCTGATGGCCGAACCGGCCGCCGAGGACCAACTGCGCCTGGTGCACGCTCCCGAATACCTGGCCGCCCTGGCCGCCCTGGCAGGCAAAGAGCGCGGCCTGATGTTCGGCAGCGACACCTACGCCCTGCCGCCTTCTTATGAAGTGGCCCGGCTGTCGGCAGGGGCGGCGCTGCTGGCGGTGGACACCGTCCTGGCCGGCGCGGCGGACAATGCCCTGGCGGCGGCCCGCCCGCCCGGCCACCATGCCCTGCCGGACCTGGCGATGGGCTTCTGCCTGCTGGCCAACGTGGCGCTGGCGGTGCGGCACGCCCAGGCCGTTCACCAGGTGGAGCGCATCATGATCGTGGATTACGACGTGCATCACGGCAACGGCACGCAGGCCATCTTTTACCCGGACCCGGACGTGCTATACGTCTCCACGCACCAGTCGCCGTTTTACCCCGGCACCGGCGCAATCGGCGACACGGGCGTGGGGGAGGGGCTGGGGGCCACCGTCAACGTGCCGCTGCCCGCCGGCACCGACGACGCGGCCCTGGCGGCGGTCTTCGAGCAGGTGGTCTGGCCGGTCGCCCGGCGCTTCCAGCCGGAGCTGATGCTGGTCTCCGTCGGCTTCGACTGCCACTGGGACGATCCGCTGGGCGGGATGCTGGTCACCCTGGAAGGGTATCGCCACATGAGCGCCGAGCTGATCGGCATGGCGCAGGACCTGTGCGCGGGGCGGATCGTGTTCGTATTGGAGGGCGGCTACAACCTGGACGCGGTCGCTCACGGGATGCTCAACGTGGCATACGCCCTGCTGGGGGAGGATACCATCAGCGATCCGCTGGGCGAGCCGGCCCGAGTGCGGCGCTGGACGGATCGTCAGCCGTCGCTCGCGCCCAGACTGGCGCAAATCCGCGAGGTCCATAAACTAGACTGACCGCACCGGGGAGCGTGATCGGGCCGGCGGGGCAGCATTGCGGCCAAAACTAGCGGAATCACAACGAAAAACTGACAGCTTTACGACAAAACAACAATTGAGTCGTCTTGCACTTTAATAGAAGGCATAGGATAATCAAAATAAAGGTGTCCGGGGGGCTTACCGGCGATTTATTATGGCAGATATCAGCCTGCGGCAGTACCACAAAGAGTTGGAAAACCTGTTCGATCACGAGGCGCTGGAAGAAGTGATCGGCCACTGCCGGCATATTTTGCAGTACTACCCTAAGAATGTAGAAACCTATACCTTCCTGGGGAAGTCACTGCTGCACAAATCCCGCTTTGCGGAAGCCGGCGATGTCTTCCTGCGGGTCCTCAGCGCCATACCGGACGACATGTACGCGCACGCCGGCATGAGCGAGGTCTACAAGGACCGCCGCGCCTGGCCGCGCGCCATCTGGCATATGGAGCGGGCCTTCGAGCAGGACCCCAACAACACTGCCATTCAAAATGAACTGCGCAGCCTGTACATCCAGTACCAGGAAGGCGAATACGGCAAGCTCCAGCTGACGCGGGGCGCGCTGGCCCGCCGCTACGTGCAGAGCAACCTGCACGAAAAAGCGGTGATCGAGCTGCAGCACGCCCTCGAAGCACACCCTCAGCGTTACGACCTGCGCCTGCTGCTGGCCGAAGCCCTGTGGGAAAGCGGCCACCAGGTAGACGCCGCCGAGGTGGCGGCTGAGGTGATCAAGGTGCTGCCCTACTGCCTGGGCGCGAACCGCATCCTGGCGGCCCTCTGGCTGCAAAACAACCGCCCCTCCGACGCGCAGCCCTTCCTGGCCCGCATGGAGGAAATGGCCCCCTATGACGCCCTGGACCTGCTCGGCGACGAAACCAGCCGCGCTTCCGATCCGTTTACGCTCACCCGACTGGACTGGAGCAAGGCCGAATCCCGTATGCTGGCCGCCGAGACGCCCGACTGGATGCGCGACATCGGCGATGCTTTGCAGCGCCCGGAGGACGTGCAGCTGGCCGGGGGGGAGACCGTGCCCGATTGGATGGGCGGCCAACCCAAACCGGGCAGCATGAGCGTCGAGGATGCCCTGAACTTCAACATGGCCGACCTGGGCGGCGCCACGCCCGATTGGATGGCCGATGTCCAGGCGGCCGCTGGGGAAGGCGCGCCTCCCGCCCAGCCGCTGCCGCCCGACTACCTGGCGGAACAGCCGCCGGCGGCCCCGGTTCCTGGCCCGGTCCCCGGCCCGGTCCCCGGCCCGGTCCCTGGCACCGATGACTGGGATACCATCAGCCAGGACCTGGCGAGTCAGCCGCCGGATTTTGAGCTGCCTGATTTCAGCGACGTCACCGGCTTAACGGCCGTGTCGGACGAAGCCCTTCCTGCTGAAGATGTGGTCCCGCCGGCGGGCGCGCCCGCTCCCCCGGACGATGACGCCTTCCTGAAAGATTGGATGAGCGAGTTGGCCACCGCGCCGGATGCCGCCGCGCCGGAGGCTGACGTGCCGGAAGCCCCGGTCGAAGCGGATTGGATGGCCGGAATCGACGCGCCAGCGTCTCCCGGAGAAACGCCCGCCACGCCGGATTGGTTCGCCGACGTACAGGCAGCGGCGCTGGAAGCGGCGCCCCAGTCGGATGAGATGGAATGGCTGGCCGGGCAAGACCAGGCAGGTGATGACGAGGCCGGCGACCTCGACTGGCTGGCCGATGACAGCGCCGAAGACCTGGCCTCAGACTGGCTGCAAACCGGCGCCGCAGAGCCGCCGCCCGCACCGGCGACCGATTCCTCGCCCGGCTTCATTCCCGTAGAACCGGGCGAGCGCGTGCCGACCGGCTTCACCGGCCTCTTAGGCGGGCTGACGGACGAAGGCGGCGACCCGCTGGCCTGGATGAAAACGCCGGACGCGGATGAAGAATCCGCGCCGCCGCTATCGATCGAGCCGGATGCCCTGGACTGGATGGCGGAAGCTGAGGCCGCACCGCCGACCGGTGCCGATCAACCTGTGGACGAATCGGCGGCTCCTGCGGAACCGGCGGCTCCTGCGGAACCGGCGGCTCCTGCGGAGCCGTTGGCCGAAGAGCCGCTGCCCCAGACCGACTCGCTGGCCTGGCTCCGCGACCAGGCGGACGACGAAACGCTGCTGGACGATGTTGCGGAAGATGTCGTGCCGCCGGACGCGACCTCCGCAGAGCTGCCGCAGACCGGCCCCCTGGCCTGGCTGCGCAGCCAGCCTGATGATGCCAATCTGCTGGATGAATTGACCGATGAACCGGCGGCGGCAACGTCTGTTCCGGCAGGCACGCCCGCCCCACCGGGCGAAGACGATCCGCTGACCTGGCTGCTCAAACAGACCGAGGTGGACGCGGGCGGCGCGCCTGAGGCCGGATTCGACGACGATGATCCGCTGGCCTGGCTGCGGGGCGACGATCTGCTGGATGAAGAGGCGTTGGAGGCGGACCTGGAAATCCCGCTGGAACCGCTCGACGCCGGGCCGGGCGACCTGCCGGAGGTCGGCAGCGACGATGATGGGACGTTTGTCCTGGCAGCCCCCGAACCCGGCGCGTCAGACCAGGCACCGGTCGAGCCAGAGGCTGACGATTCTGCCGTGCCGCCGGCTTCAACCGACATGCCCGAATGGCTGGCGAAAGCCGAAGCGGAAGAGGTCTCTCCGCTGGAAGAGGTCTCTCTGCTGGAAGAGGCCTCTCCGCTGGAAGAGGCCCCTTCGCTGGAAGAGGCCCCTTCGCTGGAAGAGGCCCCTTCCTTAGAAGAACCCCCTGATGACGAAGGGGAGGCTTGGATCTCGGCCATGGGCGGCCTGGACATACAAGATACAGGTGAGATGGGCTTCCCGGCGGACGAGAACGCGCTGGACGCCTCGCTTGAGGCCGACGACGATACCGCGTCAGAGTGGCTGGCCGCCATGACTCCCGCGGCAGAAGAGGAACCCCCGGCGGCCATCCCGGACACGGGCGCCGCATCCTCTGAATGGCTGGGCGAGATGGCGCCGCTCGACGTGGAAGCTGCCGGTCCTGCCGCTGAACCGGCAGCCGAGGTAACGGACCAACAGGCGGATTGGCTGGCAGAGATGGCCGCGCTCGGCCTGGAAGACACGCCGGTCGAAGCCGCCGTCCCTGTAGACGACGGCCCTGAATGGCTGGGCGAGATGGTTCCCGCCGATGAAGATGTGACGGTTCACCAGGAACCCGCTGCTGTCGAAGATGAAGCAGATTGGTTGGGTATAATGGGACTTTCCGATGAAGAAACAGCGGTTCCTGATGAGCCGGGGATCGAAGAACCCGCCGCCGAATTAGGCGAAACGCCCGATTGGCTGGGCGCGATGGCCGGCGACTTCGACGTGGACGAGGAAGAAATGCCTGCGGCGCCGTTGGCCGAAGAACCCGCCGCCGAATTAGCCGAAACCCCCGATTGGCTGGGCGCGATGGCCGGCGACTTCGACGTGGACGAGGAAGAAATGCC
>DAOUEM010000342.1:0-4210 GCA_034430555.1 Anaerolineae bacterium | reverse complement strand
CGGCGACTGCACGCGATTTTCCCACAATCTTGATATCGGCGGCGTCCCCATCACACTGACCTTCTACGCAGAAGGATACGACTTCAACCATATTCCACTGGAACCAAACATCGAATTCCCGGTGCGGCAATATATACACGTACCGGATGTCGCCTGGATGGTCCCCTGGTATCAGGATACCAGCCAGGATCCATTGACCAATGAGATTACGTTGACCGTCGCCATCAGCCATGTCGGGCAGGAAGGCGAAGTCGTCCTCGCCTGGGTAGGGCACAGCAGAGCCAGGATAACCATTGACGGGCAGCCCTATGGTCTAACCGGGGAAGGCGGGTATGGTTATGACACCAATACTGGCGATTTCACCTACCATGACAGACTGTTGCCAGGTCAGATGAGCTACATCCGGCTGAACATGAGCCGCTATCGCTTGCCGGTGGGGCCGGGAATGGTAGAGGATATCAGGCTCTGTTTCGAGGTAGACGGTGAAAATGACTGCCGCGACATTCCCCTGAACTACGAGGTGACCTTCGCCTATCAGTAGGCGCGTCTATCAGTAGGCGCGCTGTTTGTACAGCCGGTGTATAATGACGATAAACATCCGGTTTTGGTAGACAGGGGGCTTATGCCATGATACGTTACCGACGATGGTTCATTGTGCTCGTCACACTGGCGCTGGTGCTGGGCGCGGGACTGGGCACAGCCGCCGCCCAGGGCAGCAGCCTGGTGCACGTCGTCCAGATCGGCGATACGCTCAGCGGCATCGCCTTCCAGTACGGGACCACGGTCGAGGCGCTGTCCACCCTGAACAACATCCCCTTCCCCTACTGGATATTCCCCGGCCAGTTGATCACCATTCCGGCGACGGGTGGGCCGGTCGCGCCGGCAGCGCCCACCACAACGACTCCGATCATTCACGTCGTGCAGAGCGGCGAGAACCTGTTCCGCATCGGCCTGCGGTACGGGTTTGACGTGAATGTCATGGCGGCGGCCAACGGCCTGCTCAATCCCAACCGCATCTATATCGGGCAGCAGTTGATCGTGCCGGCCGGGGCATATATCCCGGTGCCGGTCACGCCGCCGGCGCCGGTCTGGCACGTCGTCCGGACGGGCGAGACGCTGTCCAGCATCGCGTTGGACTACGGCGTCACCCTGTCGGCCCTGATGACGGCCAATAACCTGCTCAACCCGAACTTAGTGTATATCGGGCAGACGCTGATCATCCCTTAGCCCTGAGTGGGGGGGACAGCCCAACAGACGAGTATCGACGGAGCGGGGCGTACCTCGCTCTGTTGATTCTAATGTGGATTTTACCGGATAAAATCGATATATTTCAGTAAAATTACCCGACTGCCCGTCAAATAAACCGTTATGATCCAAAGGACATCCCATGAATCGCCTCCAGCACGAAACCAGCCCTTACCTGCGCCAGCACGCCGACAACCCGGTCGAATGGTATCCCTGGGGGGAAGAAGCCCGGCAAAAATCGAAAGCCGAGGACAAGCCGATCCTGCTCAGCATCGGCTACAGCGCCTGCCACTGGTGCCACGTCATGGCCCACGAAAGCTTCGAGCACGAGGACACCGCCGCCCTGATGAACGACCTGTATGTCAACATCAAGGTGGACCGCGAAGAACGCCCGGACGTGGACAGCATCTACATGCAAGCCGTGCAAACCATGAACAACGGCCACGGCGGCTGGCCGCTGACCGTTTTCCTCACGCCGGAGGGCAAACCCTTCTACGGCGGCACTTATTACCCGCGTGAGCCGCGCTACGGGATGCCGTCCTTCCGCCAGGTACTGGAAGGCGTGCACGAGGCTTATGTGAACCGCCGCCAGGAAGTCGAGAACGTCGGCGCGAATTTGCAGCAGGCGCTCAGCCGGGACGTGCTGAATCTGCAGGGCGCGTCCGAGGACGCCCTCAACCAGGCCATGCTGGACCAGGCCTTCCAAGCGCTGCACCAGGTCTTCGACTGGACGAACGGCGGCTTCGGCGGCGCGCCCAAGTTCCCGCAGCCTATGGGCCTGGAATTCCTGCTGCGCCATTATGCCCGCACCGGGGCGGAAGGGGCGCTGCAAATGGTGCGGCGCACGCTGGAGAAAATGGCGCGCGGCGGCATCTACGACCAGGTGGGAGGCGGCTTTGCCCGCTACAGCGTGGACGCGGCCTGGCTGGTGCCGCACTTCGAGAAGATGCTGTACGACAACGCCCAGTTGAGCCGCCTGTATCTGCACGCCTGGCAGGTCACCGGGGACCCGCTCTTCCGCCGGATCGCGGAAGAAGTCTACGACTACGTGCTGCGCGAGATGACTGACGAAACGGGCGGCTTCTACAGCGCCACCGACGCCGACAGCGAAGGCGAAGAGGGCAAGTTCTTCGTGTGGGACCAGTCCGAACTGGCAGAAATCCTGGGCGACGACGCCGACCTCGCCATGGCCTACTGGGGCGTCACCGAAAGCGGCAATTTCGAAGGGCACAACATTCTGCGCGTAGCCCTGGACGACGAGGCCGCCGCCGAGCAGTTCGGCCTGACCGTGGAAGCGCTGCGAGAGACGATCACCGCCATGAAGGGCAAGCTCTACGCCGTGCGGTCCACGCGCATCCCGCCCGGCCTGGACGATAAAATCCTCACCGCCTGGAACGGCATGATGCTGGCCAGCCTGGCGGAAGCGGCCCGCGTCCTGGAGCGCGAGGATTACCGGGCGGCGGCCATCAAAAACGCCGATTTCCTGCTGGATAAGCTCACCACCGAGGAGGGCCGACTGCTGCGCACCGCCAAAACAGGCACCAGCAAACTCAACGGCTACCTGGAAGACCACGCGGCCCTGATCGACGGGCTGTTGGAGCTTTACCAGACCACCTTCGACGAGCGCTACTTCACCGAGGCGCAGCGGCTGGCCGATCTGGCGCTGGTGCGGTTCGCGGCGGCGGACGGCGGCTACTTCGATACCAGTGACGACCACGAGGACCTGCTCGTTCGGCCCCGCACCCTGCAGGACAACGCCACGCCATCGGGCACGTCGCTGCTGGTCAAGAGCCTGGCCCGGCTGGCGGCCTATACCGGCCATCCCCACTACGAAGAAGCGGCGCGCGGCGCGCTGCTGCCCCTGGCCGGGGCGATGGGGCAGGTGCCTCAGGCCTTTGGCGAGGCCCTGGGCGCCGCCGAGATGTTGATCGGCGGGCTGGCGGAAGTGGCCATCATCGGCGACCCGGGGCGCGTGGAGACACAGGCGCTGCTGCGGACGGTGCAGCAGCCTTTCCGACCGGGCCTGATCACGGCGCTGGCCCCGGACGCGGTGGGCGAGAGGGCGGCCATCCCGCTGCTGCAGCGGCGCTCACCGCGCGACGGCCAGCCGACCGCCTACGTCTGCCAGAACTTCGCCTGCGCCAACCCGGTCACGTCGCCGGTGGAGGTCGCCGCCCTGCTGGATTCCTGACCGGCCAATAACCAGCATCTAACGTTTCAATAACCCATATATCCCACAGAATCCCGCAATGACCTCCCTAGCAGCGGGATTCTGTGGGATAAACCGGCAGGCAAGCAGCCCCGCCAAACGCAGGCGACGAGGCTGTGGGAAAACGTAATGGGCGCGCGGACTCAGCCGGTGGATGCCAGGTAACCGTCAAGGCCAGCCCGCAGCTCCTCTTCGCTGACGTATCCGAACCAGCGCTCAAGCTCGCTGCCGTCCGGATCGAGCAGAACCAGGATCGGCTGGCTGCGAATGCCAAATCGCTCGGTCACGGCCTGGTTGTCCACGGCTTCCCGGTCGATGTAGACAAAATCCACCTGTCCCCAATACTCCGCTTCTAGCCCATGAACCATGGGCCGTAAGGCTCGGCAGGTCGGTCACCAGAAGGTGAAAAACTCGACAAGCTGGGGGTTGCCGGTCGCGCCGACCAGCGTGCCGGGATCGGCGCGGTATTCGTCCGGCGAGGCGGGCGCACTGGGACGGCCCGGAATCGCGGCAGCGGCCCCGGCAGCGGCCTCGTCGACGGTCGGCTCCGGCGGCGGCGCGGCCAGCTCTTCCACAGTCGGAGTCGGCAGGACGGCCACGGTGGCAGCCACAGGGGGTGAGTCGGCGGGCGCTTCGGTGGGAGCCGTCCCGCCGCAGGCCGCCGCGCCGACCAGCAGCACGACCAACAATATCCAAAATCTCTGTTTTTGAGGCATCAATAATCGTTCTCCTTTGAAAAACTTCATCCCGGTAAAC
>DAOUEM010000341.1:0-17684 GCA_034430555.1 Anaerolineae bacterium | reverse complement strand
AGCGGTTCACCGTCACGGCCGTGTTTGTCATCCCCACGGTAGCCGTTGAGTTTGTCCTGGGCTTTGGCATCGCCCTGCTGTTGAACCGGAAATTCGCCGGGCGCGGACTGATCACCACCCTGATCCTGATCCCGATGATGCTGACCACGGTCGTGGTGGGCCTGTTCTGGCGGTTCCTGTTCCACGCAGAATTCGGCATCTTAAACTACGTCATCCACAATCTTTTAGGGTTGGATCGCATTCTCTGGCTCACGGAGACCACGCCGGCCAGAATCGCGCTGATCATCACCGACGTGTGGCAGTGGACGCCGTTCGTCATGCTGATCGCGCTGGCCGGGCTGTCGGCCGTACCCAAGTACCTCTACGAAGCGGCCGACGTGGACCGCGCCTCCGGGTGGTTCAAGTTCCGCCATATCACGCTGCCGCTGATCTCCCCGCTGCTGATCATCGCCGTGGTCTTCCGGCTGATGGATACCTACAAGCTCTTCGACCTGGCCTGGGTGCTCACCGGTGGCGGTCCTGGGGACACGACCAAGTCACTGCCGATCTACCTGTACAAGGAGTCCTTCGGCAGCTTCGATACCGGGCGCGCCTCGGCGGCGGGGTACATCATGCTGATCGTGATCATTGCCCTGGCCAACTTGCTGATCCGTCTGCTCAATCAGCAGCAGGCCGAAGGATAGGAGAAAAGGGTTAAGCCATGAGCACAACATTAACCGCCGCCGGCGCCCAGCCGACCCGGTCCTTAAGGATCGCCCGGCGCGTGTTATTCTGGGTGGCGATTACCGCTGTCCTGTTCTTCTTCCTGTTCCCCCTGTACTGGATGGTCGTCACGTCCATCAAAACGCGGGCGGAGGCCACGCTGCTGCCGCCCCGGCTGGTGCCCTTCGTGGACTTCGATCCGACGTTTTCCAACTACGAAAACCTGTTCGGCGAGGTCAAGGTCTCGCAGCTGGGCACGGCTACCCGCCCCAGTGAGTTCCCCGATCACCTGTTCGCCAGCATCACGATCTCCGGCGTGGCGACGATAGTAGCCGTCATCCTGGGGACACTGGCCGCCTATACCTTTTCACGCTTTCAGGTTGCCGGCAAAGGCGACCTGCTCTTTTTCATCCTGAGCACGCGGATGCTGCCGCCGGTGGTGGTGGTCATCCCCATTTTTTTGATGTTCACGCGGATCGTGCCCTGGCGGAATACCTTCACCGGCATCACCTTGATCTACATCACGGCAGGGCTACCCTTCGTGGTGTGGATGATGAAAGGCTTCTTCGACGAGATTCCGCGTGAATACGAAGAAGCGGCCATGATCGACGGTTATTCCCGGCTGGAGGCAGTGTGGAAGATCGTGATCCCGGAGGCCATCCCGGCCATGCTGGCGACCGCCGTGTTCGTGCTGATCACGGCCTGGAATGAATTCCTGTGGGTGCAGTTGCTTAACCCGGATCACTTAACGACCGTCCCCCCCTTCCTGTACGGCATCATCGGCTATGGGCGCGTGGAGTGGGGCCGCATGGCCGCTACCTCCGTGGTGTACCTGCTGCCGATCGTGATCTTCACCTTCCTGGTGCGGAACCACCTGTTGCGAGGCGTGACTTTTGGAGCAGTGAGGCGCTGATGGCAGAAGTTAAGATCGAGAACCTGGTCAAAGTGTTTGATGATGGCACCGTGGCCGTCAACCAGTTGAACCTCACCGTCGCCAATGGCGAGTTCCTGGTGTTGCTGGGCCCCTCCGGCTGTGGCAAAACGACCACGCTGCGCTGCGTGGCCGGGCTGGAGCACCAGACTGCCGGCGACATCACTATTGGCGATCGGCTCGTCAACGCCCTGGCGCCGGGCATCCGCGATATCGCCTTCGTCTTCCAGTTTTATGCGCTGTACCCGCACCTGGACGCCTACTCGAACATCGCCTTCCCGCTGCGGGCCACCAACGTGGACAAGGTCGAGATCGACCGGCGAGTCCAGGAAGTGGCGGGAATTTTACGCATCCAGCACATCCTGAACAAGCGGCCCAGCAGCCTGCCCAGCGGCGAGCAGCAGCGGGTAGCCCTGGGACGCGCCATCATCCGGCGGCCGCACGTCTTTTTGATGGATGAGCCGCTGACCAACCTGGATGCCGCGCTGCGCGTCGACATGCGCGTGGAGCTGAAACACCTGCAAGAAGAGATGGGGATCACCATGCTGTACGTCACCCATGACCAGACGGAGGCCATGAGCATGGGCCACCGCATCGCCGTGATGAACCTGGGCGTCTTGCAGCAGGTCGGCACACCGCTGGAAATCTACCAGCACCCGGCGACGCTGTTCGTGGCCGGCTTCATCGGCGACCCGCCCATGAACCTGGTCCCGGTCACGCTGGAAGGCAGCACGCTGGTGGGCATCGACAACGAGCTACGGCTGGCCATCGACGAAGGAACCGCGAACAAAGTCCGGCAAAACATGAGCAGCGACCAACTGGTGCTGGGCATCCGGGCGGAAGACATCCAGCTGAAGGAGAACGGCGACGGCGACGTCCACAGCACGATCGTCACCCGCGCCCCGCTGGGCGACCAGACGCAGTATGCCGTCACGCTGAACGGGCAACTGCTGCGGATCACGACCGAGCCGACCGTTTACTTTGACCTGAACAAAAACATCACGCTGGACATCGACCGCACCCGCATGCACATTTTTGATGCCGGCACCGAACAGGCGCTCACCTAACAAGGACCCGCGAATGGCTAGTATCACGATAACGAACCTGACCAAACGCTTCGGCTCGGTCACCGCCATCTCCGATCTCACGCTGGCGATTGAGGACCACGAATTCCTGGTGATGGTCGGCCCGACCGGCGCCGGTAAGACGACCACCCTGCGCTGCCTGGCCGGACTGGACAAACCGGACGCCGGGACCATCCTGTTTGACAGGCAGGATATGGCGAACATCAGCCCGGCGGCGCGTGACGTGGCCTTTGTCTTCCAGAACTACGCGCTGTACCCGCGTAAATCCGTCTATGAGAACATCGAATTCCCGCTGATACCGCGCCGACTCAGCGCCGAAGACCGCGACGCGCGCGTCCAGCAGGTCACCCGGATGCTCAAGATCAACCACCTGCTGGACCGCCGCCCGGCCCAGCTTTCCGGCGGGGAGCAGCAGCGCGTCGCCCTGGGCCGCGCCATGGTGCGCAGCCCGCAGGTCTTTTTGATGGATGAGCCGCTGACCAACCTCGACTTTCTGCTGCGCGCCGGGATGCGCACCGAGCTTAAGCGCATCCAGCAGGAGCTTAACCAGACCTTCTTTTACGTCACCAACGACCAGATCGAAGCGCTGGCGATGGGCGACCGGATCGCCGTGCTCAACAAGGGCGTTCTCCAGCAGGTCGGCCCGCCGCAGGACGTCTACGAAAAACCGGCCAACCTGTTCGTGGCGTCGTTTATCGGCAGCACGCGCATGAACTTCCTGAGTTGCACCTACAATACCGACTCCGGCATGCTGACCGGCAGCAAGGCGGGCTGGTCGCTGGCCGCACCTGAACGGCTGAAGGCGGGCGCGACCAACGGCCACGGCACCGGCGGCCTGATCCTGGGCATCCGCCCAGAGGACGTGCAAATCGCCGGCGAAGGCGAGGCAGGCGATCTGGACGGCCAGGTATACGTCGTGGAACCGCTGGGCGACCGCAACATCTATGACATCCGCATCGGCGAGGTCCCGGTCAAGGTCAAGACACCGGCCACCTTCATCCGCGAGTCCGGCACACCGGTCAGCGTGCGTTTTAACATGGCGCGTGCCCACCTGTTTGATTCCGAGACACAGATGGCGCTAACATAACAGCAGCGGCATACCGGGCGGCGGCGCGGCGATTTCGCGTGTCCTATCACGATAGGCGAGGAGAGATTACATGAGCGAGTTGACAGGCTTAAGGACCGTACCGGAGGCGCAAGACGCCCCGGAGATCGGTGTGGGCATGCTGGGGTATGCCTTTATGGGACGGGCGCACAGCAACGCCTTCAAAAAACTGCCCTACATGATGTACCCGCCGCCCATGGTGCCCCGCCTGCTGGCCCTGTGCGGGCGCAACGAGGCAGCCGTATCGGCGGTGGCCCGGCAGTTTGGCTACGAAGGTTACTACACCGACTGGCGCAAAATGCTGGCCGATGACCGCATCAAGTTGTTTGACAACGGCGGCCCCAACAACGCCCACCTCGAGCCTTGCGTGGCGGCGGCGGAAGCCGGCATACACATCCTGTGTGAAAAACCGCTGGGCCGCACCGCCGAGGAAGCCAAGGAAATGCTGGAGGCCGTCAAAAAGGCGGGCGTCAAACACATGGTAGCCCACAATTACCGCTTCGTGCCGGCCCTGCGCCACGCTCGCGATCTGATCGCCAGCGGCAAGCTGGGCCGCATCTACCACTACCGCGCCATGTACCTGCAAGACTGGCTCATCCCATCCGCCGGGACGCCGCTCCTGTGGCGCATGACCAAAGACGTGGCCGGCAGCGGCGCGATCGGTGACCTGGCCTCGCACATCATCGACCTGGGTCGCTTCCTGGTTGGCGCGGAGTTTAAGACGGTGAGCGCCCTCACCAAGACGTTCATCGAGGAGCGCGCGCTTCAGGATGGCAGCGGTATGGGCAAAGTCGACGTGGACGACGCCTTCGCCGCCGTGGTGGAGTTCGACAACGGCGTCATGGGCACGCTGGAAGGCAGCCGCGTGGCCACGGGCCGCAAGAACTACGAAGTCATCGAGATCAACGGCGAGAACGGCTCCATCCAGTTTAACCTGGAACGGATGAACGAACTCAACGTATTCTGGGACAACGAAGATAAAGAGACGCTCGGCTTCAAAAACGTCATCGTCACGGAAGGGCATCACCCGTGGATCAGCAACTGGTGGCCGGCGGGCCATATCATCGGCTGGGAGCACACCTTCGTGCACGAGATTCATCACCTGCTGGACTGCATCCAGAATGACAAGTCGGTGGCCCCCTTTGGCGCGGACTTCGAGGACGGCTACCGGCAGGCCGTCGTGGCGGACGCCATCGTCGAATCGGCGCGGACGGGCCGCCAGATAGACTGCAAATACGACTGACCATACCCAACCACCGGTTGAACTGCCGGCGGGGACTTGCTGGGGGCAGGGCTGCATCGCCTTGCCCCACTCCCCACGGCGCGCCGGAGCAGGATGGAGGCGCCGGCGATCACCGGCGTGACCTTATGCAGCGGCACGTTTCAAGCGCTGGCACCTACGTTTCATAGAAGCACGTCGCCCACGCGCGGAGGCATAAACCATGTCACCTGTTGCACTTTTTATCATCGGCCTGCTGATCTTTGTGTTCGGCTTTGGCTCATTCATCGCCTTTATGGCGGTACGGTTCAGCGGCAATATCGCCCGCCGCATCTATATCCCGCTGGAACGCCTGATCATCCTGGGGATAACGCTGGGAATCCTCGCCATGTTCCAGCCCTGGTGGGCAGGCCTGTTCCAGCCGGGATTCTTGCTGCTGCTGCTTTCCACGCTGGCCTATATGGTGTGGAGCCATGTCACACCCAAGAGTGAAGATATTGAAGAAAAGGAAGCACAACTGACCATCTACTGAAATACCTTTCAGACCACTGAAATTATTTGCAGGCTTTCCCAAAACTGGTAGGATTGAACTGGTTTGCGCCCGATGCAGGATTCCTGCCGCCCGCCGCTGGCGGAGGGCGGGTCATCGCCTGTAAACACACGTTGCTCGTTCGTTGTGACCGTCACGTTTATCGTCATAGAGAGGTTAGAGGTAAAGCTAATGACATCCACCTTAGCACCCTCGCGGGCCAATGAACTGCTGGCTACTATCGGCGCGGAAACGGCGCTGGACATGCTGGAAACCATGCAGGTCATCCGGCTCTTCGAGGAAAAGGCCGAGGAGCTGTATGCGCTCGGCAAAATTCATGGCACGATGCACCTGTCGATCGGGCAGGAAGCGACCGCTGTCGGCGCATCTAACGCGGTGCGCAGCGGCCACGACTACCTCCTGAACCACCATCGCGGGCACGGCCACTGCCTGGCCTGGGGCAGCGATCTCAACCGCACCATGGCCGAGTTCATGGGCAAAGAGATCGGCTACTGCCGGGGGCGCGGCGGCTCCATGCACATAGCCGACATCGAGCGCAACAACCTCGGCGCCAACGGCATCGTGGGTGGCGGCGTCCCGATCGCACCGGGCGTCGGGCTGAGCATCAAGCTGCGGGCCACGGACCAGGTCTGCCTGGCGATCTTCGGCGACGGCGCGAGCAATGAGGGCGCCTTCCACGAATCGATCAACCTGGCCTCGATCTGGGACCTGCCGGTGATCTACCTGTGCGAAAATAACCAGTACGGCATGTCGATGTCCATCAAACGCTCGGCCAACATCGAGCGAATCAGCGACCGGGCAGCCGCCTATGGCATCCCCGGCGAACACGTGGACGGCAACGATCTGCTGGCGGTGTACGATGCGGTCGGACGGGCGGCAGAACACGCCCGCACCGGACAAGGCCCCACCCTGATCGAGTCGCTGACCTATCGCTGGCGCGGCCACTCCAAGAGCGACCGCCAGGCCTACCGCACACGGGAAGAGGTCAAGGCGTGGCAGGCCAGGGACCCCATCCCGCGCTTCGCCCGGGTGCTGGCCGAGGCCGGCTGGCTGAGCGAAGCGCAGTTTACGGCGGTCAAGGAGCGGGCCGCCCAACGAATCGAAGACGCCGTCGCCTTCTCCGAGGCCCACCCGGAACCCGACATCGCCACGATCTTGGAGGGCGTCTATGCCTGAACTGCGCGAACTGACTTACGCGGAAGCCCTGCGTGAAGGCATACGGCAGGCCATGGCAGCCGACGACCGTGTCTTTTTGATGGGCGAGGATGTGGGCGTTTACGGCGGCGCCTTTGGTGTGAGCGCCGGACTGATCGAGCAGTTTGGCGAGGAACGCGTCCGCGACACCCCGATCAGCGAGGCGGCCATCGCCGGGGCGACGCTGGGCGCTGCCCTGACCGGGATGCGGCCTATCGGCGAAATCCAGTTCATGGACTTCGTGACACTCTCCATGGAACAACTGGTCCTGCAAGCGGCCAAGGTGCGCTTCATGTTCGGCGGCAAGGCCACCGCGCCCTTCGTCCTGCGGATGCCGGCCGGTTCCGGGACGGGGGCCGCCGCCCAGCACAGCGAGAGCCTGGAAGCCTGGTTCGTGAACGTGCCGGGGCTGAAGGTGGTCATGCCCAGCAGCCCCTACGACGCCAAAGGCCTGCTGCTGGCCGCCATCGACGACGACAACCCGGTGATTTTTGTGGAGCACAAGCTGCTCTACAAGATCAAGGGACACGTGCCAGAGGAAATGTACCGCGTGCCGCTCAGCCAGAGCGCGGTGGTGCGGGAAGGCACCGACCTGACGGTGGTCGCGACCTCGATCATGGTGCAGCGGGCGCTGGCAGCCGCCGAAGAACTGGCCCAGGAGGGCCTCGCCATCGAAATCGTCGACCCGCGTACGCTCTCGCCGCTGGACGAAGGTCCGATCGTGCAGTCGGTGATCAAAACCGGTAAGGCGCTGGTCGTGCACGAAGCGCCGACAACCGGCGGCTACGGCGGGGAAATCGTGGCCCGCATCGCCGCCAGCGAAGCCTTCGACTACCTGGATGCGCCGGTCCGCCGCCTGGCCGGGCTTGATATGCCCATCCCCTACAACCGGATGCTGGAATACCATGCCGTGCCCCAGGTGGAAAACATCGTGGCCGAAGCCCGTAAGCTCGTCCGCGGCGAGTACTAAGGAGCGGTTTTCGTGGCCAAAGCAGTCATCATGCCTAAGTTCAGCATGACGCAGGAAGTCGGCGTCATCGCGCGCTGGCTGAAACAGGCGGGCGACGCCGTGGAAAAAGGCGATCCGATCGCCGAAGTGGAGACCGACAAGGTCAACATGGAAGTGGAAGCGCCGGCGGACGGTTTCCTGGGTGGCATCCGCTACGAGGAGGGCGACACGGTGCCTGTCACCGAGATCATCGCCTACGTGCTGGCCGAAGGGGAAAAAGCCCTCACCGCCCCACCCAGACCGGCAGCGCCGAGTACTCCGGCAGCAGCGCCGCCCGTTCCGCCCGCCACCGCCGCTGGAGGCGTTATTATCGCCAGCCCGATCGCGCAACGTTTGGCCGCCGCCGAAGGCATCAACCTGACCGCCGTCACCGGCAGCGGCCCGAACGGCAAGGTCACGCGCCAGGACGTCGAGTTGTATCTGCGGGAACAGGCCGTCCAACCGGCAGCCGCCGCCCCGAGCGATGGCAAGGTCCGGGCGACCCCGGCGGCGCGCCGCATCGCCCGCGAAAATGGCCTGAACCTGGCAACCGTACCCGGCAGCGGACCGCGCCGACGCATCCAGGCCGCCGACGCCACAGAGGCCATCCAGGCAGCGCCCATTCCCGCCCCGAAACCGGCCCCGGCATCCGGCGGAGAACCGGTGATCGTGCCGCTGGAAGGCATGCGCCGCACCATCGCCGAACGGTTGCAGGCCAGCTACCAGCAGGCCCCGCACATCATGTTCACCGCCCAGGTGGAGATGAGCGCCGTGATCAAAGCACGGACCGCCATCAACGCCCGCCTGCCGGAAGACCAGCCCACCATTTCGATCACGGCCTTCGTCATCAAGGCCGTGGCCTGGGCGCTGCGCCAGCACCCCACCGTCAACAGCCTGTTCTACAATGACCAGATACTGGTGATGCCAGAAGTTAACGTCGGCATGGCGGTGGCGCTGGAAACCGGGCTGATCGTGCCCGTCATCCCCCAGGCCGACCGCAAAGGACTGGCCCAGATCGGCGCGGAAGTACACGATCTCACGGCCCGCGCCCGTGCCGGGCAGCTCCGCCCGCAGGACGTGGCCGACGGCACCTTCACCGTCTCCAATCTCGGCATGTTCGGCATCGACCACTTCACGGCGATCATCAACCCGCCGCAGGTAGCGATCCTGGCCGTGGCTCGCATCGATAAGCGCTTCGTGCCGGACGAAAACGACCAGCCGGTCCTCAAGCCGCTGATGACGATGACGTTATCGGTCGATCACCGGGTGGTCGATGGGGCGGTGGCGGCCCGCTTCATGCAAAGCCTGCGCGAAGCGCTGGAAAACCCGGTCAGCATGCTGCTGTGAGCAACCGTTCAACCTGGCGATTGATCGAGGGTTCCTCCGGCGCTGGCGGGCCTCTTTTTTATCGGGGTGCGGTCAAAAATCGAGGATGGCCGGCGGCTGGCGGGTGCTGACGTCCAGCTCGCCGATGTAGTTGAGCGTCGTTTTAAGGTCAGCGTGGCCCAGGTTCTGCTGGATAGCATCGAGCGGCACGTCGGCTTCCCGCAGCAGGCGGGCGTAGGAGCGGCGCAGATCGTGCGGTTTGACGGCACGCGTTTCCCCATCAGCCAGCACGGGATAAGCCGCCAGGATGTACTCGATTGCCCGCACGGAGAGCCGCCCCGGTCGCAGGGTGCGGCCACCTTTGTAGAACCCGCAGAAGACCGGTCCTTCCTCGATGCCCGCCGCGGCCAGCCACCCCTCGACGATATCCAGCGCCCCCACCAGCCGCCCGTAGGGAATCAGGCGCTGCTTGGCTCCTTTGCCCTCCCGGACCAGTAAAGCCGGCTGCCCGCCCAGCCGCTGACGCAGGTCCGGCACGTCCAGGCTGCTCAACTCCTGCTCGCGGATGCCCGTCGCCAGCAGGAGGGCGATCACGGCGGCATCCCGCAGGCCGGGCAGCGTGGTCCGGTCCGGCGCGCGGATCAGGTTGCTGGCTTCGGTACGCGTCAGGCGGATAAATTCGCTGTCGGCGCGGTCCTGCCGCTGCACGACCTTGACGCGGCTGCGGCGGGGATGCAGCGCGTTTTCCAGGCGGCGCAGCACGATTTCAAACATGGCGTTGACGTTGGCCGGGTTGACCTCCTGGCCCATGCCGGCCACCATGTCGGCGCAGTCCTGCAGCAGCGCATCCATGACGGTATTGTCGGTCAGCAGGTCGTTGTAGCGACCCCGCACGGTGGACAGATGAGCACGAACCGTCATCGGCGATTTACCTGCCCCCTGCATGTGATCGCGGTAATCGCCCAGGTCCGGAGTGAGCCAACCGCGCCCGGTGGCATCCAGCCAGCCCCCAAAGGCCTTCAACCGGTTGGTGATGGCGCGCTTGTTGCCCGCCGCGACCAGCTCCCGCCGCAGCGAGTCGGGCAGGATCACGGCGCTGGCCGGGCCGCCTGAGGTTTCCTCGCGTGGTTGTTCACCGGTGATGAGGGCCGCTTCAGGATGCGATTTCATAGGGTTTCTGCCGAATAATTACTGCGTATACTGGAAATTCTACGCAGTAATTGTAGAACAGGAACGGTTTGCCTGTCAAGAGGGCGGGGAGGGGCCTCAGAGCCGAGCCGCCGGTGTACTGACTGCTCCTACACCATCCGGTTGGAGAGCGGACGCCCGGCCAGGTGATCCAGGATGGGCGTATACATGGCGAGGCGCTCGTCGCCGGCCCCGTTCGCGCCGCCGGCAGCCATGTGCGGCGTCAGCAGGACGTTGGCCCCCTGCCGGGCCAGCGCCAACAGCGGATTGTCGGGCCGGAGCGGTTCCCACTCGAAGGTATCGAGTGCGGCCCCGGCCAGCTTCCCGGCGTGAATCGCGTCGGCCAGCGCTGCCTCGTCGATCACGCTGCCACTGCCGCAGCTGACCAGGTACGCGCCGTCCTTCATCTGCTCGAAGATCGCCGCGCCGATGGACAGGTCGTTAGCGGGAGAGTACGGCAGCAGATTGACGAGAAAATCGCTCCTGGCGTAGAGCGCTTCCGCCTCGACGTAGGTCACACCCAGGTCGGCTTCGACATCGACCGGCAGGCGCTGGCGCTTGTGGTAGAGCACGGTGCTATCCCAGCCGCGCAGCCGCCGGGCCAGCTCCGCGCCGATCTCGCCCAAACCGAGGATACCCACCGTGCGCCGCCACAGCGATCCGCTTCCCCGCCGGCCAGACCAGTTGTAAGCGAAGGTGTCCTCGTCGGTTCGCCGGCTCTCGCCCCAGGAATCAGCGGCCAGGGCGACTGCTTCACCCTCGTGCAAGTTTTTGCACAGGGCCAGCATCTGGAGCATAGTGTGCTCGGCCACACGAATCACGCTGCCCTCCGGCCAGCAGCAGACGGCCACCCCGGCGTCACGGGCCGCCGCCAGGTCAATATCGTGGGCCAGCGACCCGACTCTTAGAATGAGCCGGAGTCCCGGCGCAGCCGCGATGATCCCGGCATCGACCACGCCGCGCCGCTCGGAGATCAGGTAAACGGCGTCGGCCAGGTGCGCGAGCAGCGTCGCCCCGTTCGGCTGGCGCAGCATGGTGATCGCCAGCGAGTCCGGGGCGGCGGCCAGCGCGCTCTGCTGGTGCCGTTGGCCGCGTTCGGTGGTGAATACGGTTAGGTGGCGCATGAAAGCCTCCCCGCGCGGTGGATTTCGGTTGATTGTAGCGCAGGGATAGGGGTTGTGGGTCAAAACGACCAAAACGAGACGAACCGGTCCTGGCAAAGTGCCTGACGCGGCAGGGCGCCCCGCAGGCTACAATCCCTCCGATCCTGGTGCGAAGGGTTTCGCCACGCACCGGCAACTCCCCGGCATGTGCCTGATGTGTTTTCGCCCAGACCCGGCCGCCATCCACTCCCAGCGACGCATACCCGGCAAGGAGGCCTCATGACCCGGACGATCAGACCCGCACGGCTGGCGCTGGAAGACGGCAGCATCTGGCGCGGGACCACCTTTGGCGCACCGGTCACCCACATCGGGGAAGTGGTGTTCAACACCAGCCTGACCGGCTACCAGGAAATCCTGACCGACCCCAGCTACGCCGGCCAGATCGTGGTGATGACCGCGCCCCACATCGGCAATACCGGCATCAACGCGGCAGACGACGAAGCGCGGCGCGCCTTCCTGCGCGGCTTCGCCGTGCGCGCCATCAGCCCGGTCGTCTCCAACTGGCGGGCGACGGCCTCCCTGCCCGATTGGCTGGCCGGCCAGGACGTGCCCGGCATCAGCGGCATCGATACCCGCGCCCTGACGCGCCGCCTGCGGGACCGGGGCAGCCTCAAGGGCGTCATCAGCAGTGACGAAGCCCTATCCGACGCGGACCTGATCGCCCAGGCGGGGCGTTGGCCGGGGCTGGACGGCGTGGACCTGGTGCAGGACGTGACCTGCGACGCGCCCTACCCCTGGCAGGCAGCCACCGCCCAGGCATGGGAGTTCCGGCAGTTTCGGCTTGATGAAACAGAGAGCAGCACCCCGAAAAAGATGCACGTGGTGGCCTACGACTTCGGCGTCAAACGCAACATCCTGCGGCGACTGGCCAGCTACGGCTGCCGAGTCACGGTCGTGCCGGCCACAACATCCGCCGCCGACGCCCTGGACCTCCAGCCGGACGGCGTGCTGCTCAGCAACGGGCCGGGCGATCCGGCGGTGGTGACGTACGGCGTGCAAGCGGCCCGCCAGTTGATGGGGCGCGTGCCGATCTTTGGCATCTGCCTGGGTCACCAGATCATCGGGCAGGCCTGCGGCGGCCAGACCTACCGGCTCAAGTTCGGGCATCACGGCGGCAACCAGCCGGTCAAACACCTGCCCAGCGGGCGCGTCGAGATCAGCGCGCACAACCACAACTACGCCGTCGCCGCGGAGTCGCTGCCGCCCACGGTCGAAGTCACCCACGTCAACCTCAACGACGGCTGCTGCGAGGGGTTGTGTCACCGGGAACTGCCCGTGCTCGGCATCCAGTACCACCCGGAGGCCGCGCCCGGCCCGCATGATGCCGATCCGATCTTCCAGGAATTTGTGCAGATGATGATCGCACACCAGGCCGCGGTTGGCGTCGCATAGGACCTACCCAAACGTTTACCGGAAAACAGACTCATGCCCAAACGAACGGACATCCAGACGATCCTGGTCATCGGCGCGGGGCCGATCGTGGTCGGCCAGGCCGCCGAGTTTGACTACAGCGGCACGCAGGCCGTCAAAGCGCTCCAGGCGGAGGGCTACCGCGTCGTGCTGATCAACAGCAACCCGGCCACCATCATGACCGATCCCGACCTGGCCGACGCGACCTATATCGAGCCGATCACGACCGACCTGTTGACGACCATCATCCAGCAGGAGAGGCCGGATGCCCTGCTGCCCACCGTCGGCGGCCAGACGGCGCTCAACGCGGCCATCGCCCTGGCAGAAGCAGGGGTGCTGGAGACGCACGGCGTGACCCTGATCGGGGCGACCCTGGAGTCCATCCGGCTGGCGGAGGACCGCCAACTGTTCACCGAGGCCATGACTCGCGCCGGGCTGCGCGTGCCTCACGGCGGGGTGGCGGCATCGCTGGAAGAGGCGCAGGCCATCGCCGCCGACATTGGCCGCTACCCGCTTTTGATCCGCCCTTCGTTCACGCTGGGAGGCAGCGGTGGCAGCGTGGCAGTCGACCAAGCCGACTTTCGCGAAAAAGTGACCTTCGGCCTGCAGGAAAGCCCCGCCCACACCGTGCTGATCGACGAGAGCGTGATGGGCTGGAAGGAATACGAGCTGGAGGTCATGCGTGACCGGGCCGATAACTTCGTGGTGGTGTGCACCATCGAAAACGTCGACCCGATGGGCGTGCACACCGGCGACTCGATCACGGTGGCCCCGGCCATGACGCTGACCGACCGCGAATACCAGCGCCTGCGGGATATGGCGCGCGTGGTCATGAGGGCGGTCGGCGTGGAGACGGGCGGCTCCAACGTACAGTTCGCCGTCAACCCGGCGGATGGCGAGGTCCTGGTCATCGAGATGAACCCCCGCGTGAGCCGGTCTTCGGCGCTGGCCAGCAAGGCCACCGGCTTCCCCATCGCCAAACTGGCGGCCCTGCTGGCGGTCGGTTATACGCTGGACGAACTGCGCAACGACATCACACGGACCACGGTCGCCGCCTTCGAGCCGAGCATCGACTACGTGGTGACCAAGCTGCCGCGCTGGTCCTTTGAGAAGTTCCCCGGCGTAGACCCTGAGTTGGGTCCGCAGATGAAGTCGGTGGGCGAGGCGATGGCAATCGGCCGCACCTTTCAGGAATCGCTGCTCAAGGGCCTGCAATCATTGGAACTGGCCCGCCCGCCCTACCCGACTCCGGCCTGCCGCGTCTGGGACGGGCACTTGGCCAGCCTGGCCTCGCCGCGCGCGGAACGCATCTGGGCCATCTGGGAGGCGCTGCGCGACGGCCAGACGCCGGATGCCATCCACGCCGTCACCCGGATCGATCCCTGGTTCCTGCACCAACTGGCGGAAATCGTCGGCCTGGAAGGTGAGATCGCCGCCTGCCGGGACGCCGATGCCCTGCCGGTCGACCTGCTGCGCCGGGCCAAACAAAGCGGCTTCGGCGACGGACACATCGCCTGGCTGCAACGTCAGGAGCGCTTCCCACCGTCGATGGTTGATGCGACGGAAACCGACGCATCGGCAATCGACGCGCCATCGGCGCTCGACATCCGCGCCCGCCGCCAGGATGCCGGCATCATGCCGACCTACCACGTGGTCGATACCTGCGCCGCCGAGTTCGAATCCTATACGCCGTACCTCTACAGCAGCTACGAGACCGAGAGCGAGGCCCCACCCACCGACCGCGAAAAGGTGATCATCCTGGGCAGCGGCCCCAACCGCATCGGCCAGGGCATCGAGTTCGATACCTGCTGCGTGCACGCCGCGCTCACGCTGCGCCAGGCGGGTTACGAGGCCGTGATGGTCAACTGCAACCCGGAGACGGTCAGCACCGACTATGACACGTCCGACCGCCTGTACTTCGAGCCGCTGACGCTGGAACACGTGCTGAACATCGTGGCGCGGGAAGCGGGGGATGGGGGGCGCGTCCTGGGCGTGGTCGTGCAGTTCGGCGGGCAGACGCCGCTCAACCTGGTCGACGACCTGACGGCGCGAGGCGTGCCGATCCTGGGAACACCGGCGGAAGCCATCGCCCGGAGCGAGGACCGGGGCCGGTTCGGGGCGCTGCTGACCGAGCTGGACATCCCCAGCCCGGCGTATGGCATGGCCCATTCGGTGGACGAGGCACGGCAGGTGGCGCAGCAGGTCGAATACCCGGTGGTGGTGCGGCCCTCCTACGTGCTGGGGGGGCGGGCCATGGCGATTGCCTATGATGACCCTGCACTGGAAAGCACCGTGCAGGCCGCGCTGGACGCCGTACCTGACCAGCCGATCCTGATCGACCATTACATCGAGGACGCTTACGAAGTGGACGTGGACGCCCTGGCCGACGGCCAGCGGGTGGTCATCGGCGGGGTGATGCAGCACATCGAAGCGGCGGGCATCCACAGCGGCGATTCGGCCTGCGTGCTGCCGCCCTACAAAATCTCGGCTTACCACCTGGGTCATATCCGCGATTACACCGAGCAGATCGGGCTGGCCCTGGGCGTGCGCGGCCTGATGAACATCCAGTATGCCATCCGGGACGATACGGCTTACGTACTGGAGGTTAACCCGCGCGCCAGCCGGACAGTGCCCTTCGTCAGCAAGGCGACGGGCGTCCCGCTGGCCAGGCTGGCGACGCAGGTCCTGATCGGACGCACGCTGGCAGAGTTGGGCTTCACGCAGGAGCCGGCGGTGGACGGCTTTTACGTCAAGGAGGCCGTGCTGCCGTTCAAAAAGTTCCCCGGTGTGGACGCGCGCCTGGGGCCGGAGATGCGCAGCACCGGCGAGGTGATGGGGCACGCGCCGCGCTTCGGGCAGGCATTTGCCAAGGCGCAGATGGCCGCCGGCGACCGGCTGCCGCTGGAAGGGGCGGTGCTGTTCAGCGTCAACGACTATGACAAAAGTTCCGCGCTCAAGCTGGCCCGCGACCTGCACCGCATGGGCTTCCGGCTGCTGGCGACCCGCGGCACGGCGGCGTTTTTCGTGAGGGCAGGGCTGCCGGTCGAGCCGGTCAACAAGGTACACGAAGGCGCACCGAGCACGGTCGACCTCATCCGGCAGGGCGAGGTCGATATGATCGTCACCACGCCGCTGGGACCGGCCTCCCACAGCGACGGCAAACAGATCCGCACGGCTGCCGTCCGTCACGGCGTGCTACTGCTGACGACGCTCAGCGCGGCCCAGGCCGCCGTCAACGGCATCCAGGCGCTGCGGGCGGGCGCACTGCGGGCCAGGAGCCTGCAAACGCTGGCCCTCGCCCGGCAAAGCTGACGTCCAGCACCAGATGGCCCCACCCTCTAACGTTAAATTTAGACTATTCAGGTAAAATACTGGTAGATTACTGCGATTATCCATGGAAAAGGATTGTTGTGAGATGGGAACCGAAGTTGCCACCCTGGGTGGCGGGTGTTTCTGGTGTTTGGAGGCTGTTTACGTCCAGCTTAAAGGCGTGGCGAGCGTGGTAAGCGGTTATGCCGGCGGCCACGTGGACAACCCGACCTACAACCAGGTCTGCGCCGGCACGACCGGACACGCCGAAGTCGTGCAGGTCACCTTCGACCCCGACGTGATCACCTACCGGGACCTGCTGGACGTGTTTTTTACCATTCACGACCCGACGACGCTCAACCGGCAGGGCGCGGACGCCGGCACGCAGTACCGCTCGGCGATCTATACGCATTCGCCGGAGCAGCAGGCCGCCGCGGAAAAGGCCATCGCCGACATCACCGCGTCCGGCCTGTGGGCCGACCCCATCGTGACCGAAGTCGCGCCGCTGGATACCTTTTACCCCGGCGAGGACTACCACCAGCAGTATTACGAGCGCAACCCGTACCAGGGTTACTGCCGCGTGGTCATCGCGCCGAAGGTCGCCAAATTCCGCAAGGCATACATCGACCGGCTCAAGGCATAACCGGGCGGTTGTGCGGCACAAAAACAGAACTGTCGTATACTAGCGGCGAGGATCGGCAGCAGCGATCCTCGCCGCTTCGCATATCCCAACTTAAACGGAAGGAAACACCATGCGCAACCTGCCTTTTGATAAACCCGGGCGCTTCTGGCGGGGCAACCTGCATACCCACACCACCGTCTCCGATGGCAACCGTTCCACCGAGGACGTCTGCCGCTTTTACCGCGAGAACGGCTACGATTTCCTGGCGATCACCGATCACTTCATGGAGAAATACAACTGCCCGATCAACGACACCCGCCCTTTCCGCACAGCAGGCTTCACCACGATAATCGGGGCGGAACTGCACAGCGGCTTTATGGAGATGGGCGAACTGTGGCATATCCTGGCGGTGGGGCTGCCGGAAGATTTCGCGCCGCCGGTGGAGGGCGAGACCGGCCCGCAGATCGCCGGGCGGGCGCTGGCAGCCGGGGCCTTCGTGGCGGCGGCCCACCCGCAGTGGAACTGCGCCACTCCCACCGACATCGTCTCCCTGGGCGACATCCACGCCATCGAAGTGTTCAACGGGGCGGCCCTCGACGACAACGACCGGGCCGATAGCTGGCACCTCACCGACATCCTGCTGGCGCGCGGGCATCGCTACACGACCTGCGCCACCGACGACGCCCACTTCACCGCCAACTACAGCGACGCCGGGCGCGGCTGGGTCCACGTGAAGGCGGAAGCGCTGGACCCCGACGCCCTGCTGGCTGCCCTCAAAGCCGGCGCTTATTATTCCAGCACCGGCCCGCTGATTCACGAGGTGCAGGTGATACCCGGTCGAAAGGTCATGGTGCGCTGCTCCCCGGCGGAACGGGTTTACGTCACCGGGGCA
>DAOUEM010000340.1:0-4871 GCA_034430555.1 Anaerolineae bacterium | reverse complement strand
ATTGCCTTTCAGACCGATAAAACACCCACACAGTACATCGCCCTAGCCCGGCAGGTCAACCAGCATGCTTTTGATGCCGTGAGCGTATACTGTGACGCCCCCTTTCATCCCAGTTACGGCCCGCTTCTGCTGATGGCGCCTCATATTGAACGCGCGCGGCTTGGACCCGCAGCAGTCTCGCCCTCACGTATGCCGCCCATTGACATCGCTGCGAATACCGCCCTGCTGGCGCAGCTAACGCCGGGTGGTGTATACGTTGGACTTGCGCGAGGAGCGTGGCTCGCTGACCACGGGATCAGCGAGATCAAGCCCCCTATCCAGGCAATCCGGGAAACGGTGGAGATTGTGCGCCTGCTTCTGTCCGGCCAGGAAGGCGGTCATTCCGGCCAGGTTTACCGTTTAGCCAAACATGTTAGGGCACCTTACCCGCTGCCAGAAGCGCCGATTCCGGTCATGATTGGCACGTGGGGGCCGAAACTTGCGGCTGTAGCAGGTGAGATCGCCGACGAGGTCAAGATCGGCGGGTCCGCTAACCCTGAGATGGTACCCGTGATGCAGCAGTATATCAGCGTCGGCCAGCGCTTAGCAGGCCGCACAGCCGATTCGGTCGTGGCCGTCATGGGCGCCGTAACGGTTGTCGATGAAGACCGCGCCCGGGCTCGAGCCGCGGCCAGGCGTGCCGCGGCGCTCTATTTGCCGGTCGTGATGCCCCTCGATCCAACCATTGAAAGCGACCCGGAACTGCTCGCCCGCATGCAGAGGCACGTCAATGCCGGTGAGCTGGACTCTGCCAGTCGCCTGATCTCGGACGATTTACTGGAGCGCTTTGCCTTTACCGGCAATGCACACGATGTTATCCGGCAGGCCGAAGCGCTGTATGATGCCGGGGCGCGCCGCATTGAGTTTGGCACGCCGCACGGGCTGACGTCGGAAAGAGGAATAGACATCCTTGGCAAGCAGGTGCTTCCCACTTTGAAAGCCAACTGGCATAATGACTGAACCCAAGGAGGCCGTAATATTGCCACTTTTTGAACAATGAACGTATACTAGGTTATCGTTGTTGATTCCTCAAAGGAGTGAGAAAAATGCGTCGTCTAGTAATAGCATTTATTGTAGCTACCCTGCTGCTCCTTGCCCTGGGTGGTGCCGCTGCACAAGATGAAAAAGTGCTTGTTATAGGATTATCCGAAGACTATAATGGCCTGGACGTTCACCGAGCGTATGAGCCCGGTGGTGGTCTTATCCACAAAGTAGTGTACGACACCCTGGTCACATTTCCCCCCGACTCGGTGAGCGAGGTTATCCCTAACCTTGCCGAAGACTGGTCAATTTCGGATGATGGGCTCGTCTATACATTTACGCTGCGGGATGATGTCGTTTTCTCCAATGGCGATCCGCTTACCGCTGAAGACGTGGTCTTTAGTTTTAACCGGATGAAGAATCTGCAAGATAACCCGGCATTCCTGGCGGACGGCATCGAGAGCGTAGAAGCGGTTGGCGATCTCACAGTCGTCCTCACCCTCACCCAACCTGACCCGGCAATCCTGGCTAAGCTTGTCTTTGACGCGTTCTCGGTAACCAATGCGGAAGTCGTCCGGGCACAGGGCGGCACCGATGCGGAGGATGCAGCAGAAACTGACACAGCAGAACTGTGGTTCAACGATAATTCGGCAGGAACGGGCCCTTACGTCGTCGACAGTTACGAGCCAACGGTGCAAACTGTCCTGGTGCGCAACGACAACTACTGGGGTGAACCCGCCTATTTTGACCGCATCATCATCCGGAACATGCCGGAGGCGGCCACACAAAAACTGGCGCTGGAAGCTGGCGACATTGATATCGCGATGGATATCACTGCAGACCAACTGCCCTCGCTGGAAGGTAATGAAGCCATTGAAGTATTCTCCACCCAGAGCGATACCTTGATCTTCCTGCTCATGAACCAGGACCCGGATATTGGCGGCACTGTCAGCGACCAGAACGTCCAACTCGCCGTGCGCTACGCCCTTGATTACGAAGGCCTGGTTATCTTGGGCGGCGTCGGAACCAAGAATCCGGCTGCCATGGTGCCGATCGGCTTTGCTGGCGCATTAGATCCCTCCGAAGGAATGGTCCGCGACCTGGATCGGGCAAGTGAATTGCTGGCTGAAGCAGGCTACCCGGACGGCTTCTCGGTTGACCTCCGCTATCCAGACTTTAACTATATCGGCACCCAGTTCTCGCTCGTCGCCCAGAAGGTACAGGCGGACCTGGCCGAGGCCGGTATCACCGTGAATCTGGTGCCTGAAGAACTGCAGGTTTCGCTGGACGCATACCGCGGTGGGCAGCATGGTTTTGGCCTGTGGCTGTGGAACCCCGACTACCAGGATACGCTGGACTATGTCGAATTTTTGCCGGGTGGCGTGGTTGGCAACCGGGCTAACTGGACAGATGAAAATGCTGATGAGACAATTCTTGAGTTGCGTGACGCGGTGAAGGTGGAAACAGACCCGGCGGTGCGAAATGACCTGTTCCGAGAGATCCAGGTTTATGAGCAGTATTCCGGGCCGTTTGCGCCGCTCTTCCAGCCGGGCGTGCACTTCGCGTTCGACGCGAACCTGCTAGGTTTCAACTACAACGGTCAATGGCGTGTAGACCTGGCCCTGCTGAGTTTCTAAACTTCGCGTGAGCTACCTGTAAGACGGTGAGCCACCTGGCGGTTCACCGTCTTTTCCCTTGCTGGTTGCAGTCCATTGAGGCAGTTCATGTCCCTGTATGTTTTGCTGCTCAGACGACTGGTGATGGCCGTCCCACTGGTCATTGGTATTTCACTGGTTGCTTTTGTGATTGCTAACCTGGTGCCCAGCGATCCTTTGGCCGCGAATCTGGGTGAACGTGCCGCATCCGATCCGGAGATCGTGGCAGCGTTTCGCGCCAAGTGGGGCCTTGATCAGCCTTTCCACGTTCAATATGTGACATACGTGAGCAACCTGCTGCAGGGCGATATGGGTACATCCATTCGCACGCGACGTCCCGTAGTGGATGAACTGCGCCGGTATCTGCCAGCCACGATCGAACTGGCAACGGCTGGCATCCTGGTAGCCTTGGCGACCGGGATCCCGCTGGGGATCATATCGGCAGTCTGGCGTAACCGTCCTATTGACTTTGTAGCGCGGGTCATATCGTTGATTGGCGTGAGTGCCCCCGTATTCTGGCTGGCCCTTATTGCGCTGCTCTTACTCTACCGAAACCTGGGCATACTGCCCGGTCCGGGTCGCCTGGATGCTGTGCTATCACCGCCCCCGATGGTCACAGGGCTATACACCATTGACAGTATTTTGACTGGTGAGTGGCAGCTGCTGGGTAATGCAGTAAGCCATCTAATCCTGCCAGCAATTGTCTTGGGTGCCTATTCCGCCGGATTGATCACCCGGATAACCCGTTCGGCAATGCTGGATGTACTATCTATGGAATACATGACCACGGCTCGCAGTAAAGGCTTGCGTGAGCGAACCGTTATCCTGCGCCACGGATTACGCAATGCGTTGATTCCCGTCGTGACAGTTATTGGACTATCCTATGGGAACTTACTGACGGGTGCAGTGTTGACCGAGACCATTTTTGCCTGGGGAGGTATCGGGCGATTTGCCTACGACTCGGCCCGCAGTCTTGACTTCCCATCGATCATGGGCGTGAGCATGTTGGTCGCGATTGTTTTCATTATCACCAACCTCATTGTTGACATGATTTATTACATTGTCGATCCACGCCTCAGAGCGTAACTAAGGAAACCAGTCTGTCATGATCCATTTCCTGGCTACTCAAACCAGGCGCAACCCGCTCATGATTATCGGGTTGGGTATTTGCCTGCTATGGATTCTTGCCTCTCTCACTGCCACCTTTCTTGCCCCCTACGGTCCCTTGCAGCAAGACATGGTGAATCGGCTGCAACCCCCAAACGGTGAGCATCTATTTGGCACCGACCAACTTGGTCGTGACGTATTAACACGGGTGCTCTATGGTGGGCGAGTCTCACTACCTGCAGGGCTGCTGGTCATCGTCACGGCCATGCTGATCGGCACGGCGGTGGGCGCTGTGGCTGGTTATGCAGGCGGCATCTGGGATGAAATTCTGATGCGGACGACCGAGGTATTTATGGCTTTTCCCACGATTATTCTGGCGATGGCCATTGCAGCCGCGCTGGGCCCCAGTGTGCTGAATGCTGTCATTGCCATGATCCTGGTCTGGTGGCCGAACTACGCGCGTATGGTGCGCAGCCTCGTTGTCAGTGTGAAGGCAAACGAATACGTTGATGCTGCACGGGCAATAGGGGCAAATAACCGCTACATCCTACTACTCACCATTCTGCCCAATTGCCTGGCACCCGCCATTGTTATGGCGACTCTCGATATTGGGAATGCTATCTTGCTGTTTGCGGGCCTCAGCTTTCTTGGCTTAGGCGCTGAGCCATCCACGCCCGAGTGGGGCCGTATGGTCGCTGATGGCATCAGTAATTTCGATCAGTGGTGGCTCAGCACCTTTCCGGGTCTGGCCATCTTCACCGTGGTCATGGCCTTCAATTTTACCGGTGACGGCCTGCGCGATCTGGCTGATCCGCGCACGCGTAAATCTCAGGCGTAAGCATTTCGTGGTGCCAATTGCATTCTCAGATACTTTTAGGGCAAATAGTATGCTGATCGAATAACACATCCGTGGTGATTTTACCTTGGAGCAATCAAACGGACTTGAAGGTTGCACCCTTTCCTTTATTCGACTAGTTGGTAATATGAAAACAAGATTCTAGGTTCTGTTGACATAAGCGTATAATGGAGGCATGAGAACAGTCAAACTCCCCCAGGACCAATGGACGAAGATACTGGCGTTTTTGCGGA
>DAOUEM010000339.1:0-2041 GCA_034430555.1 Anaerolineae bacterium | reverse complement strand
CCGCCCCGGGCCACCTGGATTTCCCAGGCATCGGTGCCGCTGCGGCCAGGCAGGGGATCGACATTAACGACCAGCTCGATCCGCTTGGCGGCCTCGCGCAACTGGTCGTAGAGTTTGGGGTGGAAATTCGGTCCCAGGCTGATAGCCGGTCCGCTGCCCAGTTTATGGGCATCATCACCGTCGCCGACGCCAGGCTGCTTGGCAAACGTCACGTCCAGGGCAATTGCCACGTCCGGATTCACGTTGAAGGCAGAGACTCGCGCCCCGCGCAACCCGACTTCTTCCTGCACGGTGGCCACCGCATAAACGTCCCACAGGTGATCGCGCCGCTGTAACTCATCCAGGCATACGGTCACGGCAGCCACGCAGGCGCGGTCATCCATCGCCTTGCCGGCATAGCGCTCACCGGCCAGCTCCAGGAGCGGCACATCGACCGTGACCGGATCGCCCACGCTGATGGTGGCTGCCACCTGCTCCGCATCCAGGCCGAGATCGATAATCAGGTCGTCTACCGTGGGATACAAACCACGCTGGTTCGACGGCAAGATATGCGGCGGCGCAGCAGCCACAATGCCGGGCAGCGACTCCTTGCCGTGCACCATAACGGGCTGCGCCAGCATCACGCGTCCATCGATACCCGAGAGAGTCCGCACGCGGATAAACGCACCGTTTATCTCCCGGACCAGCATGCCGATCTCATCCATGTGGGCGGCCAGCATGATCCGGCGGCGGGGTTCACCCTCGGCACAGCCGCGCTTGAGACCCACAAGGCTACCCATGGGATCGGTGCTTAATTCGTCGGTAAGATCGGCCCAATCTTCCCGGAGCATGTCGCGAACAGGCCCTTCGTAGCCGGATGGGCCGTGGGCCTCGCACAATCGAGTGAGGTGTGCTTTAAGATCCAATCGTCTATCCTCACCTGCTACAATGGCATATTGAGCAAACAAAAGGGGAACGGCCCCAATGATAACGACCATTCCCCAAAAAACCAACTATGTTAAGAAGACCGGTAGAAACCGCTGCCTTATCCAGATTCCGGCGTGGGCGTGGGGAAAGAATCTGTCGGCAGCGGCGTATTCGTGGGCGGCACCGGCGTGCTGGTAGGGAGCACCGGTGTATTGGTGGGCGGGACCAGCGTATTCGTCGGCAGCGGCGTATTGCTAGGCAGCGGCGTATTGGTGGGCAGTTGGGAAGTGGCCGTCGGTGTTAAGGTAGGCGTATGGGTGGGCACAATGATCTGAACCGTGGGCGACGGCGTCCAGGTAAAGGTCAACGTTACCGTGGGTCCGGGCGTGCTGGTAAAGATCGCCGTATTGGTCGGAGTCGGAGTCAAGGAAGGTGTAAAAGTCAGGGTGAAGGTGGGCGTAAAGGCGCGTGTCGGCGGCACAAACTGCCCCGGCGTCGCCAGCGTCCCGCCGATGACGGGTGTACTGGTCACGTTCCGCGTGGGGAACAAGGTGATCGTCGGTGTGGAAACGAGCGTGAACGTCGCCGAAGGCTCACCCGGCGACAAACTGCCTGGCGTGACCAACGGCTGCTGTGTCAGATCAACACGCCCACCTGCCGACGTATCTCGCGCCAGGCCCAGCAAAATGGCTCCGGCGCAGTAACAGGGTAGCGTCGCCACGATGAATAGCAGCAGCACCGTATGAAGTAAGCGTCTCTGGCGAAAACGAGACTCGGTCGTCCGTTGCACGAGCAGCCACTCTCTGGGTAAAAACGGATCAGCGCACACCACATGCGCGGGAAGGATAGCACGGGCGGCATCGCTCTGTCAAAAAGAATCCGCATCGCCGCCCGGCGCTATGGTGAGTCGGCAGGTTCATTCCGCCAGGAACTTCACGGCTTGTTCGACGCTTTTTTGCGGGCTGATTTTGATCTGTTCGTCGAGGACAATACCGTTTTCATCGATGATCCAGTGCGAGCGGATCACGCCCATATACTTCTTGCCATACATCGACTTCTCGCCCCAGGCTCCCCAGGCATCCAGCACCGCGTGATCGGGATCGGAAAGCAGGGTATACGGGAGGTTTTCCTTCTC
>DAOUEM010000338.1:0-18808 GCA_034430555.1 Anaerolineae bacterium | reverse complement strand
TGCTTCTAGCGGTGGGGGTACACCCGGTCCCATCCCGAACCCGGTCGTTAAGCCCACCAGCGCCGATGGTACTGCTCCGGTAGCGGAGTGGGAGAGTAGGTCAGTGCCAAGCCTCAGGATTTTTGATTCCTTCCCCCTTTGCATCACTTATAATGAAATTTCCTCTTCAAGCTTAACCTTCCCAATGCCAGAATAATTGATTCTCGAGACCTTCTCACCTATACTTGCCACGCTATACACATTGGCATATTTCAGGGGGTGCGATTTGAATCAGAAAACCATAGGTTTTGCCATACTGCTGCTGTTCCTCATTGCCGGATGTACACCGGCTGCTCCCACTGCTACTCCCACGATCACGCCGCTGCCGAGCGAGACGCCAACACTCACGCCGGACGCCGGTGCGACCACCACACAGGCAGCCCTGCTGGCGGCGCAAACCGCCGATGCGGTAACCGCCACAGCCGAATACGCCATGACCGGCGCCGCCGAAACCGTGGTGGCGGAAGCAGAAACCGCCATCGCCCAGGCAGAAGCCACCGAGCATGCCGGGCAAGAAGCCACAGGCACCGCTCAAGCGGCCGCCACACAAACCGAAGCAGCCCGCCCAACGGCAACCGCCACTGCGACCGAAACTCCTCCACCCCCTAACACCCCAGAACCACCTACGCCGAGTCAAACGCCAACCGAAACATCCGATGGCATCAGCGAAACGGGCGGCGTCGCGCTCGGCCTGGATTTTGTCGTGCCGGAAGGCTGGACGCTGGAAAATCCGGATGATTTCTCCGCCGGCATCATACCGGGCGCGGAGGACGAAAGCAACCGCTCGATCAGGCTGGCGCGCGGCGCAGCGGAAGAATTCGACGACCTCAACTTCCCTGCCGAGGAAGCCGATGCCGCCGGCGCGCTGCAAGCCGTGGCAGAAGCCCTGCTGGATCGCGGCGACTACGGCCAGCGCGTGCGCGTCGAGCCGGTGCAGATCGACGAGTTTTCCGGGGCTATTGTCAGCTTACGCGGCGAAGAGACGGCGACGCGCCTGTACCTCTTCCGCCTGGGCAGCGACGACTGGCTGATGATCTTCGCCAGCGCCAACCTCGACGCCTTCAATACCTTCAACCGGAACGAACTGCGCGACTTCCTGGCCTCCCTGGAGAACGTCTCCGGCGGCGAGGCTCTGACCGTCGAGCCGATAGGCCCTATCGAAGAAGTCGTGGTGACCCACGTCAGCGACGGCGACACGATCAGCGTGCTGCTGAACGGCGTCGAGGAAAGCGTGCGCATCATCGGCATCGATACGCCAGAAGCGCACCATCCCGACTCCGGGGCTGATTGGTTGGGCTACGCGGCCACCCACGTCATGGAGCGGTTCGTGCAGGCCGGCGATACCGTCTACCTGGAGAGCGACATCAAAGACCGGGATGATTATGATCGCCTGCTGCGCTACCTGTGGATCAAGGATGCCGACGACAACTGGCTGATGGTGGAAGCGGAGCTGATCCGCGCCGGGATGGCGCACGTCCGCACCTATGACGAGGTGCGATACGTGCCCTACTTCATGGCCCTGGAAGCTGAAGCCCGGGAGACCGCCCTCGGCGTCTGGGGCGATCCCCCACCCCCACCGCCCACCGAACCGATCGCCCAACGCAATGACCGGGTGTGGGCCATCAACCCGGACAGCGGCGCGATCCCCATGCTGTACGACGCGGCGGCGTTGGGTAACGTGCCCGACCCTGTCGCCATCTGGCCGAACAATGTCTCGGCCATCGTGCGGGACGTCTATTACGTTTACCCGGAAGATATCGACCCGGTGACGGGCCAGGCGGTGTCCGAAGACAAAGTCGGCTACTGGTACTGGCTGGAGATCAACGACTTCCGCGGCTGGGTGCCGGAGCGCTGGCTGCTGCTGGATGAGCCGGAGTGGACCTACCCCGCCCCGGGCACCGACATCATCGCCTACGCCGAGCCGTTCGTGGTCAGCGAGGAACCGCTGCCCGTCGTCAGCGAAGCTGGCGGTGATGAAGTGCTGGGCACATTAGAGCCAGAGAGCCGCGCCCAGGCCCAGCGGTTGGGCATCGACCCGGAAACCGGCGACTGGTGGCTATACGTCGAGACGCAGGCGGTTAATGGCTGGGTGCCGCTGGCGAACCTCAACCGGCTCAGCCCGGAAAACCGCTGATCTGCCCGACGCGGTGAATCACTATGAGGCCGTTCCCTGCCGGGGTCCCGCTGGGGCCTCACCGGGGGCGGCCTTTTTTATGGGGATTGTGTTATGATCGTCTTGTGATTCCTGTGCCACCAAGGAGCGCCCCTCATGAACCCACGCGAGCGCGTGCTGGCCGTCCTGCGCGGCGAACAGCCCGACCGCGTCCCCCGGATGGTCAACTTCTATCCCTGCACGCTGCCCGGCCACCGGCACCAGGACGCCGGCGAAATGTTCGATACTGAAATCCGCTTCGTCAAAATCCCTGCCCCACACGAGCAACAAGACTTCCTGGATTACCTGGGCACGCTGCCGCAGAACGTCTATGTGGGCAGCGAGGCCATTTTGCAGACCTACCACGATTGGGGCTACCACCCGGAGATTGAGCGCGATGCGCCGCTGGGCGATACCCACAGCATCCGCCAGATGGCCGCCGCTCCCCTGCCCGACTTCATGGCCCAGATTAACCCGGAGCAGCTCCAGGCTGACGTGGCCCGCCTCCATGCACAACACTACGCCGTGATGGCCTCGCCCCCGCACCTGGGCGGCGAGCTGTTCGAGACGGCTTACCGGCTGCGCGGCTTCGAACAGTTCATGATCGACCTGGTGGACAACCCGCCGCTGGTCGACTACCTGGCCGAGCAGCTCACCGCCATGCACCTGGGCGTCTCGCTGGCATTGACGCGGGCCGGCATCGACATCCTGGCGCTGGACGACGACGTGGGCGAAGGCACGCGCATGTTGATCAGCCCGGACATGTGGCGGCGTTACTTCAAGCCGCACGTGCGAACCATCATCGAAACCTGCCGGCAGGCCAACCCCGACCTGCACATCTTCTGGCACAGCGACGGCTACATCGAACCAATCATCCCCGACCTGATCGAGATCGGCGTGGACGTGCTCAACCCGGTGCAGCCCGACGTGATGGACCCGTCCCACCTCAAACGGTGTTATGGCGACCGGCTGGCTTTTTTCGGGACCGTCGGCACGCCGCAGTCGTGGCACTGGGGCACGCCGGAGGCGATGCGGGCCGAGGTCCGCGCGCGCATCGAGACGGTGGGCGCAGGCGGCGGCCTGATCCTCAGCCCGGCCTACGACCTGGAGCCGGAAGTCCGTTGGGAAAACGTGCTGGCCTTCTTCGAAGCCGTGGACGAGTTCGGCGTCTACAATTGACGCTTCTCACCGGCGGCGCGCCAACTCGCTGGCGTAACAGCGGCCCAGGGTTTCGGCATGGGCGTGCGCCCAATCGGTAAGGCGGGTGGTGCCTGCCGGCGGTGAGTCGACGTATAACAGCCCGGCTACTATAGGCCCCGCATTGTTACACAAAGGACCGCTTTCGATGTCACCTGCCCTGCCCGCCAGTATCGGCCCCTATGACGTGAAGGAACGCATCGGGGTCGGCGCCATTGCCGACATCTACCGCGCCTACGACCCGGCCAACAACCGCGAGGTGGCCATCAAGCTGCTCAAAAACGGCATGGTCGAGCGCTACGGGCCATACCTGCGCCGCCGGGCCGAGTTGAGCGCCCGCCTGGATCACCCGGCCATCCCCGCCTGCTACGGTTACGTGCAAACCGACGAGGGCGCGTACCTGGTGCTGGAACTGGTCGAGGGCACGGACCTGCTGCGCCTGCTGGAGGAACACGGCCAGTTCCTGCCGCCGCAGCACATCACCGCCTGGGCGATCCAGGTGTGCGACGTGCTGACCTTCCTGCATACCCAGGCCGAGCCGCTGCTTTTCCGCGACCTCAAACCAAGCAACATCATGGTCGGGCCGGACGGCGGCATCCACCTGGTGGACTTCGACATCGTCATGGGTTTCCAGCCAGGGCAGCGGTACGAGCGAATCGGCACGGCCGGTTACGCCCCGCCGGAGCAGTACGAAGGCCGCGAAGACCCGCGCAGCGACCTCTACGCCCTGGGCGCGACCATGCACCACCTGCTCACCGGGCTCGATCCCCACCACCGGCCGCCCTTCGCCTTCCAGGAAATCCCGCCGAGCGCGGTCAACCCGGCGGTATCGCCGGCGCTGGAAGCCGCCGTCTTCAAGGCCCTGGCTTACCTGCCGGTCGACCGTTTCCAGAGCGCGGAAGCGATGAAACAGGCGCTGCTAGACTGCCTGTAAAGCCGCTTCATCCCCAGCCTCAAAAGACGCCCTCTACGGGTGAGTGGTCCGGAGGGGGCTTTTTTGTTCTCATGAATTGTTATGCTCTTTTTCTGACTTATCAGATATAATCGGTGGTGAATAGTGAATTTGTAAAGTGGCAGATAGGAAAATCTCGTGACGATACTTGGTTTGCATCACATCACCCTGGGCTGCGCCAACGCCCAGCGCACCGTCGACTTCTATGCGGGCGTACTTGGCCTGCGGTTCGTCAAAAAGACCGTCAACTTCGACGCGCCGGACACCTACCACCTCTATTTCGGCGACGCCACCGGCAGCCCTGGATCGGCCGTCACCTTCTTCGAGTGGCCGAGCGCGCCGCGGGGCCGGCCCGGCATCGGCGGCACGCATCACTTCGCCCTGACCGTGGCCAACAAAGAAGGCCTGCTCAAGTGGAAGCGCCGCCTGCTCGACCTGGGCTACAAAGTAAACGGCCCGCTGGACCGCCACTACTTCACCTCGATCTACTTCAACGATCCCGACGGCACCATCCTCGAGATCGCCACCCGCGGCCCCGGCTGGACGATTGACGAAGACCTGGCCGTCCTGGGCACGGCCTACCGCGAGCCGCCGGCGGACCTGATCGGCCCGGATGGCACGCCGCGCGACACCGCCGGATCGCTGGCCGGCACGCCCGTTTTCCTGGGATGCAGCGACGTCGACCTGCACATCCCGAAGGCGCGCATCCAGGAAAGCACGCAGGTCCTGACGGCGCTGGGCGCGGCGGTCACCGAGCGGCTGTATCCCGGCATGGGGCACCTGGTGAATCAGGACGAAATCGATTTTGTGCGGGGAATGATGGCCGCACTGCCGCAGCAGTCGACCTGAGTCCCCCACCCCACTCTGCCCGCGGGCGTTATAATAGTCAGTATGCCAGATATATCGACCAGGGACAGGGAAGGCTATCCATGCACCAGCTTGTACTGCTGCGACACGGCGAAAGTTTGTGGAACCAGGCTAACCGCTTCACCGGGTGGACGGATGTCGATCTCTCGGACAAGGGTGTCGCCGAAGCCCGCCAGGCCAGCCGGCTGCTGGCCGAGGCCGGCTTCACGTTTGACCTGGCCTATACGTCCGTGCTTAAACGCGCCATTCGCACCCTGTGGATCGTGCTGGAGGAGATGGACCTGTGCTGGCTGCCGGTGGTGAATCACTGGCGGCTCAACGAACGGCACTATGGGGCGCTGCAAGGCCTGAACAAGGCAGAGACCGCCGCCCAATTCGGCGAGGACCAGGTCTACACCTGGCGACGCAGCTACGACATCCCGCCCCCGGCCCTGACCACCGACGACCCGCGTTTTCCCGGTCACGACCGGCGCTACCAGGGCCTGGCAGCCGGCAGCATCCCGCTGACCGAGTCGCTCAAGGATACGGTGGCGCGCTTCTTGCCATACTGGCACCAGACGATCGCGCCCACCATCCGGGAGGGGCAGCGCGTGATCATCGCCGCGCACGGGAACAGCCTGCGAGCGCTGGTCAAGTACCTGGACGGCATTGCGGACGCGGACATCCCGCAGTTGAATATCCCGACCGGCATTCCGCTGGTTTACGAACTGGACGACGACCTCCACCCGCTCAGCCACCACTACCTGGGCGATCCGGCGGCCATCAAAGCGGCACAGACGGCCGTCGCCGACCAGGGCAAGGCCCGCCCCGAGCCCTCCCCCGATACCGAGCAAAAGGACGGGCATGGGCAGCCCGCCCTTTTTTCGTTGGTTTGATCCAGCACCCCCGGATGAAACGGGCGCCTGACTCACGCCTCGCGGGACATATAGGCCAGCGCCTCGACGGTGGCCACGTAACAGACGTTGCCATAAGCCCCCACGCCGCCGTCAATCATCAGGATCGTTTTTTGCCATCTGGATTAAACGCGATCGGCCTGTTGGTTACTCCTTTTTTCAGGGTCATGGGAACGATGGGAGCGATCCGGTGATATCGGCCTTTATTCATTACATAATAACATTCTTGCCGTGCCATAAAAGATACAATTGATATAATCGACTTTCACCCTCGCCGAACAACCAATCAGCCAGGACGACAAACAAAAAGACGGGTCAGCGACCCGCCTTTCGGTAACCATCACCCTGGCCTAAGCGTTAAACATCTCCCGCACGATGGCGGCGGTGAGCGGCGGCAGACGCGAGGGATAGGGATAGCCAGCCGCGCCGGGCGGCGGGTTCTGGGCGAGCCATGTGCCGTCCCTGGTGAAATCCAGGCCTTCCGCGAAGGCGGTGCCGATGTCCTCCATCAGCCCGACCTGGGCCGGGGAGGCCGTATCCAGGCCAAGCTGGTTGCTGCTCAGCCCCGGCGGGATGGTCACACCCAATTCATCCCTGACGACCTGGTCCTCCAGCGAAAGCTGGTAGCGCCGGAAGTCGATGCGGTCGCCGTAGTGGCGGAGGGTCACCTGCACGTTCACGTCGATCGCTTCCTTCAGCCCTTCGTCGATCATCCACAATGGCCAGCCCAGCGGCAGCCAGGTTTTGGCCTGGCCGCGCGGCAGCCGGTTGGAACTGGTGCCAGTCCCGAACGAGCAGTGGATCACGTTATCCGGCTGTGCCCAGGCGGGGTCATCCTGCGAGAGGTATTCGAGCGCTTCCACGGTGGCCGTGTAACACACGTTGGCATAGGAGCCGATGCCGCCGTCGACCGCGTCGCCTATCGGCTCGAAAAAGACCGGCTCCGAGGAGCTGGCTTCCACCACCTGCAGCAGCGAAAAATCGCGGGTGGCGACCGCGCCAGGGCCCTGGTTCACAAAAAAGATCGTCTCCGAGCGGGCCATGTCTTTGACGGTGAGCAGGATTCCCCGGTCCAGGTCGGCCAGGGTTTTATCCCCCAGGCAGCGGCGCAGCATGTCCCGCAGGGCTGTTTTATCATAGATGTAGCGGAACCCATGTTTGAAGGCAATGGCGAAGTAATCGCGCTGGAAGATAGGCCCGATAAAATCCTTGTAATTCTGGATGACCTCGACGGCGCTGCACCCCGCGGCCAGGCTGGCGGTTATGATCGCGCCGACGCTGGTCCCGCCCATAAAATCAAACAGTTTGTGGCAGCGCTGGCCGGTCTCCCGCTCAAGCTTAGCCAGCGCCATCAGTGGGATCAGGCCGCGCGCCCCGCCGCCATCGATTGTCAGGATGGTTTTTTCCCCCTGGGGATTAAAGTTTATCGTCATGCCGTTAACTCCTGGAAACCCCTGGCGCTGAACCACGCGCCCACCGCACCGGGTAATCGAGACACCGGCTTCAGCGGGCGAATTCTTCACCCTGTTTATAAAGGATACCCTACAGAAATACAAAGGTCGGGCACGGTATAATCACACCCTGGAATCACCGATCGATGGTCACCCAGACACAAGGAGTGTTATTGTGACAGACAGGATGATAACCCTGGCTCCAGAAAACATGGAACCGCGCGACGCCTACAAGATCATGCTCAGCGTGATCGTGCCGCGACCGATCGCCTGGATTTCCTCCCTGGGCGCGGACGGCACCGTTAACCTGGCCCCCTACTCGTTTTTTAGCGGCGTGAGCGGCCACCCACCGGTGGTGATGTTTTCCGTCTCCCAGCGATCGGCGCGTTTCGGCGGCGGGGTGAAGGATACGCTGCGCAACGTGCAGGAGACCGGCGAATTTGTCGTGAACGTGGTGAACGAACCGCTGGTGGAGGCCATGAACCAGACAGCCGGCGAATGGGATTATGGGGTGAGCGAGTTCGAGCAGGCAGGGCTGGCCACAGCCCCTTCCGTGGTGGTCAAACCGCCGCGCGTGGCAGCGGCGCCCGTCGCCATGGAAGCGAAGGTTCACCAGGTCGTCCCGGTCGACGGCTCCAACAATACGATGGTCCTGGGCCGGATCGTGCGCTACCACATCCGGGAAGACCTCTTGAGGTCGGAGGGACTGGTCGACGCAGCGCTCATGCGGCCGGTGGCGCGCCTGGGCGGGCCTGAATACGCCCGGTTAGGCGAGGTCTTCTCCCTGGAGCGGCCACAGGTCTGACCTGGCGAAAAAAAACGCCCCTGGTGCGCACCGGGGGCATCCTGAATTCGTTTCGAAGGTGTCGGCCGGTCATCAGTCTTCCAGGTCGGACTTGACCATCGGGCGCTTGCCGATGGCGATGGTGCAGGTCTCATCACCCGCCGCGATGCAGCTCGTCTCCGCCACCAGGAACTTCTTGCCGCCGGTGGCCCAGGCGAGCGCCTCCTGCAAGATTCCGACTGCCAGGTGACAGCACGGACCATCCGTCTGGCGGCCCCAGCACACCGGGCAGCGCTCGATGATCCAGTAGTAGTTCTTCTGGTCCTCGCTGAGCGTCACCACCTGGTCGGAGAAGCGGTTAAAGACCATGGAGAACATATCAAAGCCGACGTGCAGCTTGAGCGAGAGCGGCATCATACGGACCGGCAGGTCGGCGATGCCCAGCAGCGGGTTGAATTCGCGCAGGCCGTTATCCAGGCAGCGCTGGCCCACCCGCCGGTTCAGCTCGCGGCCCGCTTCCGGACCATGCAGCGATTCGATAGCCGCCTGCAGCGCGCCCAAATCCTCGAAGGGAAAGCCGCGGTCCAGATCGCTGGGCGGGAACTGTTCGATGTACTGCTCCAGGCCGGCCGTCCGGAACACCGTCTCCAGGTCTTCCCGTCCGATCAGGTTTTCCATCGAGCGCATGATGATCCGGCCCATCCGGTTGGGGTAAAAAAAGCGTCCCTCGTCACCCATCGTAACCTACCCTCGCCAGTTTTTGCCCGTTCATAGGGGCAGTATAAACCGCTTCCCCCACCGGCGAAAGTGCTGTTCCGCCCCCTACTTACCGGCCGCCGAGGTCACCGGCTGCGGCGCAGGCCGGCGGTGGCGCCGCCAGTTGGCCAGCGCCACCCCCGCCACGATCAGGACCGCGCCCACTATGATCGCCGCATCCAGCACCTCGTCCAGGAAGATCACGCCGAGCGTCAGGCCGACCGGCGGCATCACGTAGGTGACCAGCGTAGCCCGCGTCGCGCCCCAGGAATCGATGATCCAGTAAAACAGCAGGAAGGCAATGTAGGTATTGGCCAGTCCCAGGACCAGCACAGACAGGGTCGCCGTGGTGGAGATAGCGCCCAGATCCGGCAGGCCATCGACCAGCAGCGTCACGACGAGGATCACCAGGGCCGCCGCGACCGTGGCGCCGGTTGAGACGACCATCGGCTGGAGGTGTCGCAGGCTGCGCCGCACAAATACCGTGGTGCAGGCGTAAGACAGCGAGGCCGCCAGCACAGCCAACTGCCCCACCAGGCTGTTGGTCACGGCGTTATCGGCGCCGATGCTGCGCCCCGCCAGGATCATGACGCCGATAAAACCGGTCGCCAGGCCCAGCACCTTAAACGGCGTGATGCGTTCGTCGGCCAGCGCGAAGTGCGCGATCACCAGCGAAAACAGCGGCACGGTCGCGTCGAGCACGGTCGCCAGGCCGCTGTCGATGCTCTGCTCGCCCCAGGTGATCAGGAAAAAGGGGATGGCGATATTAAACAGGCCGACCACCACCAGCTTGAGTTGCGTGGCCCGGTCTTTAGGCAGGCGACGCCCGGTCAGGTAGAGGGTAAGCGCCAGCGCGACGGCCGCCGTTCCCACACGAATCGCGATGAGCTGCAACGGCGTCATTTCCGCCACGCCGATTTTGATCAATAAAAATGATGCGCCCCAGATCAACCCTAATGCCCAAAAGCCTGCCCACACTGCCATCGATGTTTGCTCCTTGTCCAAAGCCACACCTTCACAACAGCTATAACTACCACCACCCGATTCTGTGAAAAAAGTTGCTAAAACCAGCGGCCCAGCGATGATCCAACGCCGGGCCACATCAAGCCGACCGTCAATTGTGCCGGCGGAGGTGTGCGTCCGCCAGTATGATCCTGCCGAACGACCGGCCCGGCAGGCGTAGGTGGTTACGAATCCGCCGATTCGACGCGTACATCCGGGAAGAACTGCTGCACCGTGCCCTCGACCCAGCCTTTGAGGGTCATCAGGGACAGCGGACAGCCATCGCACGCGCCGCCCAGGGCAACCCTGGCGACCTCGCCGTCAAATGCCATCAAGGTGACGGAGCCGCCATGATAATACTCGATGTAGGCCGAAATGTTCTCGATCAAAGCCTGGAGCCGTACTTCTACCGGCGCATCCGGCGCGACCGAGTTGAGATTGGGTTGATCCGTCATGAGCGTCCCTTCCTCACAAGGGCAGCCTCGCCCGGCGTTTATCACGGGCACGACTGCCGCGGATACTGATCCCCCTCTGACGAACAGCGCTGCTGACACCCCCTAGTATACACAATACAGCGGCCAGTGTCGCGCCAAATCCCGGCATTGGGAAAAAAAAGTGACCCACCACGCCTGGCGGGTCCATGTCATCCAACAGGGCTAATATCACTGGGACAGGCACACAGGGAACCGCCCGCTAATTCGCCTCCGCTCCCCCGCTTATCTTGAGCAGCATCTCGTCGACATCATTGACCACCACCATCTGTTCGGTCAGGCCGACCATGCCGAACAGCTTACGATAGTGGGAGGACAGCCCGTAACCATATACCTGGCGGTCCGCCCGGGACGCATCTTCCACCAGGCTGATGATCAGCCCGATGCCGGCGCTGTTCAAATAATCGCTGGCCTCGAAATTCATGCCAACCACGCGCACCCTGGCCCGCACCAGCTCAAAATAGGCCTGGTAAGCGGCCTCCCGTGTCTGGGCAGTCACATCGCGCGGGAAGTCGAGATACCCGATCTGCCCTTCGGTACGATGCCCGACTCCGGACCCTTTCAGCATAGGTACGCTACCTCAGCTTTCCTCAGTCGACGCGTCAGACGACGGCATCGACCAATTCGATGATGCTGCGGACGGCCTGGTGAGCTGGATCACCATGTTTACCTGGTTGCCGCCCTCCGGCAGGCGGTCGATGGTGACCTGGTCCATCAACCGGTCGATAAAAAACAGGCCCCACCCCCGCTGGCGATCCGGGAACCCCGGCTCCGGCAGGGGGTCCGGCAGGGTGCCCCGGCCCTGGTCATTGACGGAGACGGACAGGCGCGACTCCTCCGCGCGCAGCACGACGCGCACCTGCGCGGTGATGTCGCCGTCGTTGCCGTGCTCGGCGGCGTTCATGCAGGCTTCCGCCACCGCTGTTTTCAGGTCTTCGATGCGGTCCTGGCTGAAGCCCATCTGGTCGGCCAGGGCTGCCGCCGCGTCACGCGCCACTTTCTCAAAGCCCGGAATCCCCGGCAGCGATATCTCTATCGTCGGATGGGGAAGGCCGTGGGCCATGTTCGGCTCCGAGTTGGGTGCGGCTGCCATGCGGACCTCTCGCTTTTTAATCAAGCTCACAACTGGCCAGGGTGGGCGCATCGGGTGCCACCGGCGGCTCGCCATCGCCCAACGGCTCCGGCGCGGCAGCGCCATCGCCGCCAGCCCCGGTCTGAAGGGTGCCGCCCGCCAACCCGCGCCAGATCGCCTCTAACCGCGCCTCGACCTCATCCGGGATGGCAATACCGGCTTCATGAAAGGGCGCATAACCCACCCCGCAGTCAGCCGCCGACAGAGTCACCACCCCGCCGGTAAAGGTGCCGTCCAGCACCGACATAATGGCCTGGTACACGCCGTTATCCACCCGTTTGACGGCACTGGTGAGCAGCAGACCGGCTCCCTCCAGCACGCCACCGCCGAAGGTCGTGCGGTATTCGTCCTGGTCCACGCCGATCACCCAGGCCCCCAGGCTGGCGGCCTCGAAAATGGCGGAGGAGCCGGTGATGCCTCCCGCACCAAAGAGGACGTCCACGCCTTCGTTGATCACCCAGTCTTGGGCGGTCGCCCGCCCGAACTCGGCGGCCACGAAGCTCGGGCCGTACACCTGCAATACCTCAGCCTTTGGATTGGTATATTGTACACCGTAGCGGTAACCGTTCACAAAACGCTCAACCGGCGGAATCGGCTCGCCGGCCACCATCGCCACGACGCCGCTCTCCGTCATCATGCCGGCCAGCGCCCCGGCCAGGAAACCGCCTTCATCCTCTCGAAACTGAAGGCCGATCAGGTTGGGCGGCGCATCCAGGTAAAACTGGTCCACGCCGATGAAATAAACCTCGGGGTTGGCCTCGGCGGCGGCCAGCGTGAAGTCGGTCATAAAAAAGCCCACGGTCACGATGATGTTCCGCTCGTCGGCCAGCAGTTCAGCCAGATAGATCTCGTAGTGGCTGTCGTTGATCGACTCGCGGTAGGTATAGTCCAGGCCGTACTGCTGGGAAGCCCGCAAAGCGCCCCGGTGCGCGAACTCGATAAAGGTGCCGTCGCGGATGCTGCCCACATCGGTCACCAACCCCAACCGGAAATCCGAGCGCGGAGTGACCGTCGGCGCGGGGCCGCTCCCCCCACAGCCAGCCAGTACGATGGACACCAGCAGCAGCGATACTTTAAGTCGCATGAACAGCTTCCCTCCGCATGGCTGCCTCACGATCCGGCACGGGCACGACCAGCGACCGCATCACCACCAGCGTGATGTCGTCCTGCGCTTCCTGGTCGCCGATATGGCGGTAAACGGCATTCAGCACGGCGGCGATAATCGCCTCGCCATTCATCGTATGAGGCATCGTCGCCAGCAGCGATTCCAGCCGCTCAAAGCCGAAGAACTCGCCCTGAGCGTTCTGCGCCTCCACGACGCCATCGGACATCAGCAGCAAGGCCGCGCCGGGCGCCAGCGTGATCCGCCGGGCGCTATACTGCCGCTGCGTGGACGCTCCCAGCGGATACCCACCCACCGGCACCAGCTGCCAGTCGTCCTGCCCCTGGCGCAGGTAGGGCTGCACCATCCCGGCGTTGGCGACCTCCACCTGGCGCGTCTGCGGGTCGAAGACGGCCATCACCAGGGCGCTGTTCATGTGGCGCGACTGCATACGCTCGGCCAGCGATTGGTTGAGGTGATCGAACAGCGCCGCCACGCTCGATTCGCGCTCGAGTTCGCGGCGCAGGGCCGTCGTCAGCACCGCCATCAACAGCGCCGCCGGCATGCCCTTGCCGGTCACGTCGCCCACGGCCACGGCGAAGCGCCCATCCAACCGCGGCAGGTACTGGAAAAAATCACCGCTGACGACGCGTGCCGGCAGCGATCGACCCACGACTTCCAACTCCGGCAGGCGGACATGTTCCTGCGGCAGCAGGCTGGTTTGAATATCGCGGGCGTTGGCCAGCTCCTGCTCGTAATAATGAATGCGCTCGGCATGCAAGCGGGCGTTAATGATGGCGACGCCGGCCTGGTCGGCGAAGGCCTGCGCCACCTCGATCGCGTCCGGCAAAAAACCGTTCACCACGTAGCTGTTGATGTTCAACACGCCGACCGTCTCGTCCTGGACCCGCAGCGGCACCCCCAACCACGATCGAATCAGGCTGCCGGGCAGGTCCTGCCAGCGGGGATCGGACAGGCAGTCCGGCATCAGCACCGGCTGCCCTGTTTGCATCACCTCGGCGGCGGCGGACATCTCATCCAGCGAAAAGGTGCGCTCCTGCTGCCCGGATTTACCGCTGAGCGCCACCATCTCAAGCTGATCGCCGCCGGTGTGCAGCATGATCGAGGCGCTATCATGCACCAGCAGGCGGCCCAAACCGGCCAGGATTTGCTCCAACACCTCGGCCAGGTCCAGGGACGAATTCACGGCGCGGGCGATCACCAGGAGCGAGCGCGCCACCTGGCGGCGCTGTTCGGCCTGCTGCCGGTGGCGGGACTCGCGCAGCAAGCGCCAGAGCATCACCCAGGACACGACGGCCACCAGCAGCACGGCGATGATCGTCACCGTCAGCAGCTGATTGAGCTGCCGCTGCACCTGGAGCTGGCTTTCCGAAACGAAGCGGGTGAGCACGACCACGAAGGACATGCCGTAGCTGGTGGCAGGGGCAAAAGCCGCCTGCCGCCGACCATCCACCGAATCGTATTCCAGCACCTCGGTTCCCTCGGCGGCCAGCAGCAATGGAATGGACAGATCGGTGGTAGCGGCCCAGTCGACCGAAGTCGCCGACCCCTGGTACAGCAGGCGACCAAAACTATCGAAGACCCACAACTGGCCGGACGATCCCAGCTCCAGCGGGCCAAAATTATCCTGAAACCAGCCCTCCAGGTCCAGATCGAAGGCCAGCAGCTCTCGCGAACCACCGGGCATGTCGACCGCCGTCGCCAATAAAAAGGTCAGCCGATCCACGCCGGGCAGCACGCGGAACAACACTCCCCCGGCGGTGATCAGGTCCTGGATGGCCGCACGCGAGATCGTCCAGTCCAGCCGCTGGTTGGCCTGGATGCGGGCGTTAACCTCCGGCGGCCAGGCATAACGCGCCACCCCTTCCGCCGTCAGGCGCACAATGCTGCGCAGGGTTTGGGCGCGCGGTTCGCCCGTCTCGGCGAACACGGCCAGCGCCGCCGCCTGTTCGGCGGCCGTCGACTGCACTTCTGGATAGGAAGCCAGGCTGAGCAGGACACTGCTGCGCGTATCAAAGAAGAACTCAAGCTGCCGGGCCAGCGACCCCACTAACTGCTGCTCCTGGGTGCGGAACTGCCCGGCGACGGTGCTGGTGATGGTATTGGTGGCCAGGAGCGCGACCATGCCGATCAGCACAATCAGGGCGATGGCCGCCGCCATCACGAGCAGATTGATGGAAAGGATGCGTCGCTGCCACACGGTATGGACTTTCCCCCCGGCGTCACCAATCAGGATCGGGCTGCTGCCTGGTCAAAACGGGTATTTGCCTGACATGACGATTCTAGCGCCACAAAAATGCTAAAAATATTGGGAAATATGGCGAGGTGCACATTCAAAGCTTACCATAGAAATCCACGATCTGCGCGGCGAAATCGATGACGCTGCGCCGCAGCGCTTCCGGGGCCAGGATGTCCACGGCGCGACCAAAACCCAGCAGGCGCGATCGGGCTGCCGGCAGGTCCTCAAACGGCAGAGTCAGCGTGATCCAGCCGTCGTCATCCGGCGGGCCGGCCTGCGCGATCTGATCCTGGACCTGGCGGCCAAAATACAGGGGCAGCAGCTGGCCGCCTGGCGCGAGGACAGCGCGTACCAGTGCGCCCACCACCAGTGGCTGGAAGAAGCGATCTCACCGCCGGGCACGCCCTTCGACGACCTGATCCTGGACATCTACCTGCCCATCGCCGAATAAACACCACTGGCAGCCTGGTGGAATCAAAAACGGACGCGGTGTGGGGGCGACACTGCGTCCGTTTGTGAAGGAGTCCGGCGGGCCTAAGGCATCCGCAGGACCTGGCGAATCCGTTCAAGTGCCCAATCGATCTCGCCGCGGGTGATGACCAGCGGCGGCGCGAACCGGATCACGTGCCGGTGGGTCTCTTTGCACAGGATGCCTTCGTCGCGCAGCGCCTCGCAAAAGCGGCGCGCCCCGCCCGCTTCCGGCTTCAGCTCCACGCCGATCAGCAGCCCTTTACCGCGCACCTCTTTGACGTGCGGGCTGTTGATCTCGGCCAGCTGATCCTGGAAATACTCGCCCTGCTCTGCCGCGTTCTGGGTCATCTCTTCATCGATCAAAACGTCCAGCGCGGCCTGCGCCACCGCCGCACCCAGCGGATTACCGCCAAACGTGCTGCCGTGGTCGCCTGGCTGGAAGAGGCCCAATACCTCGTCATCGCTGAGCACGGCGCTCACCGGGTAAAAGCCGCCGGACAGCGCCTTGCCGATGACCATCACATCCGGGCACACGTCCTCGTGGTCGCAGGCGAAGAATTCGCCGGTGCGGCCCAGGCCGGTCTGGATTTCGTCGGCCACGAGCAGCACCTGGTTCCGGTCGCAGATGTCGCGCACCTGCCGGAGATAACCCTCCGGCGGCACGATCACCCCGCCCTCGCCCTGGATTGGTTCCACGATAAAAGCCACGGTACGCGGCGTGATGGCCGCGGCCAGCGCCTCGGCATCGCCATAAGGCACGGTGACAAAACCCGGCGTAAACGGCCCAAAATCGGTGCGATACGCCTCCTGCGTGCTGAAGCTGATGATCGTCGTCGTCCGCCCGTGGAAGTTGCCCTGGCAGACGATGATCTCCGCCTGGTCCTGGGGCACGCCTTTGACCTGGTAGCCCCATTTGCGGGCGGCTTTCACGGCCGTTTCGATGGCTTCCGCGCCGCTGTTCATGGGCAGCACCCGCGTATAGCCGGTCAGGTCGTGTAATTTCTGGTAAAGCAGCCCCAATTGATCGCTGCGGAAGGCGCGGCTGGCCAGGGTGAGCCGCGCCGACTGGTCGATCAACGCCTGCCTGATGCGGGGATGGCAGTGGCCCTGGTTGACGGCGCTGTAAGCCGACAAACAGTCCAGATAGCGCTTGCCCTCCACATCCGTCACCCAAACGCCTTCACCTGCGCTCAGGACAACATCCAGCGGATGGTAGTTGTGCGCGCCCAAACGGTCCTCGAGATCAATGTAAGTCTGGCTTGACTGGACCTGCGTATTGTTGACCATCACTACCCCATTTTCGGAATCTCCTGAATAAGATTGGAGGATATTTAGGCATTATACATAATTTTTCAGGGCCAGGATAGTGCAAAATATATAATAACTCATGAGAGAAATAGATAGATCACGCCTTCCAGTCAGGAACCCGCCCAGCTTATCACCCGGAAGGTCGCCAGCAGCAGGCAGTTTTCATGCTGAGGTGCGCCCGGCTCCGGCGGGAGACGCTGACCATCTTCCCAGTAGTAGATGGCCAGGTGCAGCTGATAGGTACCCATCGACAGCCCCCAGGGCAGGATGACCGACCGGTCATCGCGGTAAGGGCGATCGGGCTGCCAGAACGACGTCTGGACCGGGGTAAAGGGGCCGAGCGGCCCGCTGTCGTTCTGGGCGACCAGCCGGCCCTGTTCATCGATCACCTGAAGGCTGAAGGAGTAGTCGCGGTTCAAAGCCCGATCGACCACCCACCACGACTCGACTCGAATCGTATCGCCGGGGCGATAGGGACCAGCGGGATCGATCGCGGCCCCTCGATAGCGCACGGCATCGCCCAACCGGAAGCCGGGCGAGAGCGGCGGCGCTTCGTAGTGCTCGACGATAAAATACCACGGTCCCCAGAATTCCGTTTCGATCCGGCCCGCCTGCACGGCAGCCTTGAGCGCCGGGTCCTGGCTGCCCTGGCGGGAAAGATACCACACCGTGCCGTCGACGGCACCGGGATCGGCGGCGCGGGGAATCGGGCGGCCGCCGGGGAAGTACAGGTTCTGGTAGTACCACCAGGTCAGGGATTCGCCGCAGATGCACCCGGGGTCCGTCACCAGCACGTCGCCCGGCTGGAAGCGCGGCCCCAGCCAGCGCAGCAGGTCCCGGATCGGAGGACTGTCCGAATAGGCCGGTCGAAAGGCGAACGGGTTCCAGGGCAGGAGCGCCAGGAGAAGCCCCAGCGCCACCGCTCCCCAACGCCACCGCCTGGGGAGGCGGGCCAGGCCCAGGCCGGCCAGCAGCAGCAAACCAGGAGCGGTCCACATCAAATAACGCGCCGTATGCAAAGCCAGATCATACCGGGTGATGTAGGCGAAGACCGGCACACCAATCCCCCATCCCGCCAGCCACAGCACAGCCGCAGAATACTCCCTCCGGCGGTAGCGCAGCAGCAGGTATAAGCCTCCTGCGGCCAGGGCCAGAATCACCGCCAGTAGCAGATCATGGCCCGCACTGTAAGCCCGGTAAACTTCCTCCGGCCCATGCAGGTAGTAGCTCGGCAGGCTGTCCGTGATGGCGGCGCGTACGCGCATCGCCTGGAAAAACTGCGGCCACATTGGCAGGTAGGCCAGCGATACAATCGCTATCAGCGCCAGCCAGCGCTGCAGGCGGCGCGGCGCGGCCATCAACACGTGCCCGCCCAGGATCGCCGTGATCAGCAGGCCGGCGTACTGCACATACCACAATCCGATGATGGCCAACAGGTAAGGGATGGCTCGCCGCCGGGTTGGCCGATTTAGCCACCGCAAATGCATCCACACGGCCAGCCCGCCGAGCAATAAAACCAGGGAATAACCACGCGCCTCCAGGAAAAAATACAGCGTGTAGTTCGAGGTAACGACCAGCAGCGCCACCAGCCAACCCGTCCAGGTGGAACGCAGGCGCCGACCCGCCTGGAAGAAACAAGCCACCGCCAGCATACCCAGCAGCGCGCCGAGGGTGTGAACGGCCAGGTCATTCCACCCCACAACCTTCATCCAGGGGTGCAGCAGCAGATAGTAACCCGGTGGCCACATCAACTCGGGGTCGCGGAAAACCAGCTCCAAACTACCGCTGGCGTGTTGGATGCTGAACATCTCGTCTTCCCACATGCTGAGGTCGTCCACATGGGAGAAGATCGCCGTGGCAGCCACCAGCAGGACGAGCACAGTCGCCCACATGCGCTGAGGTCGATTCCTTGTAACGCCGACAGTAGCCATGTTTGGCTATGCTCCAAAAC
>DAOUEM010000337.1:0-22938 GCA_034430555.1 Anaerolineae bacterium | reverse complement strand
GCCACGTCCAGGCCGCGCATGGTGGCGTTGATGCCGGCCTGGTCCGGGTCCAGGGCCAGGATCAGGCGGTCGGCGTATTTGCGCAGGGCCTGGAGCTGCGGCTCGGTCAGGGCGGTGCCCATCTGGGCGACCACGTTGCGGAAGCCGGCCTGGTGCGCCTGCATCACGTCCATGTAACCTTCCACGATGACGGCGGTTTCCGTCTCGCGGATCTCGCGCCGGGCCATGTCCAGGCCGTACAGCGTCTGTGACTTGTCGAAGAGATCGCTCTGCGGGGAATTGAGATACTTGGGGTGATCCGCGTCGCGCAAGGCCCGCGCCCCAAACCCGATCACGCGCCCGCGCCCATCGCGAATGGGGATCATCAGGCGGTGGCGGAAGCGGTCGTAAACGCGTCCACTGTCATTACGGAGGGCGACCCCGGCGGCGATGATGTCGTCGACGGCGTAGCCCAGGTCGGCCAGGTGATCGAGCGTGGTCTGCCAGCCGTCTGGCGCATAGCCCAGGAGGAACGCCTCGACGGTCTCCGGCTGCAGGCCGCGCCGTTCGACATAGGCGCGCGCCTCGGCGGCAGCGGGTGCTTCTTGCAGTTGGTGGTAAAAGAAGCGGGCGGTTTCGTCCAGCAGGCCCAGCAGGCGTTCGAAGGCGGCCTGCTGCGCGTCCTGCTCCGGTGTGCGCGGCTTCAGTTCGACTCCGGCGCGCTCGGCCAGGTGCTGCAGCGTTTCTTTGAAGTCCCAGCCGTGCTGCTTCATGGCATAGGCGAAGATATCGCCCCCTTCGCCACACGCGCCAAAACAGCGCCAGGTTTGCGTTTCTGGGAAGACAACAAACGAGGGTGTGCGTTCCTGGTGGAATGGACAGCACGCCTTGTAGGTGCGGCCCGCTTTTTTGAGCGGGACGCTCTCGGCAATGTAGGCCACCAGATCCAGACGCGCCTTGATTTCGTCAGCGACAGACATGGGCCGCTCCCTCTTCACCTCAGAGCGATTATACGCACGTACAAACGTTCATGCAACGACTCGGCCGAATCGGGTGTCTGGCAGGCGATATTTCCATCAGGTATAATCGATTTCGTTCGTAGAACGGGTATGCGATTCAGTGGGGCACGCCAAGGACGTTGTTCTGTTATGGATATTACGTGGTACGGTCATAGTTGTTTTCGATTGGTGGAGCGGGGGATGGCGGCGGTCGTCACCGACCCCTATAATGGCGATATTGGGTACAAACTTCCCCGGCTGCGCGCCGACATCGTGACCTCCAGCCACGACGTGCCGGGGCATGCCAATCTGGATATCTGGCCGGCGTCCACCCATGTCATCACCCGCGCCGGCGAGTACGAGATCGGCGGCGTGTTTGTGATCGGCGTGGCGATGAATGACGTGACACAGGCGCGTTTGAACGTGGTGTTCCTGTTCGATTTAGGTGGCTTAAGTGTCGTCCATTTTGGGGACCTCAGCTACGTGCCCAGCCAGTCCGAGGTGGATGCGCTGGGGGCCGTCAACGTAGCATTGGTGCCGGTGGGCGGCGGCAATGGCCTGAACGCAGCCCAGGCTTCAGAGGTGGTCAGCCTGATCGAGCCGGACATCGTCATCCCCATGCACTACCGGACGCCGCTAACCAAGGTCAAGCTGGACCCGGTGGACCGTTTTTTGAAGGTGATGGGGATCAGCAAGGTGCAGTCTGAAGAGTCGCTGCGGGTTGCGACGTCGGCTTTGCCGGAGCAGACGCAGGTCGTGGTGCTGGAGCCGCAGCAGTAACGCCGCCGTAAAAGCCGCGGTGGACCAGCCGCGGCTGGTCCAGAAGACCTTGCTGTGGGGGTTAATAATGGGAGGATTTTGTGGACTATAAGTTAATGATGAGTTGGGACATCAAGCCCGGATTCGACCAGCAGTACTTCGAGTTTATGGTGCGGGAGTGGGTGCCGGGTATCACCCGCCTGGGCTTGCAGCCGCGTGAATCGTGGTACGCCATTTACGGCGATGGCCCGCAGATCACCACCTCCATCGTGACCGACAGCCTGGAACAAATGCGGGCCATCCTGGAGGGCGAAGACTGGTCCAAGCTGCACGAGCGCCTGGATGAGTATGTCTTCAACTACGAGCAGAAGATCGTGCGCGCTTCCCCCGGTTTTCAGCTCTGAGGGCCGCCAGCGCCCGTCGTGCCGCTGTCTCGAACGCAAAAAGACGACCTGCGAGGTCGTCTCTGTTTTTGTGGGGTACTGCCAGCCGGGCCGGTCAGTCGCTCTTGGATTCGCCGCTGCTCTTGGCGCTGTCTTTACTCTCGGCCGCCGGGGAGTCGGTTGACGCACTGCTTGACTCGCCGTCCTTTTTAGTGGAAGGCGGCATGGTGGAACTCTTGGAGCGGTTGTCCGTGACGTAAAAGCCTTTACCTCTAAAAATCACCCCCACCGGTCCAATTACCTTGTGAGTCGGGCCGCTGCATTCCGGGCAGACCGTGATCGGGGCATCGGAAAAGCCCTGTTTGGCATCAAACTGCACGCCGCACTCTTCACATTGGTAGGTATAGACAGGCATCCTTTTTTTCCCTCACTGCCAGCTTATGCTACAAGCCTGACGTTAAAATTCTAGCGGGTTTCATGACAACCGTCAATGTTATTATACGAGATTAATGTCAGAATACCATTAGAAGCGGCGCTTAAGACGTTGATGGCCGCCGGACTGTGGTACCCTGTTATTAGATGGTTCACCAGCGTAAAAGTTACCCGACTCGCGCAACCCAAACGCTCGCCTGCCGTATACTATTGTAGTTAGGCAATTGCCTGTCTTAGGGGAGACTTTTTGTGTCCGAAGAAGCTCCAATCGTTCGCGAATGGGCGCAGGCTGCCATGGGGGGGGACCAGAGCGCTTTTGGCGCGCTGGTCGAGTACCATCAGAACGCCGTGTTCAACCTGGCCTATCGTTTGTTGGGCGAGCCGCAAGAGGCGGAAGATGCGGCCCAAGAAGCGTTTTTGCGGGCGTATGCCAATCTGGCGCGGTACGATATCAACCGGTCCTTCAAGACCTGGTTGCTGTCGATCACGTCGAACCATTGTATTGACCGGTTGCGGAAGAGGCGGCTGACCTGGCTGTCGCTGGAAGAAGAGGGCATGGCCCCGCATCCGGCGCTGGTCAGTTCCACGCCTGGCCCGGAGGAGGCATTATTGGATCTGGAACGATCGGAGGGGATGCAGGGCCTGCTGTCGCAGCTCCCACCGGATTACCGGACGGTAGTGGTCCTGCGTTATTGGTATGATATGAGTTATGCAGAGCTCGCGGAAACGTTGGAAACGACCGAATCCGCGATCAAGAGCCGCCTGTTCCGGGCGCGGCAAGCGCTGGGGCAGATGTTAGAGCCGGTTTCGGAGCCTGGTCTTGCTCATACCATGAAACCGGCGATGGAGGGTTCTTAAGAATGGGCTTGACTCCACAACATGAGCAACTGAATCGCGCGCTGGACGAGCCGATGATCGGCCCTGCGTTGGCGGAGTTTCAGGCACGGCTGGAGCGTAATCCTGACGAACACGCCCTGTATGAACGCCTGCGTAAGGTCGATGACCTGCTGCGCCAGCCACCCATGGCGGTGGCGCCGCCGGATTTCGCCAGCCAAATGATGCTGAGCATCCAGCAGGGCAAGCACGAAGCCTTCGCGCCGCGCCGCCGGCTGCGGCTGTACTTCGGGCTGGGGCTGCTGGGAATCCTGGCCAGCGTCCCGCTGGTGCTCCTGCTGCTGGTGACCGTGGTGCCGGCCCTGGTCGATCCCGGCGTGCTGGCCGGTCTCTTGGCCGGGCTGGTACAGGTCGTCGGCACCATCAGCGGGTGCCTGGAAGGGCTGCTGCTGTTCCTGGGAAACCTGATCGCCGCCTACCCGATGGCGCCGGCCTTGATTCTCACCGTCATTCCCCTGGCGATGGTCTGGGCCTGGCTGGTGTGGTTCCTGCAAAACCAGAACCGCCCGGTCACGATCGTCGTGCCGGTGCAAACCGTCGGGAGCAGTTCATGAACCTGCGGCAGTATGCGGCCCCCCCTATAAGCGGCCCACGTTGGCGTATTTTAGGCCTGCTCGGCCTGGCGCTGCTGGTCCTGGTCATGGGTGCTTGGCCGGTCCACGCCCAGGGGGGCGATTCGGGCGTGGTCTTCACCGACCATTACACGCTGGCGGAAGGCGAGCAGGTAACGGGCGACCTGGTCGTGGTGGCGCAGACCATCACCCTGCAGCACGGCAGCACGGTGACGGGCAGCGTGGCGCTGCTGGGCGAAGCTATCACGCTGGATGGGCACGTCATGGGTGATCTGGCCGCGATGGGCGAAAACGTGATGCTTGGCACCGGCGCCTATGTCACCGGCAGCGCGACTCTATGCGGCACGACGATCCGCCGCGAGCCGAACGTGCAGATCATGGGGGATTACAGCGCCAGCTGCGACCGGGTCGACCAGCTGCTGGGGGAGGTGGTGCCCCTGGCGATTGATCCTTCCCATTGGAACTGGGAAGACTTCGACCCGGCGGCGTTGGACCTCGGCCTGCTGGATGAGGTCGGCGCCCAGGTGGCGGCCCGGACGCCCCTGGAACACCTGGGCCAGAACGCCTTACGTTCCCTGGTGATGGGCGCGCTGGCGGCCTTTTTTACCCTGGTGGGACCGCTGCGCCTGCGCCGTATGAGCGACGCCGCCCTGATCACGCCGGTTACGATGGGCCTCATCGGCCTGCTCACGCTGGTGGTGGCGGGCGCGCTGACGGCGCTGGTGATCTTCTCCGTCGCCGTGATACTGGTCACGATCTGCCTGCTGCCCTTCGTCGGCCTGGCGTGGGTCGCGCTGGTGCTGATGATCCTGATGGGGTGGTCGGCTTTGAGCCTGCCAGTCGGCGCGTGGCTGCTGGCACAGATGAACATCCGCCGGGTGAGTCCGCTGGCGGCGGCGGCGGTGGGCGCGGTGACCCTCACCTTCCTGACCGGCCTGCTAACCCTCACCCTGCCCACGACCATTGTGTTCGTGGGGGTGATCCTGCTGCTGGCTTCCTGGGGTCTGGGCGCGGTGATCATGACCCGCCTGGGTGGGCAGACGTTCCACCGGACTCGCGCCCCCGTGCGCAGCGTATCACGGCAGGCGTGACAGCTTCTCCCTGTTTTTACCAGCGAAACCGCCCGGTTGGTGATACCGCCAGGCGGTTTTTTTATTGACGATCGGTGACCAAGCGCGGGTTATTCCGGCAGCCAGATGCGCAGCGCCCCGTTCTCCAACCCGACACCCACCGCCAGGCCCCCATCGGCGAAGGATACCGTCGCCAGGTTGGTGACGGCGCGTCCGTCCAGGCTGAGCGTCCAGGCGACTTCTGCGCCATCCACCGTGCGCCGGATGCCGCCCAGCGCGGCCCGGTCCTGGGTGGGGACCAGCAGTTCGACGCGGCCATCGCCATCGAAGTCGGCGGCGGCGCTCATGTCCAGGTTGCGAGACCCGATCAGGTGCGAGGTGTAGCCGGGCACGCGGGCCGTCACGATCAACTGCGCGCCCTCCCAGCGGAAGAACTCGACCACGCCGCCGATGTGGGGCGTCAGCACGTCGACCAGCTCTAATTCGCCGCCCGGCCCGAAGGGCGCTGCCGCGATCGGGTGCCGCCAGCGGTAGCCCTGCCCGATGGCCGGACCCACTGCGGCGATCTGGCCGTCTTCGGAATAGACCTGGAGCTGCGCGCCCTGCCGCCCATCGCTGACGGTGACCACAATCTCGCGGACGCCGTCGCCGTCCAGGTCGGCCCAGATCGGCGCGAGACCCTCGATCACCTGCGGTTCCGGGATGGGGATGGTCAGGGCGATACGCGGGGCTGGGACCGTCTCCACCAGGGTGATGGCGGCGGCTTCAATGGTATCGCCCAGAATGCCGTGATCGTAGCGCGTGGTCGGGTCGGTCAGCAGCAGCAGGCGTTCGTGTTCGTCCACCAGGATTCGGGCATCCGGCAGCGCGTTGACGGGCAGGCGCACCTCTTCCTCGCCTCCCAGGAAGAGCAGGTCGCCATTTGCCAGCGCCATCACCAGCCGCTGCGAGTCCGGCAGCACGACCGGGTGGGTGGCGGGTAGGGCTTCCTCATGCAGGGCCGCGTACAGGCTGGGCAGGCCGTCGGCTACGGCCAGGTAGGGCGGGGCGAGCGCCGGCAGTTGGTCCGGGAACAGGTCGATGGGGCGGTAAGCGCCGTCCAACTGCACTTCGAAGGCCAGCGCCGGGCGGAGACCGGTCGTGTCGTCGGGCGGGGCCTGCAAGGTGACGACCCAGATGCTGCCGCCATTTTCGGTAGGCGCGGCGACGGCCCAATCTGGCAGGCCGCCCAGCGGGATGTCGAGCGGCTCCACGAAGGGGGCGCCCCCGCTGCCGAGGGCGTAGCGGTTGCCGTCGGCGCGCTGGTAGGTGTAGCCGAAGCGGACTCCGGCTGAGTCGCCCTGGCGGAAGGGGCCGGCCAGCACTGCGCCGCTGGTCAGGACCAGGGCCAGGAGGATCAGCGGCAAGAGCCAGCGGGAGAGACGTTTGTGTAACGGCATAACATGACCTCTTAGGGTGGGTAAAATCGGTGTGCTAAAAGTCTTTTTTTCCAGTAGAAGCTGTGACCGGGCGGGTAATCGGCGAAGGACCTCCGCTGCATGTCTGGCAAAGCTCGCCTATTGTCGGGCCTGGACCGCCGCCTGTCAATAACCGGTTGGCGAATCCTGGCCGGTTTCTCAGGTTCAGGGCGGTCGTTTGCGTTATACTGGATCGTTAACCGCTTGGACATCTGTATCACGGAGATAAAGAGGGTAAGCGATGACGACCTCTGCTAAACCGTTAGCGTCGGCGGGCGTAGCCTCGCCGGTGGGCAAGGGGTTCCGCCGGCTATCCCTGCTGACTTCCGTCTGGGTCTGGCTGCTGATCGTGGTGGGCGGCATCGTGCGGGTGACCGGCTCCGGCCTGGGCTGCCCGGACTGGCCGCTCTGTTACGGGCAGGTCCTGCCGCCGCCGGATCAAACCGCCCTGATCGAGTTCAGCCACCGCTTCGTGGCCGGGGTGGGCGGCCTGCTGATCCTCGGCATGGTGTGGATGGCCTGGCGTCAGCACCGTGATCGCCGCTGGATCGTGTGGCCGTCCACGCTGATGATCGTGGTCCTACCGCTGCAATTCCTGCTGGGCGCGGTGGTGGTGCTGACCGAGTTGGAGCCGCTGACGGTGGCCGTTCACCTAGGCACGGCGCTGATCATCTTCGCCTGCTGCCTGCTGGCGACGCTGGTCGCCAACCGTCCCGCCGCCCTCGACGCAGAGTTGTTCCCGCCGCGTTATGTCCCGCTGCTGCTGCTGTCAATCGTCGGGCTGTTCGTGCTGCTCACCACCGGCGCGATCGTAGTGGGCGAGGGCGCGTCCTACGCTTGCCCGGACTGGCCCTTGTGTCATGGGATGGTGTTCCCGGCGGCGGGTACTGTCCTGCCCATTGTGCTGCAAATGGTGCACCGCTACACCGTGGTGATTATGGGTGTGCTGCTGCTGGCCGTGATCGGGTACACGCTGCGCGACCGCGCCCAACGGCCCCTGACCTCCCGCTGGGCGATAGCGCTGGGTATCTTGTTCCTGGCGCAAGCAGGCATCGGCGCGGTGAAAATCTGGACGCATCTGGCCACCGTCTGGCGGGTGGCGCACCTGGGCACGGCGGCGGGCGTGTGGGCCGCCCTGGTGATCCTGGCGGCGCTGGCCTACTACAAGGAAAAAGGCATCGCCTGACGGGGCCTGACGGGGCCTGACGGGTCGCTGGAAGGAGCCGGGTATTGCGCAAGAAACCTTCTGCTAAGCGATGGTGGATGCTGGTGATGCTGGCGCTGACCGGCCTCACCTGCAACCTGGCCCCGCCTTTCGCCCCGACGCCGCAGGTTTCGCCAGGGTCGTCCACGCCGACGCCGCGGCCCGCGCCGGTGTCCACCCCCGCTTATGACGAGACGCGAGTCGAAGCCATCCTGGCGGCGATGACGCCCGAAGAGAAGGTCGGGCAGATGTTCATGCTGGGCTACTTCGACGCCAGCGAGTCGCTGGACATCTACCAGATGGCCGAGCGCGGCAGGCCGGGCGGCATCGTGCTGTTCGCCCATAACGTCGGCAGCCCCACAGCCACGGCCACCATGATCAACCGCTTGCAGAGCAGCGCGCTGGACACGGTCGGGGTGCCGCTGCTGGTCGCCACCGACCAGGAAGGCGGCATTGTGACGCGGCTGCGGCGCGGCTTTACCGCCTGGCCCAACGTGATGGCCCTGGCCGCCACCCGCGATCCCGACCTGGCGACGCGCGTCGGCGAGGCGATGGCCGCCGAGATGGTCGCGGTGGGCTTCAACATGGACCTGGCCCCGGTGACCGACGTGTTGAGCAACCCGGCCAACACCGTGATCGGCGTGCGCTCGTTTGGCTCGGTGCCCGCCATCGTTTCGACCTTCAGCACGGCCATGCTGCACGGCTTGCATGCCGGCGGCCTGATCGCCACGGCCAAACACTTCCCCGGTCACGGCGGCACCAACGACGACAGCCATCTCGTGCTGCCCACCGACGACCGCGACCGGGCCGCGTTGGAGGCCGACCTGCTGCCTTTCCAGGCGGTGATCGAGGCCGGGGTTGATGCGGTGATGACCGCGCACGTGGTTTACCCGGCGCTGAGCGGCGACGGGCAGGCGGCCACCTTCAGCTACGAGATCGTGACGGGCCTGCTGCGAGAAGAAATGGGCTTCGAGGGTGTGATCCTGTCCGATGCGATGAGCATGGGGGCGGTGCTGGAACAGTTCCCGCTGGAAGTGGCGGTGGAACGGGCCATCGTGGCCGGGGTGGACATGCTGACCTTCGGGCGCGGGGTTTCGCCGGAGGACCAGTTGGCGGCCATCAGCCACGTGGTGCGGCTGGTCCAACTCGGCATCCTGGACGAAGCCCGCATCGACGAGTCGGCCCGGCGTATCCTGGCCCTGAAGGCGCGCTATGGCCTGCTGGACTGGTCGCCGGTGGACGTGGAAGCGGTGGACGTCGACCTGGAAGCGCATCAAGAACTGGCCTATGAAGTGGCCGCCTTCGCCGTGACGCAGCTCCGCGACCGGGCCGACCTGCTGCCGCTGGATGCCGACTCGCCGGTGACGGTCGTTTATCCCCTGACGGCCAGCGGTACGGGGGCTTCCTTCCGCGCCTACGACCCCGACGTAACCCTGGTCGGTTACTCGACTGGCGTCAGCCAGGCCGACTGGGATGGGATCATGGCGGTGGCGGCAGGGGCCGGCACGATCGTGGTGCTGACGCAGGATGCGTATACGAATGACAGCCAGGCGTCGCTGGTGCGGGCGCTGCCCGCCGAGCGCACCGTGGCCGTCGCCATCCGTTCGCCCTACGATGTGCTGGCTTACCCGGACGTGCAGACCTACCTCCTGACCTACAGCGGGGCCGACGCGGCGCTTTCCGCCCTGGCGCGGATGCTGTACGGGCGGGTCGGGGCGCTGGGGCGTTTGCCGGTCGATTTACCCTGAATTTACCCAACCACCAACGCCAACTTAACCACTGATTCCCGCGGAATCCCGCCCCGTTGCGATGACGGCCCGGCGGCAGGCGAGCCGGGGTGTTTCGATGATACAATGGTAAGGCGTCGGGCGACACACACAACGCCGGGCTACGGTGGGGAGGGTAGTGGCATGAAGCGGTATTTTCGGTTGCTGGTGGTGGCCGGGCTGGCGATCACCCTGTTGGTGGCGGCCCATCGTTCGCCGGTCGCGGCCCAGGGCGGCCTGGACCCGGTTGCGCAGCCGAGTTTTGGGATGACCATCCTGCGGGACGCCTTCGCCCCGGACCCGCACGTGGTCCGCCTGATGAGCGGCGGCATCGTCGACGTGCGCGGGACCATGGCCGGTACCTGCGCCGGCGATCCACAGGGTTTTGCCGCTGTAGCGCCCGATTACCGCGTCAAGTACGCCGGGGTTTCGGAGGGTTTTCTGCGCTTTTTTTTCGCGGCGGATGGCGACACGACTCTCGTGATCCAGTCGCCCAATCGCGGCTGGTTCTGCAATGACGATGCCGCCGGCGGCCAGAATCCCATACTCACCTTTGAGCAGCCGCTGCGGGGCTGGTACAACGTGTGGGTGGGCAGTTATAACCGTGAAGAGGCCATCGTTGGCGAGTTGTTCGTCACGCGGCAGGACGTGCCCCCCGATCAACTGGCGCAGCAGGGCGGCGGTGTCGAGACGCAGAACCCACCGCTGCCCGCCGGCAGCCTGGACCCCGGCGCGGTGCCTGGCTACGGCATCGTGGACCTCGCGGCGGGTTTCCTGCCGGACCCCTTCACCGTGCAGATGGCCAGCGGCGGCAGCGTCGACGTGCGGACCACGCTGGCGGCGTTGTGCCAGGGCCAGGCGGCTGGTTTTGTCGCCGGCGCTCCCGATTTCCGCGTGTTGTATACGGCGGGCGGCGCGGCGCGGCTCCGTTTCTTTTTCGTGGGTCAGGGCGATACGACCCTCGTCGTCAGCGGGCCGGATGGCCGCTGGACCTGTAACGACGATTTCGGCGGCGGGCAAGACCCGCTGCTCGACTACGGTACGCCGGCGGGCGGCATCTACAATGTGTGGGTGGGCAGTTATAACCAGGGCGAGACGGTCAACGGCGCGTTATATGTGACCGAGCTGGATCAAACGCCGGCCAATTACGCCGATGGCGGCGCCGGTAACGCGCCGGGCGTGCCGGTGGTCATCAGCGGCTTGGAAGTGGCCGCCCCGGAGACGAATTATGGCACCGCCAACCTGGCAGCCGGATTCCTGCCGGACCCGCACCAGGTGCGGCTGACCAGCGGCGGCTCGGTAGACGTGGCTGCCAACCTGGGGACGGTCTGCCAGGGGGATGCCCGGGGTTATGCCGCCAGCGCGCCCGATTACCGGGTCAATTACACGGCGGGCAGTGCCGCATGGCTGCGCTTTTTCTTCAGCGGGGAGGGCGATACGACGATCATCGTGCACGGCCCCGACGGCCGTTGGTACTGCGACGACGACTCTGGTGGTGGCCAGAACCCCATGCTAACGCTGACGGTCCCGCTGAGCGGGCAGTATGACGTGTGGGCGGGCAGTTTTGCCCCGGGTGATTTTGTAAACGGCGTGCTGGTGGTGACCGAACAAAACCTGTCCCCGGCGGACATCATCCGCTGACGTGAAAACCGGCCTGGTTCTTCAAGGGCAGTCGTGCCGCAGGATGGGCGTGGCTGCCCTTTTTGGGTTTACGGCAGCACCGCGTAGGCCCGCACCGGGAAGGCGGCGGCTCCTTCCATCTTCACCGGCGCGGCATGGAAGGTAAACGTCTGCCCGATCAGCGCGGCCAGCCCGGTCAGGTTCTCCACGATCAGGATGCGGTGGTAGAGCAGGGTGGTGTGGACGGGCCGGGTGGGATCGCGCTGGTCGTCGGCGGCCAGGTAATCGACGCCGCACAGCTTCGCGCCGCCGTCGTGCAGCCGCCGGGCGCTGGCCCGCGTCAGGAAGGGATAAGCCGCGTAGGTCTCGGCGTCAGACCAGTGTGCGTCCCAGCCGGTGCAAAACAGCACCGCTTTCCCCGCCACGTCGACGCCGTCAAGCACTTCGACCGGGATCGGCTGGCGCGGCGACAGCGGGCGGCAGTCCACGCACAGGCCGGGCAGCACGCAGTCCGCCAGTGCGATCTGGTGGATGCGCGGGCCGTCGGGATCGAAGTGATAAGGCGAGTCCAGGTAGGTGCTCATGCTGGTGACGAACGCCGCCTGGTGGATCTCGCACGAGCAATCCTGGTAGCGGCCGGAAGCCGCGGCCGCGGCGTGGCTCAGGTAGGTCGTGAGGGCAGGGGCGGGCACGTTTGGGCTAAAACGCGGGTTGTCCGGGCCAAGGGTATGTGACAGGTCGATCAACTGCATGAGGTCCTCCGGGGGTTATGGCGCTGATGGGGAGTATACCAGCGGCGCGCCGCCGGCGGGATCAGTGCTTTTGCCAGCGCGTTGGCTTTCGCCAGCGGGGGAGTTGCCGTATCATAGGCGCATGAAACAGGCGTTTATCCCTGTGAGTCTGACGAGGAGACTGGCCGGATGAGTTATGACATTGTCCAGGAGCTGGTCGACCAGCTTGATGACGAAGCCTCCACCAGAGCACGTATCAAGGTGATTCGGCGCCTGGCGGCCATGGGTGATCCACGCGCGGTCACGCAGCTGCGCAACATTTACCTCAGCGAGGAAGAGCTGCCCGAGGTCAAACAGGCCGCCGAGGAAGCGCTGGGTGTTTTCAAAGCCATCAAAGAAGCCATCGATCAGCGGGTTGATGTGGAACTGCCCGACCCCAACGAGGTCAAGGACCCGCCCGTCTCCTCGGAGATGCTGCGGCGCATCGTGATCTTGCTGGGCGGGCTGATGGGTATCGTATGGGTGATCAATGCGGCCTTGTTGTTATTTGGCCCGGGGGGATCGACGGCGCAAAGCACCCTGACGCTGCTCCAGAACCGCTATGACCAGGTGCGCCGGGATGCAGACAACCTGCAGCGGTCCTGGACCGCCCAGAGCACCGGCGGCGGCCTGGACTGCACGATCCCACCACCGGCCCCCGAGTCGACCAACGCCGCCAATCTCCTCAGTCTGACCATTGCTGAGGGTGATCCTGTCGAATTATCCCAGGCGCGCGATCAGCTTATCGCGGCGATCAACCCGCTTTCCCTGGCCGCCGGCAACTGGCTGATCGGCTGCCAGGCCAATGAGTTCGCCATCACGGCTGAACAAAACCTGGCTTTCATCAGCGACGCCCTGATCGCCCTCGATCAGGCAGGGGCGGCGCTGGCCCTGGCGGAAGCGGCCATCACCGGCCAGCCGGGGATCATCCCTCCGGCGGGCGAGACGGTGGAAGCGCCGGTCGGCCCACCCACCGACACGCCCACGCCGACGACCGAGCCCTCGCCCACGCCCGCCCTGGACCCCTCCCCGTACATTCGTGAGATGCGCGAGCGCATCGACCTGGTGATGGCCGGGCGCGGCATCGGCGTGCTGCTGCCGCAGTTCTGGGCGGACCTGCGTGCCAGCGGCCAGACCGGCGGCTGCCGCCAGCTCTCCGACCCGAACCCGGAAGCTTACAACGTGATTGACTATAACGGCATCACGCCGGATATCGCGGCCCAGGAACCGCGCTTGCAGGATATTGCCATCGCCCTGAACCTGGGTATGGCGCTGGCCCGCGACTCGCTGTTTAACTTCCAGCAGGGCTGCCAGACCGGTAACTTTGGCGTGGTTCTGGAAGTCGGCCAGCAGCAGATGCAGCAGGCGGTCATCGCGCTGGAGGGGGCGTCGCAGCGGCTCGACGAGCTTCAGGCCACGCGCCTGAATCCGTAAGAGGGGCAGGCCCCGGTGATCGCAGACTCGCCTGCCGGTGGTTCCCCGCGCCGGTGGGGCCGGCGCTGGCTGGTGCTGGTCCTCCTGCTGCCGGGTTTATGCTGCCTGGTGATGGCGCTGCTGCTGGCGGCCATCATCTTCAATAACTGGCTGGCGCCGCCGGCCACCGCGGACGACCTGCGCCGGCAGTTGGGCGATAAAGTCGACGAGGTGGGGGCGGTCTGGTTTTCCCTGGACGACCTGTGGGGGCGTCTGGCGGCCGGGCAGCCGGCCTTGTGCAGCGAAGAGCAGGTGACCCACCCTTATTTTGTCGATTGGCGGGCCGCCGACCGCTCCCGCTACCCCGACCTGGCCGCCCTGGCGGACCAGTTGAACGGGGCGATTCGAAGCCTGCACAGCGCCGCCGATGCCTGGACGGCCGTCTGCCAGGGTGGGGACGAACTGATCCCCCAGGCCACGGCGGACGAAGCCCGCGCCGCCCTGGACCGCGCCGCCGAAGGGCTGATGGTGGTGACTCAGGCGCTGCAAGACGGCACAGGGCCGTAACCGGTAGGGGACTGGCCTGTCATTGCACGAGGCAGGTCTTTTATCTGGGGGGTGATTCGCATGAAAAAGGCCTTTTTCACAGGGTTTGCCGTCGTCCTGGCGCTGCTGATGGCGCTGCCGGTCCTGGCCCAGGGCAATTTGGAACGGGACTCGGCCTACGAGCAAGCAATTTACGACCGGCTGGCCGCCATCGACCCGGAAGCGGTGCCGCTCTTCCAGCAGGCGACCGCGGCCCTGGATGCCGACGATTATGAGGCAGCCCAACAAGGTTACCAGCAGGTGTTGGAACTGGCCCCCGACTTCCCGGATGCGCTGCGCCGCCTGTCCTACGTGGAGATGGCGCTGGGGAATGAGGACCTGAGTTTGCAGCTGGCCCTCCAGGCTTACGACCGCGATGACTCCGGATTGAATGCGGCGGCAGTGGCCAGGGCGCTGCTGTTGATCGGGGAGGCGGCCAACGAGCGGGAAGCCCTGGGCTGGGCGGAAATGGCCGTCGACGAGTTGCCCGATGATGAATACGTCAACTGGGTCCTGCTGGACGCGGCCCTAACCGTGGAGCATATCGCCGACCTCCGCCTCGCCTGTGCCAACCTGATCCGCCTGGAAGTCCAGGAGCCGCTGCCGTATTATCTCTCCGGCCTGTTTGCCATGGACGACGAAGACTGGGCGCTGGCCGAGCAGTACCTGCTGCAGGCGCAGGAACTGGGCATGACGCCCGAGGATGTGCGCGACCCGCTGGCCGAGGCCCGGCGCGAACTGGCGGCCATCGAATCGGTCCGCCACAACGAAGAACTGGTCATCGCCGGTTTGTATGCGCTGGGCTTCTGGGCTGCCGGGTTTGTCGTGCTGCTGGTGGTGGGTTGGGTCCTCAGCCGCCTGACCATCCTGACCGCTTACCGTGCCCAGCCGGGCGACACCTTCGAGATCGGCGGCGGGGAGCGGCTGCTGCGTTCGCTGTACCGGGTGGTCATCGCCATCACTTCGCTCTACTACTACATTTCCATGCCGCTGCTGGTGATCGTGGTGATTGCGGCGGCGCTGGGTGTGTTGTATATCCTGTACCTGATGTTTACGGAGAGCAGCCGCATCTCGCTCAGGATCGTGGGAGGACTGCTGCTGCTGGCGCTTTCCCTGGTCTATACCGTGCTGGCCGTGATCCGCAGTGTGTTCGCCCGGCCCCCGGATGTCGCGCCGGGGCGTCCGCTGCGCCGCCAGGAAGCGCCCGACCTGTGGGCGCTGGCCGAGGCCGTCGCCGCACGGGTGGAAACCCGCCCCATCGATTCGATTTACATTACCCCGGGGGCGGAGGTGGCCGTGACCGAGCGCGGGCCGCTGCTGCGTAAACTGCGCGGGTTGGGCGAGCGCGCCTTGATCCTGGGCCTGGGGGCTTTGCCCGGCATGACACAGGGCCAGTTGAAAGCGATCCTGGCCCACGAGTATGGGCATTTTTCCAACCGGGATACGGCGGGCGGCAACCTGGCGCTGCAAGTGCGCGTCTCCATGCACCAGATGGCCTTCCAGTTGGCCACCAACGGCCTGGCCAAATGGTACAATCCGGCCTGGTTGTTCATCAACGGCTTCAACCGCATCTTCCTGCGGATCACCCTGGGCGCGTCGCGTTTGCAGGAGATTCTGGCCGACCGCTACGCGGCGGTGGCCTATGGGTCGCGGCTGTTCGTGGAAGGCTTGAAACATATCGTGCGGCAGAGTCTGGCCTTCAACCTCCAGGTCAACCAGGAGGCCAACGAGGCACTCCGGCAGAATCGGGCGCTGAGCAATGTTTATGCGTTGTCCGACCTCAGTGGAGGGCAGGAGGACGGGTTAGAGAAACGGGTGCAGGAAGTCATCAACCGGCCCACCGCGGCCTACGACAGCCACCCGGCGGTGAGAGACCGCATCCGGCTGGTCGAGATGATCGGGGCCGGCGACGCCGAAAACAGCCCGGAACCGGTCTGGCCGCTGCTGCCGGACGCGGATCACCTGCAAGACGAGATGACCCGGATATTGCAGAACCGGGTGCAGGAGCAGGTGCGCCGGGCGCGTATGTTCGGGGCGCGGCGTCATTAGCCGGCGGCATGGTGTAGATAGCGCAGGGATATGAGCAGGCAATTCGATACCGATGTTTTGATTGTCGGCGCGGGTATAGCCGGCCTGATGGCGGCCAACGCGCTGCTGGATCAGGGCCGGCGGGTGATCGTGCTGGATCAGGGCCGGAGCGTGGGTGGGCGGCTGGCCACCCGGCGGATCGGACCGGGTCGGGCCGATCATGGCGCGCAGTTTTTTACGGTCCGCACGCCGGAATTCCAGGATTGGGTGGATCGCTGGCAGCGGCAGGGGCTGGTTTTTATCTGGTCTAGGTGGTGGAGTGACGGCAGCTTGATGACGGTGCCGCCGGACGGCAATCCACGGTATGCCGTGCACGGCGGCATGAACGCCCTGGCGGGCCAACTCAGTCAGGGTATCGACGTGCGTACCAACTGGCCGGTCGCAGCGCTGACGTTTTGCGATGGCGGCTGGCAGGCGCAGGCTGCCGACGGCCAGACGCTGACCGGCCGCGGTCTGCTGCTGACCCCGCCCGTGCCGCAGTCGCTGGCGCTGCTGCCGGCGGATGCAGTGATCGACGCCGTCCATCGCGCCGCCCTGGACTCGATCACCTACGCGCCGTGCCTGGCCGGGATGTTCTGGCTGGAAGGCGCCTTTTACCTGCCGCAGCCGGGCGCGCTGCAGCGGCCGGAAATGCCGATCACCTGGATCGCCGACAACCAGCGCAAAGGGATTTCGCTGGAAGCGGCCCTGATCACCGTTCATGCCGGGGCGAACTACAGCCGCCGCCTGTGGGATTGTAAAGACGCCGTGGTGCTGGAAGAATTGCAGCAGGCGCTCCAGGTGTTTATGGGGGGGGCTTCCCGCACGCGGGAAGCGCAGCTCAAACGCTGGCGCTACTCCTTCCCGGAGAACTCCTACCCGCAGCGCTACCTGCTGGCCTCAGAAGCGCCGCCGCTGGCCTTCGCCGGGGACGCTTTTGGCGGGCCGCGTGTGGAAGGCGCGGCGCTTTCTGGGATGGCAGCCGGCAGCACTCTGGCCGCCTGCCTGGTTAATGCCTGAACGACGGGAGTTTGACGCGCCGCGGCGCTTTCCGGGATGGCCGCCGGCAGCACTCTGGCCGCCTGCCTGATGGTTGGCTGAGCGAGGTTCGAATCAGCCGCCGCGTCAGCCGCCGCGCTTTTTCTGCCAGTCCTCGACCATCTGCCCCAGGCTCAGGCCGATCATGGCGATGGCACCGCCGATGGACACCCCCATGCAGATGCTCAGGTAAAAATTCTCGATGATGGTGGGCAGCAAGACCGTGATCAAAAAAACCAGGATGAAGCCGGTCGCGGTGATGATGGTTCTGGCCCTCATAGTGTGTTCCTGTGGGAATGGGGCCTCATGCCTCAAACAGCGCGCGCTGAGGGAAGACCAGGCGTTCTGGGGTGTACTCCTCGCGGGCCAGCGCGTGCACATTGGCCCGTTCGAAGTCGCTGTGCAGGTCTTCGATTTGCGATAGCTGCTGCGCGGATGGCTCCAGTGAGTACAGCACGATGCTCACGGTGTGTGTGCCTGGTACGATAACCAGCCAGTTGCCGCCGGTGACGCGCTTTTTGGCCGGGCCGAGCGGGCCTTTTTTACGGAGGAAGCCCGGCAGCGCCCGCAGAATGGGGACCACATCGGTGGGGCGCGGCGGACGTGTGCCATGCTGCACGATGGGCGTCAGGCGGCCCAGGATAAAGAGCGCGTAGAACTGCAGGCGAGCCTCAAAGTGCTGGCGTAAAAAGCTGGTATGGCCGGGCCGGGCCACCGCTTTCCAGGCATTGGACTGGGGATCACGGGCCAGCAAGCCCTCGATGATGCGCCGCTGTTCGCCGTAGCGGTTGTAAATCGCGTGAAACTGGGCGCGGTTGATCTTGCCTGCCGCGAATTCCTCCGCGGCCTGGGCCATGCGTTCCCGCAGGTGGGCGATGGTCTCCTGTGGATTCAGGCCGGCGATCTGTGAGGGCGATCGGTCTGCCGGGCGGTCGGCTTCGGGTTCCGCCGCATCGGTGGGCGGTTTGGCGGGGACCAGGCGTGGACGGGAGGCGCCACCGGCAGGTGGATGGGTCGGGCGGATGGGCGAGCGGGACGGTTCCTCGACCGCACCGGCGGGTTGGCCGTTGCCCGGCGGGTTATCCGCTGATGATGACGATGGTGGTTGTAAGGGCTCGAATGGGCTGCTCACGGGGGCATCCCTCATTGGCTGTGACAGTCTTGTAACATCTTAGCAGAAAACGTACGCGGCGCAAAACGAAAGGCGCTCAGCGCCCGGCGGGTCGTCACTCCTGCAAGTTGACGGCCAGGTGGGCCAGCCCCTTAAACAGCGGGTCGACGTTGAGGCCGGTGGCGGCGCTGGTTTCCAGGAAGGGCATACCCTGTTCTTTGGCCCACTGCCGCGCCTGCTCGGCCGAGACTTCGCCGGGCAGGTCAACCTTGTTGGCGATCAGCGCCATCGGCACCTTGGGCGCGATCTCCCGGATTTCGTCCCGCCAGCGGCCCAGGTGATCGAAGCTCTCCGGCGTCGTCACGTCGTAGACCAGGGCTACCGCCCGCGCCCCCCGGTAAAACGTATCCCGGAAGCTGCCGAAGCGGTCCTGCCCGGCCACGTCCCAGATCGACAGCTTGATGTCCTTGCCGCCCAGGTTGACGGTTTTGGCCTGGAAGTCCACGCCGATGGTCATCACGCGGGATTCCTCGAATTTGTCCTCGCAGTAGCGGCGGATCAGGCTGGTTTTGCCGACGTTACCGTCGCCGGCCACCACGACTTTGTATACCGAGTGATGTGTGCTCAACGATCCGCTCCTGTAAAATGTCTGCTAACCGTCAATCAGGCAGGCCCTAACATGCCGGCCCGTGGGTCCGGCGGCGTCTGCTGTAAATGGGCCAGGATCACCGCGCCGGGATTATCCCCGGTGAAGGGCAGCGCCCCGGTGAGCATCTGGTAGAGCATCACTCCCAGCGCGTACACGTCCGCCCGACCGTCCACCTCGCGCGAGGAGACGATCTGTTCCGGCGCCATGTAATCCAGGGTGCCGACCGTGCCGGTTTTGGTCAGGCCGGTCTGGCGGCTGCGAATCTTGGCGATGCCAAAGTCGGTGAGCACCGGGCGCAGTTCCGGCCCGGCAGGGTTGTGTTTCATCGCCGTTTACCTTTGTTTGAAGCAGGGTAGCTGTCAGCGCCGAACGGACATGGCCTGGTTACCCTCGCCGGCGCTGATCATACACCCCCTATTCTACACGAATGCCGCCCTTGCTGGATACCCGAGCGCTCGATCACCGGCTGGATGTTGGGCCTTGTTAGACGAACCGGCGGCTAAACGGTACACTTTGGAGGTTATATGGCATGGATGCTGGCCTGGTGGAGTGCGCGGTGATGGTGCGTGTTTTATTTGTATGTTCGGGCAATATTTGCCGCTCGCCGATGGCCGAGGGCGTCTTCCAGCACATGGTGGACGAGGCCGGGCTGAGCGATAGGATCGTCGTCGACTCGGCGGGGACGGGGCCGTGGCACGTGGGGGAGAGCGCTCACCGGGGGACGCGCCAGGCGCTGAAGCAGCACGGCATCGATTACCGGGGGCGCGCCCGGCAGGTCACCCGCGCCGACTATGACGGTTTCGACTACATCCTGGCGATGGACCGCGAGAACCTGTCCGATCTGCGCCGTTTGGCCCGTGACGACGACGAGGCCGCGCTCAGCCTGTTTCTGGATTATGCTCCGCAAGCCCGCCAGCGCGAGGTGCCCGATCCCTATTACAACGGCCGCTTCGAGCTGGTCTACGACCTGGTGCGGCAGGCGTCGACGGGGCTGCTGCGCCACATCCGGGAGCAGCACGGTTTATGAGCCGGGCCGGGCCGATCCGGGTGCTGATGGTCTGCGCGGGCAATACCTGCCGCTCGCCGATGGCCGAAGCGCTGCTGCGGGGCCGCCTGGTCGAAGCCGGCCTGGACGGACGTGTCACCGTCGATTCGGCGGGTGTCGCCGCCCGCGACGGCGATCCGCCCAACCCGCGGGCGCTGGCGGTATTGGCCGCGGCTGGTTTCCCTCACGATGGCCGGGCGCGGCGTTTTTCGCCCGATGATCACCGGCGCTTCGACCTGGTCCTGGCCATGGACGGCGATACGCTGGACGCGATTCGGCAGCAGTCGTCCGCTGACGATCAGGCTGACGTGCGCCTGCTGCTCTCCTACGCCCCAGAAGGCGCGCCGGTCGAGGTGCCCGATCCCTTCGGTGCGCCGCTCGGCAGCGACGCCTACGAGCGGGCCTTCGCCCTGATCGCGCTGGGCATCGACGGGCTGCTGGCGACTCTGCGAAAGGAAATCGAGCGATGATTCTTCCGGCTGACGTGCGGGAGGCCCTGGCGGCACAGCTGGGCGTGGGCGTGGCCGAGGCCCGCGCCGTCTACGGGGGCGACATCAACCAGGCGGCGCAGGTGACGCTGTCAGACGGCGAGCGGCTGTTCATCAAGTGGAACCCGCGCTCGCCGGAGGGCATGTTCGCGGCGGAGGCGCACGGGCTGCGCACCCTGGCGGCAGCGGAGGCGATCCGTGTACCGGCGGTGATCGCCGTGGGCGACGATCACCCGGCCTACCTGGCAATGGCGTGGATCGAGGAGGCGCGCGGCGGCATCGACCGGAGGGCTTTCGCGGAGCGCTTCGGGCGAGAGTTGGCGGCGCTGCACCAGGCCACCGCCGACCAGCACGGCCTGGCGCGTGACAACTACATCGGCTTCATCGTGCAGCCCAACACGCCGACCGCCAGTTGGATCGAGTTTTACCGGGAGCGGCGCATCGGGGCGCAGATGGACGTCGCCCGCCGTTTGGGCCGGCTGCCCCGCGCCCGCGAACAAGCCCTCACCCGTCTGCAGGAGTGGCTGGACGTCTTCCTGGATGACGAAGTGATCGCGCCGTCGCTGCTGCACGGCGACCTGTGGAGCGGCAACTACATGGTAGCCCCCGGCGATGAGCCGGTGCTGGTCGACCCGGCGGCCTACTACGGGCACCGTGAAGTCGACCTGGCGATGACGGAGCTGTTCGGCGGTTTTCCGCCGCGCTTTTATGCCGCCTACGACGAAGTTTATCCCCTGGATGGCTACGATCAGCGGCGCCTGTTGTATCAACTCTATCCCCTGATCGTGCACCTCAACCATTTTGGCGGCGGCTACGGCGCGCGGGTGGATGCCATCGCCCGCCACTACGTCGGCTGACGTCCTCCCGTTTTCCCCTGGCGGCCCTTCGTGACCCCGGTTATTATCGGGCATCTAAGATGTGTTTAGTGTAAATATCAAGCAGTTGAGGGTAGAAAAATGATCAAAAAGACGGTTGTTTGGACGTTGATGCTGGTGTTTTTGCTGATGACGGCGCTGCTGGCTGCCGGCCAGGGTGATGAAGACGAACCGGTCACCTCGCGAGAAACGCCTCCCGATCCTGCCCTGGTGATGCTCGCGCCGGTGGCGGACGGCTTCGAGCGGCCCCTGCTGGCGACCCACGCCGGCGATGGCTCCGGGCGGCTGTTCGTAGTGGAGCAGACCGGGCGCATCTGGATTCTGGTCGATGGCGAACGGCTGGCGACGCCGTTCCTGGACCTGTCCGCCGTGATCTCGCCCATCGGCGGGTACTCGGAACGGGGCTTGCTGGGCCTGGCCTTCCACCCGGACTACGCCGACAATGGGCGCTTGTTCGTGGACTTCACCGATGGCGCCGGCAATACGGTCGTGGCCGAGTTCAGCGCCGCCAGGACCGATCCCAATACCGCCGATCCGGCCAGCCGCCGCGACCTGCTGCGGGTGGAACAGCCCTTCGGCAATCACAACGGTGGGCACCTCGCTTTTGGCCCGGACGGCTACCTGTACATCTCGCTGGGGGACGGCGGTTCGGCGGGCGACCCGCAGGCCAACGGCCAGAATCCGTGGACGCTGCTCGGCTCGATCCTGCGTATCGATGTGGACGGCGACGACGAGCCGTACACCGTCCCGGCGGACAACCCGTTCGTGACGAGCGGCGCAGGCCTGCCGGAAATCTGGGCGTACGGGCTGCGCAACGTGTGGCGCTTCAGCTTCGACCGGGCCACCGGCGACCTGTACCTGGCGGATGTCGGCCAGAATGAATGGGAAGAGGTCAACTTCCAGGCGGCGGACAGCCCCGGCGGCGAGAATTACGGCTGGAACCGGCTGGAGGGCACCCATCCCTATTCCGGCGGTGACGTGCCGTCCGACGCGGTCGCCCCTATAGCCGAGTACGCGCACAGCGAGGGCGGCTGCTCGGTGACGGGCGGTTTCGTCTACCGGGGTGAGGCGCTGCCCGACCTGCTCGGCGTTTACTTCTACGGCGACTGGTGCACGGGCAACATCTGGGCGGCCTGGCGGGATGGGGCCGGCGAGTGGCAGGGCCGCCTGTGTAGCGCCGAGACCGGGACCAACATCAGCGCCTTTGGCGAAGACGAGTCGGGCGAGTTGTACGTGGTGGACTACAATGGCCGCCTGCTGCGCTTCGAGCCGGTCGAATAACGGTTGGGTTTTGGCTACGATGGTGGGAGCGGCCAGGGCGCGGCTCCCGCTTTTTGATTCCGGACTCGACCTGCCGAACCCCACTGTCGATGTGTTAGAATGGCCGCCTGACGCCGATCCGTTTGCTGGGAGAGACGTATGGCGAAATCCCGAGTCCGCGTGATGATCGTACTGGTCGTGATCCTGCTGCTGGCTTATGGCCTGCGCCTCCACGCCCTGGAGCAAAAAGCCTTCTGGTGGGACGAGGCGTGGTCGGTGTGGGTCTCTAACCACGACTTCGCCCAGGCCACCGAACTGGTCACCCGCGACGTGCACCCGCCGGTTTACCAGTGGCTGCTCTTCGGCTGGATACGGCTGGCCGGGATCGGGGAGTTTGCCGCGCGGATGCTGTCGCTGTTCGCCGGGTTGCTGACGGTGGCGGTGGCCTATCCCCTGACGAAACGGCTGAGTCGCAGCCGGGCGGCGGCGGTGCTGGCGGCCTT